>JBDTNJ010000503.1:0-2519 GCA_039933825.1 Luteolibacter sp.
GGACCGGTGTATGACTCGATGAAATCCGAAGGTGCGGGCGTGGTTCTCCATTTCAATCACCTCGGCGGCGGACTCGTCGCGAAGGATGGAGAATTAAAAGGCTTCACCATTGCAGGTGCCGACAAGGTCTTCCATCCGGCCAAGGCGGAGATTCATGGAGATACCATCGTAGTCTCGGCCGCCGAGGTTTCCTCGCCGGTGGTGGTCCGCTACGCCTGGGCAAACGTGCCGGACGGCAATCTCGTCAATCGCACCGGCCTTCCGGCTTCGCCTTTCCGCACGGATGTGGATTGAAGCCGCCCCATCTTTTCCCCAATCATCAGACCCAAATGATATAGCAGTAAGGCTCAATGAAGGCGTGCCTGGTCAAATTCACCGGTGGTGGCAAGACCCTCACTTGGTCCGCCGTCCCGGAACCCACCTCCGCCTTGGCCGGGGTGCTCATCGGCACCGGTCTGCTCCGCCGCCGCCGGAAGAACTGATTTCTGTAGCAATCCGCGACAGAGGGATGGCCGTTGGGGATTTTGGGTTTTCCTCAGCGGTCATCTCACCTTCACGCTGATTAGCAAGTAACCATGCAGACGCGAGGATACCGGAAGTTCGCCATAAAACCCTTGTGTCCGGCATTTGGATGGACGGCCCAAGCCTGCCCGGACCAACAATACCGAGTCCGCCCCACTCCCGTTAAACCGACTTCCGTGTGAGCCGTAGATCATTTAAAATTCATCTCTAATGCTTGCTATCCTGCCGTCTTCTCGGAGACTTTCCTGATCTGCCCAACTCATCGAGACTTCGCGGGAAACGACCGCCTCGTGAAATATGGCCGCAAAAGTCGCTCGCTCGAAATGCTCACCTTCTCCTGCTTCCAGGACATGTTCCGCACCACTTCCTTTGTCTCGTCGCTGCGATCCAGCCGCCGCGTGGGGTGGCCTGTCGCCATGCTGCTGGCATTACTCGCTTGGCCCGCTTTGATTGCGGCACCCTCCCCGATCGGGACGGGGCTGAAGAGCAACATCACGTTAGGGGCGCTTCAAAACCTCGCTGCGGTCAATCCCCAGTGGCCCGAGTTGATCGACTACGACGTGGATCCGGGCTCCTGGACTTACGACGTCTATGTTCCGCCTGGCTACGATGGCACGAAGCCCTATGGCGTCGTGGTTTACATCACCTCGGACCCTACCCCCGGCGTGGTGCTGCAGACCGCGTCCAACGACAAGAATCTCATTTGGATCGCACCTCGGAACGTCGGCAACAATCAGGGAGACTACACGCTCCGCTTCGGCGCGTCGCTGCTGGCACTCTATCGGGCCAAGGAGTTGTTCAACATCGACGCGCGCCGGGTTTACACGTCCGGCAAGTCCGGCGGCGCCCGTGTTGCCAGCGCCCTCGCGTTTTATCACTCCGAGGTGATCAAGGGCACGGCACCGTCCTCAGGCTTTGGTCTGCCACGGTTGAATGCAGTGTCGCCGGATTATATCACGAAGCCGACCCTTTCCACCACGCCGGAGTCTTTCTACGATTATTCAAACGGTTGGTTTTTTGGGGAGGATGTGAACGCCATAAACACCACGGCGAAGGGGAACAAGCTGCGCTCCTACATCATGGGCCGCGAAAACGACTACCGGGAGGAATACTTCGTCGAATCCTTCCACTGTGCCTACGAGCCACAAGGACAGGCTTGTTTCCTCTACAACGCGCCCGGCGAGCACACGGACCCCAGCGACGCCGAGATGAAGGAGGCGATCGATTACCTCGACCGCGACGACCTCTTTCCGGTGAACGCGAACATCACGGCGGGCGCGGGCGGATTCGCCGGGATGACGAACATCAGCCAGTCTGGCGCGTCGGCGGTCGAGGCGACCGCGGCCGGAAAAACAACCTACACGCTCGCGCCCACGCTCTCCGCAGTGGCGGCGGCGAAGACGAATGCGGTATTTTATTGGGACAACACGAATGGCTCGACGGTGCGCTGGCTTTGGGAGGTGAAGAACGCGAGTCCGACGAACCAGAAGACTTCCTTCGGCCTGTGGTTCGCGAACGAGACGTGGGGTGGGGGAGCACCGACCTCCGTGACGGCGGGGAGTAATCCCGGTATCCTCATCACGATCACGCAGAACGGCTCGCTGAATCGTATGGTGATCAGTGCGCGGCCCGATTCGGGCGGCGAAACCATTTTCTACGACGGCAATTTCAGCTTTGTGCCGTCCTATTCCACCGCGTCGACCGGCACGCAGACCGGCTACCTCACCGGCACGGGCTCGCCGGTGGAAATCCGGATGGACCTCAATAAGAGCCGCTGGCAGCTCACGTTCAACGGCATCAAGCTCGACGGAACCACGAGCTCCATCGCCAGCGGTACGCACGTTTCACGCGACAACAAGCGTTCGATCTACGGCTACTGGGACACTGCGGTCGGCGGCGCGTCGTTTTGGAAACACGACCTCTTCACCTCGAGGAGCAACACCTGGTCGCCCATCACGAAGTCGATCTTCACGGCGGCCACGGGCGCGCTTTCGGGC
>JBDTNJ010000504.1:0-5868 GCA_039933825.1 Luteolibacter sp.
CAGTGGATTGAAAATTCACGTGTCGGCGGTTCAAATCCGTCTCGGGCCACCACTTTTAATCCTTTGATGTTCAAAGGAAAGAGAGGGCGGCTGGGGTGAGAATTCCCTAACTGAAAGATACGCAATTGCCACAATGTCGCCACAATCGCGCGACGACTCCTTCCAAAACGCTGGGTTCGGCCGCGAGACCTGCAACAAGGCTCCATTTCGATCGTTGCAAGTCCACCATCTACCGCTTGGCGGATGAGGGGAAAATCCGCACGTCTTCTCTGAGGGAGCGGGGGAAGGGTTGCGAACTGTTCCCCGCCCCCTTGGTGATCACTCGCCGGATCAATGTCCTCCTTTTGCTCACGGGCACCCGGCGAGCACTACACCGGTGCGCCGATGCACTACTGGATGCGAGTCACCAACTACGGCGTCGGCATGCACGCGGGTGAAATCCCCCCGCCCCGGCGAAGCCGCTTCACATGGTTGTATCCGTCTGCCGCAGGCCTTTGCCCCAATCTTATACGAAGTGACCAAGGAAGGAACACCGGTGAAAATCATCTGCGGTGACATGCGCTTGCGTGAGAGCGATCCGGAGCTGCCAGGATAAACATTCCTGACCTAGAATCCTTGTTCCGGGAACGACAGATCGAAACGCGTATGGACCCCCGGGATGCTCTCGACCTTTATGGTGGCTCTGAATTGTTGCAGAATCTGATGGCAAGTCCCGAGGCCGAGACCGATGCCCTGTCCGACATCCCTAGTGGTATAGAAGGGATCGAATATCTTACCTAGGTCTCCCTGAGGGATGCCGGTACCATTGTCGGTCACGCTGATGATGGTTCGCCCATTCACAGCAGCAGCCTCGAAGTGTATCCTGGGAACCGTGCCCGTTTCGTGGGACTTCATCCGCAGCGCATGGGCGGAATTATGGATCAGGTTGATGAAAACCTTCGTCAATTGGGATGCTGAGCCCCAAATGTTCACGTCGTTGGATATCCGGTTTTCGATGATGACGCCGTCCCCGATTTCGACCGCCATCAGGCGGAGCGCCGTGCGCACGGCGTCGTTCACCTGGACTTTCCGGAGATTGCCACTTTCCGGGTAGGCGAACTTGTGCAGGCTGCTGGTGATTTCCTGCATCCTGGAACAGCCATCCCGCAGGTCCTTCACGGTATCCAGTTGATCCTTCCGGATGTTTTCAGGAAGACGATTGGCGCTATTTTCCAGCACGGTCAGCGCGGCCAGCGCATAATTCAGAGGGTTGTTGATCTCATGGAGAATCCCGGCACTCAGACGCCCGATCGATGCCATTTTTTCCGAGTGTACCAATTGTTGTTCAGCGTGCCGGAGTTTGCCGCGCGTTGATTCCAGTGTCTGGCCAAGCCGCTGTAGGGTGGCCACAAGTTGTAGCTCGTCCGACTGTGTCGACACCGGCGTACCGGGACCGCAATCACCAAGTGCAGCCCCCGTTTCGCGGGAGGGTGGCAGCAAGTTCCTGATGCTGGCATCCAACCGGCCAAGGCCAATTTCGGCCAGAAGGTTGAGTTCCCACTTGCGGACAAGAGTGTGGGCCATCTGTTGGATTTCCGCGCTGTCGAATGGTTTTTTGAGGACCAGCAAGCTGTCGGGTTGTTTTAAGACCGAACGCATGTCCTCCCACGAGTAGGACGAGTAAGCGGTACAGATCACGACTTGCAGGCCGGGATAAACACCCCATAGGTGATTGATGGTCGTCACTCCATCCCACCCGGGAGGCATTTGAATGTCCACAAACGCAAGGGCATAGGGACGGCCCTCCGACACTGCTTCGTTGAGTTTCTCAAGCGCAGACTGGCCTTGGAAGGCTGAATCAAGTTCGAAGGTCACCCTTGGTTCCGTTTCGACCGGGATGCCAAAGACAATGGATTCCAATTCGTCCGACCGCGGGTCGGCATCGGAAGCCGGGGAGAGTATCTTGCGGAAGTCTTCGTGGATCGATGGATTATCGTCCACGATCAGCACACGATAGGAACTTTTTCCGGCTGTCTGCCGGAAGGGTTGAGGGATTGCGAACTCGGTGGAAATCGGTTCCGGGCCATCCTCGCAAAACCTGCCGGTCGGATTGGGAGATTTTAGGGTCACTGACATGATTTCAAGATGGTTTTTGAGGGGTCAAGAGGTAGCACAAGGGTAAAGGCAGCGCCCTTGCCCGGACCGTCGCTCTGCACGGTGAGGTCGCCGCCCATTTCGCGCGCGGCGAGAATCGAACCATGCAGCCCGAAACCGTGGCCATCGGTCTTGGTGGTAAATCCGTGGGAGAAAATGCGGGTCAGATTTTCAGGAGAAATTCCCACGCCATTGTCGATTATGGAGATCCGCACGCTGTCCTCGTCGACCATCACCCGGACGGTGATAAGTTTGTCCGGGACGGAAGATTCGTCACAGGCGTATTTGGCATTGCTGATCAGGTTCACCAAAATCTGCAGCACCTTGTGCTTGTCCATGGCGATGAGTGGCACGTCGCCATATTCGCGCCCCACGCAAACTTTATGCCGCGTGAGGGCTCCTGCGTTTATGCGCAGGCTGTCTTCCACAAGGTCAGTGACCAAGAGGTTTTCCGTGACGGCGCAGACTCGACCGTAGGTTTGCTGCATGGCCACGATATCCTTGATGTACCCGATGTTTTCCCTCAGCGACTGAACTTCCTCGAGGACGGACAACCGCTCTTCACTCAGTCGCATGGCGAGCCTGCCGAGAAATTCCGGAAGCTTCAGGCCGATCGGGTTGGTGGTCAAAAACTCTCCCAGATCGCCCGCATGTTGCTGCAGCAGATCAGCCGTTTTCACCACACTGGGAATCCGCGATTTATGCAACTTGTCAGAGATGACATGGCAGGAAACATTCACGCTGTTGAGGACATTGCCGACGTTGTGCAGCACGCTCGTTGCGACCTCCGCCATCCCTGCCCGGCGCGAGGCATCCTGCAACCGGCGATGCGCTTCTTCCAAGGCTTCTTCGGCCGCTTTGCGCTGGGTGACGTCGCGCTGGATGGCGACGTAATGCGTGACGATTCCGGCCGCGTCGCGGAGCGGGGCGATTTGCCATTCCAAGTGGAATTCCGTGCCATCCTTCCGATAGTTCACGGTTTCGCCCCCAAAGACTTCGCCCCGCGTGAGGTTCTCGCGCAGGCGTCGCAACACGGCGCGGTCGGTGCGCGGCCCCTGGAGAATCCGCGGCGTTTTCCCGAGCACTTCGGCGGCCGGGTAGCCGGTCATTTCCGTGAAGGCGTGATTGACGAAGAGGATGCCCGGTCCCGGCAGGTCGAGTTGCGCGTCGGTGATGAGGATCGATTCCTTGGATTGCTCCACGGCGGCACCGAGTAGGCGCAGCGATTCCTCGGACCGCATCCGCTCCGAAATATCCTCAGCGACCACGACGATGCCGATCACTGTCCCTTCTTCGTCGTAATACGGGACCTTGCTGGTTTGCACCCAACCGGGTCGGCCATCTTCGCCCGGGAATGCTTCGACCAGTCCGAGCAAGGGTTGTTTGGAACGGATCACCTCCAAATCGTTAGCGTAGAATGCGTTCGCCTGTCCGGGGTAAATCTCGCGCGTGTGTTTTCCTTCGATTTCCTCCACGGATTTTCCCGCGGCGTCCGCGACTCTTTTGTTGACCCGGATGATTCCGTTTTCCGTGTCCTTGAACCAGATCATGGCCGGCAGGAGGTCGAACAACACCCGAAGCTCCGTCTGCTGCCGCTGCAAGTTCACTTCCGAGCGTTTGCGCTCGGTGATATCGGAGAAAGCACCATTCACCCGCGTGATGATTCCGCGGGCATCCCGCTCAGCCTCGCCCGAGATGCGCGCCCACATCTTCCGCCCGTTGGTCTCCTTCATGTCGCCATCCATTTCGAACGAGCGGCCCTCGCTGGCACAAAGGGCGATGGCCGCGCCGAGCTTCTCGCGGCTTTCGGCGGTATAAAGATTCAACGCCGTTTCCAGGGAAGGCTCGTCCCCGAGCGGAAATCCCAGGATGTCCCAGACTTCGCTGGACCAAAAAATTTGATTGTCCGGCACCGTGATCGTCCATCCACCGACGCGCGAAATTTTGCCCGCGATGCGCAACAACGACTGATTCCGCAGCAGCTTGTCCTGGGCGGCCTTCCGCTCCGTGATGTCGCTGACCAGACCCGTGAGGCGAACCAGTTTGCCGGCCGCATCCCGCACCTGGAAGCCGCGGTCATGCACCCAGCGAATCGTGCCATCGGGACGGGCGATCCGATATTCGACGCTCACCTGCGGCTCGTTTGCCATGAGCGTGCCGAAGACCGCGAGGACGTTGTCACGATCCTCCGGGAGGATGCTTTCGATCCACTGGTGAGGACGGGCATACAAGCTCTCCATCGAACGTCCCCAGATCGCTTCATAACCCGCACTGACGTAGTGCATGATCGTCAAATCCGGCGAAGTGATCCAGAAGACGTCGCTGATGTTATCCGCGAGCAGGCGGAATTTCTCCTCGCTCTCGCCCAGCGCCTCGGCAGCCTGCTTCAGATCGTGAATGTCAGTGCAGGTGCCCATCCATTTCGTGATCTGGCCGGTTCCGTCGCGGAATGGCACTCCGCGGTTGAGCATCCAGCGATAGCTGCCATTGGCCCCGCGCACCCGGCATTCCACATAGTAATCCCCGCCGCTAGCCGTCCCCCGCTGCCACGCCTCAGCGGCAGCTTGCTGGTCGTCGGGGTGGAAGTGGGAGAGCCAGCCGTGGCCGAGGCTTTCCTCGAAGCTGAGTCCGGTGTAATCCAGCCAGCGTTGATTCGTATACGTGACCCAGCCATCGGGGCGGGTCATCCACACGATCTGCGGCATGGATTCCGCCAGGGTGCGGAGTTCGCCCTCACTTTCGCGCAACGCTTCTTCCACTCGCTTGCGTTCGGTGATGTCTTCCTGAACGGCGAAAAAATGGCGCTGGCCGGCTACCTCGGAAGCTCTGATCTGCGCATGCACGAGAATCGGCGTGCCGTCTTTCCTGCGCCGGATGATTTCGCCCGACCAACTCACTCCTCCTTGCGCGGATGCCATCGTTTCGGCCGCCACACGCCGGCCTTCCGCCTCATCCAGATTCCGCAGCACCGAAACGTGCTGGCCGATCAGTTCCCCCCGCTCGTAACCGAACACCGTGACACATGCGGGATTCGTGCTGACGATCAGGCCGGCCTCGTCAGCCACGATGGCCGCCTCGGTCATGCTCTCGATCACACGCGCCTGCAGTTGCAATGTCTCGTTGGAATGGAGCAACTCGCGGGTGCGCTCGGTCACGCGGACTTCGAGTTCATCGTGGGCGCGGCGCAGTTCCTCCTGGGCTTTGGTGCGCTCCCGATTCTCTTCCTGTAGCCGTTCGACGAGGCCGTTCCACGCCCCCGCCAATTGCGCCAGCTCCCCCGAATATCGCACGGTGTCGATCAGAGGCTGGCGACCAGTCCCGTCAAAAGCGGTGATCGTCTTCCCGATCCCGATCAGTGGCTTGAAGACAAGACGCTCCAGAAAGAACCAGCCGCACACCGCGATGATCAGCGTCGCGCCGACGTAACCTGCGAGCGACTTGCTGGCGGTGCGGATGACTTCGGAGTGAAAATGGCGAATATCGAGACTCACCAGCACGACCCCGCGTTGCAGGACATTTCCCCCGGGTCCACTTGAAGTCACCGAAAGGGGCCGGTGGTAATCGAAGTCCTCGTCGAAATGGAAACCGACCGCGGCGGTCTTCAACGCCTTCTGGAGCTCATTCCTGATCTCGGGATCGGCCAGGTCCTGAGGCAGCTTGCCGAGCAAAGCCATCTGGCTGGCGGCCACCACGCGGGCCGGCTCGCCGCTCAGCACCACGATGGATTTCACCTCC
>JBDTNJ010000505.1:0-16913 GCA_039933825.1 Luteolibacter sp.
TTTTAGCAGTGTGCTTTTACCCACACCATTGCGACCCATCAGACAGAAAACGGTTTTCGGACGGATGGCCAGACTCACACCGCGCAGGATGGCGCTTCCGCCGATCGAGACGCGGAGATCGGAAATGGTCAGGCTTTCGGCGAGGGTGGGGGTAGCTGTCATGCGGCTTTGGATTTACGGCCAAGATAGACTTCGATGACGCGTTCGTCGGACTGCACCTTATCGACGGGCCCTTCGCAAAGGACATGCCCCTGATGAAGAACTGTCACCTTGCGGCCTTGGGAGATCTGCCTGACGAAGGTCATGTCATGTTCGATGACGACGATGGTGTGCTTGCCAGCCAGAGATAAAAGGAGCTCTCCGGTGCGATAGGTTTCCTCATCCGTCATGCCGGCCGCAGGCTCATCTACTAGCAGAAGCCGCGCTTCCTGAGCGAGCAACATGCCGATTTCCAGCCACTGTTTCTGTCCATGGGCGAGGATGCCAGCCTTGCGGTGGGCGTGATCGGTCAGCTTGATAATGCCGAGAATCTCCGCGATACGATCTCTTTGTTGTGGGGTGATCTTGCCAAACAGGCTGTGCCAGATGCCGCGCGATCCGGCGAGGGAAAGCACGAGATTTTCCGTTACCGTGTGATCATTATAGACGGTAGGCGTTTGGAATTTCCGCCCGATCCCTAGGCGGTAGATTTCGTATTCGTTCAGCTTGAGGAGATCATGCTTGCCATCGTCCCAAAGAAGGGTGCCCAAATCCGGCCGAGTACGGCCCGTAATCAGATCCAGGAAGGTGGTTTTACCTGCTCCGTTAGGCCCGATAACAGTTCTAAGCTCGCCTTCGTCGAGATAGAAGTTGAGATCATTAATGGCTTTGAAGCCATCGAACGAACGTGTGAGTCCTTCTGCTGCGAGGAGAAATGGTTTCTGGCTCATGACGATGAAATACGGGGGACGGACGTCTCAGGTTAGGACTCGCCGGTCGGGGAAGATGCCGATGAAAGCAGGTCGGGGTCTTGTGCCGGGATCGGCGACGACGAAGGAAGATCCTCCGCACTATCACTTTTCCTGCCAATTCTTTCAAACAAGCCCCGGAGCTGGTCCGGGATCCCCATGATTCCCTTGGGCATGAAAAGAACGACAAGAACAAACGCACCGCCAAGCATGAGTGGCCAGAAATCCGCGGTTGCGCCGGAGGAGGCCCAGCTTTTGAGAACATTAACACTAATCGCTCCTGCAATGGGCCCCACGATGGTGCCGCGTCCGCCGAGAGCGACCCAGACGACGGCTTCTAGCGATTTCCCGGTTTCCATCTCGCTGGGATTGATGATGCCGACCTGAGGCACAAAAAGGGCTCCGGCGAGACTGGCGATGACCGCACTAATAATGAAGATGAAGAGCTTGAAATTCGCAGTGGCGTAACCTGAGAAGAGCACACGGTTTTCGGAATCGCGGATGGCACGCTGGATGAGGCCGAAGCGGGAGTTCGTGAGCCATTTACAACCCGCAACCACGGCGACGAGAAGAACAGCGGTGGCGATATAGAGACCGCGCTTGGTGGACATTTCTCGAAGCGAGAAGCCGAGCAATGTCCTGAAGTCCGTGAAGCCGTTGTTTCCGCCCATTAATAGCTCGTTTCGGAAAAATAGCAGTGCCGCACCGTAAGTAAGTGCTTGGGTGAGGATTGAAAAATACACACCCTTGATCCGCGAACGGAAGGCCAGATAGCCGAATAGGGCGGCAATCACGCCGGGAACAAGAATCACCATGGACATGGCAAACGGAAAGCTGCTAAACGGACCAAAAAACGACGGCCACTCCGTGCGGCCCACCATGCTGAGAAACGTGGGGACCCCATCGCCACCGATCATTCGCATCAAATGCATGCCCATCATGTAGCCGCCAAGAGTAAAAAACAGGGCCTGACCGAGGCAAAGCAGCCCGGTATATCCCCAAAGTAGATCAATGGAAATGGCGAGAATGCCGTAGCAAAGATACTTCCCCCAGTTTCCGAGGGTGAAATCCGAAATGAATCCGAGGGAGTTCAGCACCGGCATGATGACGACGAGAAAAACCGCTGAAATGATCAGCAGAGGTAACTGAACCCGGCTTGTTAGCGGTTGCTTGTTCATCGTTTAATCAAGGCTGCGGGAACGGGTGACAAAAAGGCCGGCAGGACGCCATTGCAGGAAAAGAATGATCGCCCCAAGAACAAGAATTTTCCCGATCACGGGGTTGCCGAGATATTGCTGTAGGGTTTGATCCGCCACTCCGATGCCGAGCGCACTGATGACGGTGCCCATGATGTTGCCGACGCCGCCGACCACCACAGTCATGAAGGAATCGACAATGTAGAGTTGGCCCATCTGTGGTCCCACGTTCCCGATTTGTGATAGAAACGCCCCGGCAAGTCCCGCAAGGCCGCAGCCGAACGCAAAGGTCATCGTGTTGACCCGCTCGGTGCGGATGCCCATGCAAGCAGCCATGTTGCGGTTCTGCATCACCGCGCGGATAAGAAGCCCTAACGAGGTTTTGTTAAGGACCAGCCAGGTGACGACGATGATCAGGACGGCAAAGCTGATGACGAAAACGCGGTTCCAACCAAACACGATGTCGTTGACGGTCCAGTTTCCCGAAAGCCAGGCAGGGCTGGTGACCTGAACGTTGTTGGATCCGAAAATAAATTTCAAAATTTGCTGCATCACGAGTGAGATGCCCCATGTGGCGAGTAACGATTCGAGCGGGCGCTTGTAAAGATACTGGATGACCGAACGCTCCAACAGAACCCCTACGAGTGCGGCAATGATGAAACTTGCTGGAATCGCCACCGCGAAATACATTGCCAAACCACTTCCTGATAGACCCATCCCCGGAATAGAGATCGAGACGCCCAACGGGGACAACTTCAATCCCGTGGCAAAGATATTCTGGATGACATAGGTCGTGTAGGCACCCACGGCAATCAGCTCCCCGTGGGCCATGTTGATGATTCCCATCAGGCCGAAGGTGATTGCAAGACCGATGGCGACTACCAAGAGAACGGAGCCCAAAGACAAGCCCCGGAACGCTGTTCCTACGGCGTTGATTCTTGAAATGTGGGCATCAATGGCAGTAAGGGCTTTTTTCGCAGCAACGATGGTAGCTGTATCATTAGCCGCAACCGCTTCGGTGAGGATTGTCTTGATGGTGTCGCTCGCTGGGATCGAGCTCAACTCCCCCAATTTTGTGCAAGCCCCGATTCGCTCGGCAGCAACGGGTGAGCGAAGCTGGATGATGGCGATGGCTTCGTCCAAAGCGCGAAGAGCCGTGAGGTCCTTCTCTGTAGTTTTCAGGAGAAGCAGCGCCGGAAGCTTTTCCTGCTTTTGACCAATGGCGGAGTCCTGGATGGCACGAATGCGCTTCACTGTATCAGGGTCGGCAAGGGCTGCCAAATCAGAAACTTCCTTCATCGCACGGCGCAAACCGGAATCCGTATCTGCGAACTCGACCTCCTTCGGGTTAATGCGAACCGCCTTTCCATCAGGACCCAACAAAGGTGTGTTATCGGCAACCCGAAGAGTCGCAAAAGCCCCTTCCCCATCCGGCTCGCCAGTCAGTAAAACAGGTGTCACCAAATCTCCCTCGCCCTTGTGGAGGAAAATTCCGCCCTCTTTCCATTTTTCCAGCCAAGTGACCGCTTCAGGAGACGGCTTGCTCTTCATGGAAAGTATGATTTCCCGCTGCTCGCCGGGAGAAGAGGCGGCTGCGGCTGCGGCAATCGTCTCGCGGACTGTGCGCTCCTCGGCTTTAGCCGTGTCGAATGAGGCCACCATGAACCCAATCATCAGGACAAGCGAAAGCCGACTTTTAGAAATTCTGGCGAAGAGCTTTTGCATGGAGTCCCCACCCGCCTAGCACCGACTGTGCCATACCGGAGTGGAAATCCGGCAAATCGCCACATGATTTTGGAGGATTCCGCGGATTCTCTGATCGCACCCAGCCAAAACCGCTGGACATCCAGCTCATGAAAAATGCCTCCGCGGGGCTATTTCGTTAGGTCGTGAAATGATTCAGAGCGGCTTCGCATAGGTCCCGCAGCGGTTGTGCCAGCCTTCCTCCCAGCGCTTTTCGCCACGCTCAGGCGGTGAGTTGGCGATGCGGCGGGAAAGCACGCGTTTCCCGGCGGCGGCGAATTCCGTGGCGGCTGGCGCACCTGATGCAACTTCCTTCATTTCACCTAACACCTGAAGCAGTCCCCAGCCGCGGCCGTTGTAGCGCTCGGAGACGAGAGTTCCGTCACCTTTAAAGTTCACGTAATCGACCAGCGCGTATGTCCCCTGCGGGGTTGTGGAAACTTTCCGATAATTCGCCTCAATCCGTGCTTTTTCGCTGCCAGGAGCCGCCGCGAGGATTTTCGGCAATGCTTCATGCGAACGGGCGATGATAAAATCCGTCTGCAAGCTCACGGTCGCCGCCAGCCACTTGCGCAGGCCGCTCATGCGCGGGCCATTGAAGTCCTTTTGAAACTCCGCTTTGGTTCGCCACGGGCTGAATCGCTCAGCCGCCACCGCCGGGATTTCCGCGCCACGCTGGCGAGCAAACTCAATAAAATGCGGCCAGCTCTCGCTGAAACGACCTTTGAAACCCTCCGGATACCAGATGAAATGCCCGATTCCCAGCGACGGAAATTCCTCGCCTGCATTCCAAGTTGTCAGTCCAGCGACGCTGCCGGCGCATTCGTTTTGCCAGATTTTCTTCCCAATCGCCGCTTTTTGCCCGGTGCTCAGATCACTTGCAGCCGGGGCTCGTTGGGCGCACGCGGTCAGGATCAACGCGAAAAAACAAACAAAACGGACGGCTTGCATGCCACCACGCTAGCATTAGCATTTGCGCAACCGCAAGCTCATGAACCGTATTCCCTGGGATAAAATCCTCACTTTCACTCCGTTCGATGTGGTGAAGCTGCTAGTCACCGCGGCAATCATCCTTTTCGTGACGAAAATCCAACTCGTGAACGACCGGCTCTCCGCTCTGCTCATCGCACTGCCTCTCACCTCGCTTCTTGCGATGATCTGGATGCACCATGACAAGCAATCGTCCGAGCGCCTCGCCAATCACGCCGAGGGCACTTTTTGGTTTGTTCTCCCCACCCTGCCGATGTTCCTCATTTTCCCATGGATGTTACGAAATGGCTGGGGATTCTGGGCCAGTATCGCCGCGAACTGCGTCATCACTGTCGTCCTTTTCTGGCTTACCGTGGTCATCCTCCGCCGCTTCGGTATCGACCTAATGCCCAAGTGATTTCAGGGGCTCCCGAGAAATCCCCAAAAAATCTCATTCTCCAACCAGATAAGACTTGTCAGCAACTCGATTCTCTGGTTTGACGACCTGCCCGGCCACTCTCCGGAACTCTTCCCATTCTAAAGTTTTGAGCGAAAAAGACCCGTCCCTGCTACCGAAAAACGTTATCCCGTTTGATCAGGCACGGCCAATTTCGCGATTTCCCGGTTCTCCTATGAAAAGCGATCTTCTCGATAAGGCCTCTGAAATTGTCACCGACCCACTAGTTCTGGTCAACCTGGTCTCGCAGCGCGTGAAACAGCTCAATAGCGGACGTTCGCCGCTCATCGCAACCCGCCCCAGCATGGGCGTTGCTGATATTGCCCTCACCGAAATCATCGAAGGCAAAATCAAGCTGATCTTCAAGGAAGCCCCGTAAGGGTGGCTTTCTAGCCCCCGAGCCAGGCCATGAATGCGGAAATCGCCACCAACCGGAAAGCGGGACGGGATTTCCATATTCTGGAAAAATACGAAGCAGGGCTCGAACTCAAAGGCACTGAGGTCAAGTCGATCCGTGCCGGGAAAATCAACATTTCGGACGGCTACGCCCGCGTCGAAAACAACCAAGTCTTCCTCTACGGCTGCGATATTCAACCGTGGCAAACCGCCGGTGATTGGTTCAACCATCCAGCGAAACGTCCGCGCCGCCTGCTCCTTCACAAACGCGAGATCCTCAAACTCGCGAATGCCACCGCCGTCAAAGGATGCTCGCTGCCACTGCTGAGGGTCTATTGGAAGGATCGGCGCGTAAAAGTGGAAATCGGTGTCGGTAAAGGGAAAACCCACTCGGATCAGCGCCAGGATCTCAAAGAAAAAGTCGAACTCCGCGAAGCCGCGCGCGAGATGTCCCGCTTCAATCAACGCTGATCGCCAGACGCATCGGCTTTCGGCTTCACCCGCGATGGCGGATCAGTCGGTGGTCGGGCAATCACCGCGCCGGCATCGGTTCCGGTTTTCACAGCGGAAGAATTTGCGGTTCGAAACTCCCGGTCACTAGGCAATTCCAGCATGTTTCCCATGCGCAATCCATCGTCCGGCAAATTAGGGAGGGCGGCTTCCGCCAGCACGGGCTCCTTCGGCTTTTCCTTTTTCACCGCAGGTGGCGGCTCCTCCACCACAACGGCCTTCGGCGGGACACAGGAAACCAGTGCTAGAAGTAACAACGCAGAAAATGTGTGTTTCAGTTTCACCATGTCAAAATGTCCGCAACGCGACAGACCGGAAGAAAGCCCTTTGCAGGCATTGGCGCAAGAGCGAAGCGAGAACAACCCTTGGACGACCCGGGCCGATCCACGGATTTCATCGAAAGCGGGCTGGCAGGTCTGCCTGCGGCGTTTTAGGGTTTCCGCATGCAGGGCACGCTCACATTGATTCTCGAAACGTCCACGCCGCAGGCGTCTTTGGCGACGGTGCTGCCGGATGGAAGATTGGACCAGAGGGAATTCACCAGTGACCGCAGCCACAATGCGGTTTTGTTTACGCCGCTCAAAGAGGTGCTGGACGCGCGGGGCGGGCTTGAGATCGGGCGAGTGATCGTCGGCAGCGGGCCGGGGAGCTACAGTGGCACACGAGTCGGAATTGCGGCGGCGCAGGGGGTGGCGATTGCCTCTGCATGCCCAGCAGTGGCCCTGCCATCGATTCTGGCCGTGCCGTCAGCCCAAGGTGGCGCAGCTTGTCTGGCGATTGGTGATGCGCGACGCGGAAGTTATTGGACGGCAAAAGTGGAACATTTCCACATGACCGCCGGACCAGAGCTCACCGATGCGGCGGGCTTGGAGAAAATCGTTAGGCGATCGCTCGAAGCCGGGACTTCTGTTTTTACTTTCGAGGACCCCGAACGCTTTCCCCTAACGGCAGAATTGGGAGCGCAGGTGAAACTGGAATTTCCAAGTGCGGCACGGCTGTGGCAGGCGTGGCATTCTTCTGACGATGAAACCCGCGCGAAATGGTCGGCGGAAATCCCGCAGCCGATGTACCTGAAGCCACCGCACATCACACCCGCGAAACGCTCGTCGCTGGTTCAGCCCTGAGAATCCCGCTGCCAGACCGTGACGAGCGATGTGGTCCACTGGAACTTGCGTGCCGTTTCGCGAATGATAAACGGCTCCTCCACAAGCCGCATCAAAGTGAAGTCGGGGGTTAGCGAAAATTGGAGCCACTCAAGGGTTCCATCGGTCGGCCAGTTTTCCGGCGGGGTGAATTCTTCGAGCCAGGTACAAGGTGTTGCCAGAACGAGTTCCCCCCCAGGGTTCACCAATGAGGGAAGCCGATCCAACAAACGCCTCGGTTCCGGCAGGCGGCAGAGAAGGTTGGCAGCGTGAACGCGATCAAACGATCCGAGATCTTCCGGCAGGTTCATCGCATCGCCTTGGAAAAATCGCAGCTTACCACCATCTATCCCAGCGGGAAGCTTGGCTTGCAGAGGGGTGCTGATCGATGCCTCCTCGCGGCGATCATAAGTGAGAGTTTCACCATTCCGAATCGCTTCTGCGGCACGGATGAAGGCATGGGAAAAGTCGATTCCGATCACCTCATCACAAGTCGCTGCCATTTCATACGCAGAGCGCCCGACCGCGCAGCCGAGATCGAGGCCTTTCGCAACCCTAGATGAGGAAAAATGCGCCGGGGTGCGTATCGCGAAATCCAACGCCTCGCGCATGCCAGCAGGCCAAGTCCGGTCGGCAGGTAGAATTTCCTCCGCAGAACCAAAATGAAAAAGTAGATACTCTGATAGAGCCTTGTCCGACTCGTAAATGGCGCTCATCAGTTACGGGACTTGATGATCTGTTCGGCCTCGCCAGAGCGGGCATAGCCGGCCTGCGCTTCCCTCAGGGTGACCCTACCGTCCTTGTTGGTGTCATAGAAATCGATAATTTCCTTCCCTGTATAGTGGACCTTCGCCGGTGTACCCTTGAAGCGGTTGATTCCGTGGTTCAGCTCGGTTTCGGTCAGTTCACCGTCTCCGTTGTCGTCCCAGCGGTCAAACTTCTCAAGCAAGCCGATCATCTGCCGCTCGGTGCGGGATTTTGGAATGACAGGGCCTGGACCGCTGGAGCAGCCGACGGAGGCGATAACGAGTGATAGACCCAATGTTTTCATGGCTGATTGAAGTTGGCGCAGGCCGGGCAATCGGGCAAGCTTTGATCATCGCATGCAAATTCGTATCATCGCCGCCGGTAAACCCGCACTCGCTTATGCCAAGACGGGCGTCGATGAGTATTTAAAACGTCTGGCACGTTTCGGCGGACATGAGATGATGATCATCAAGGCCGGAAGCCGGGATGAGGTTTCCGCGAGGCTGTTGGAAAAATCCCAAGGTTGTTTCCGGATCGCCCTGGATGAGCGAGGGGAATGCCTGAGCACGCGGAAATTCGCAGACAGGCTCGACTCACTGGCCATGCGCGGCGATGTGAAAGCCGTGGCGTTTCTCATCGGAGCCGCCGATGGGCACAACGAGGAACTGCGCGAGGCATGCGACACGGTGCTGACTCTTTCGCCCTTCACGCTCCAGCACGAGCTGGCGCTGCTTGTTTTGCTAGAGCAACTCTATCGGGTAGCGTCTCTGAAAGGTGGATCGCCCTATCACCGCGATTGAAATTCGGGTCAGCGCCGGTATTGATTTTGTGGCATCATCCCGAACTGGCCCTGGCCTTGTCCAGCGACAGGGCTGTTCCATGGGATCTGGCTGGTCTCACTGACAGGACCCACCGGTTTTTTCTCCTGTGAATCGGCACATCCGATAAGTCCGAAGCCGGAAACCATGGCGGTGAACAGGAGAAATAATTTGCGTGTCATGGCCTGAATATAAAACAAGCCCCGCAGCTTGCAAGCCCACGGAGCCGGTGTGGAAAAATTTGCGGGCCTTAGTTTCCGGTGGGGGTCGCGAGGATCACGCGATCACCGGGCTGAATACGCACACCCGGAGCCAGACTTTCGAGATCAATCTCAGCGATGGTCTGGGTAGGCTCGATCGAAGATGGCCGGACGCGTCCGATCTTGCGACCATTACGTTGCACCAACAAGGCGGTCTGCGGGGTAAAACCGGAGTTTGAACCCGCACCGATCACGAGGAATCCCCAATCCTGGTTGACGGCCGTCACTACGGCTTCCATCGAATTGCGACTGATCCGGGCGTTACGCTCAATTCCACGGGTCACCAGGCGATCCGCTTCCGCGCGCTTGGTCTCAAGATTTTTCTCCGCGCCACTGACAAGGGTCTTAAGCTCGTCCTGTTTGGTTTGTTTATCTTTTTTGCTCTGCTCGATCTCCGCGATTTTTTCGGCGAGATTATCAAGCGTCACGCCGCCACCTAGGGTGGACATAATGGTATTGACCTCTTCGAGAGCTTTTTCGAGTTGGGTGAACTCGCCGGTTTGCACTTCGATCGAGGCATCGAGTTTGGAAACGTCGCTTTTCAGAGTGGAGCCGCTAGCCTTGAGTGCTTCAATACTCTGGCTAACGAGTTCTTTTTTGTCCTGGGAGGCAACAAGGAGCGCCTTATCGTCCTTGATGTTCTTGTCCGCCGCTTCGGCCTTGGCGGTGACTTCTTTGTTCATCCCGATCGTGGATTGACGATCCTTTTGGAGTTCCTCAAATTTCCCGGCATGGGAGAGGGAGAAAAAGGCAGCACCACCGGCAACAATGATGGCGAGGACATAAGGAATGGCTTTCATGGGATATCCTGAAGGAGAGGGGTTTTACGAAAAATCGGAGGAATCAGTTAGTGGCCGCAGGCTTGGAATCCTTTTGGCTGGGGGTGACGCGGTCACCTACCATCAGGGTGACGTCCGGCACCAGCGAATCCGGAACGATACTCGCGGATGCGCTATTGCTCTCGACTGCGGTGACAAGAAGCTTCGCAATCGTTTGGCCGTCCCGCACCACATCAAGGGTAGAGTTGGTGACCACGCCAGCGTTGTTACCCGAGGCAAGGGTGACAAAACCCCAGTTTGGATAGATGGAACGAATGCGGGTTTTCAAAGACGGAAGGGAGTCACCTTTGCTGATGATGGCAAAGTTGGCCATACTGGCTTTGATCTGGGAATCAGTCTGCGTGCCTTGGGCCGTGAGATTGGCGAGTTTCGCTTCGGTCGCGCTGATCGATTGGGTGAGTTCTTCAAGTTCCCCGCTGGTGGCCTTCATCTTGGACGCGAGTTCCTTGATGTCTCCGGTTTTTTCGGTCTTCTCGCGGATATCATCGAGCCTCTCCTTGTTAGAGGCAAGCTTGGCCGTCTTTTCGTCGAAATCTGCCTTGAGCTTGGCATTGGATGCCTGCGCCACTAACTCGGTTTCGCTCAGCTTGACAACTTCCGCATCAACTTCGCCGCGTTCGATCGGCAGAGCCGCAAGTTTCGCTTCAGCAGCCGTCAGTCTGGCCTGGCTTTTCGTGAGCAGAGCTTTCTGGTCTTTCGTCGCAGAGATTTCAGTCTCATAGGCGGCTTTATTTTTGGTGGCAATGAAGGCCGCTAGGGCGAGAACAATTGCAGTGAGGATTCCGAAGACGTTTGCCATGGGTTTAAAAAAAGTGAGCTTTGAATTCCGTGTGGGCAGACACTAGGTAGTCTGAATTGGCCTCGGCAACCTCAAATTTCAAAGACTTTCATTCTTCAATGTCCTTGGCTTTACAAAGCATCCACACCAGACCATCGCTCTCCCGCCTCCATGAAGTCCATTTTCCGCGTATTTTCCTACCTGCGTCACTACCCAGGCCTTGCAACTGCTCAGCTTTTCTGTGCGGTGGGGATGACCATGGCGGTCTTTGTTTTCCCAAACGCAACCGGCCACGTGATTGATAAAATCATCCCGAATCCGGCCCGGCATCATGAATTTTCTTTTTGGATTTTCCTAGCACTGCTTGGTTTCCTCGTCAAAGACGGCCTGAACTCGCTCCGGATTTTCATCAATAACATCTTTGAGCAGAAGGTGATTTTCGATATTCGCTCGGATCTTTACGAGAAAATCCAGCGTTTGCCGCTCCAGTGGTTTGATACGCGGCGCACAGGTGACATCATGACGCGGGTGGTGGAGGATGTGACGAACATGGAGCGGGTGCTGATCGACGGCGTGGAGCAGGGCTTGATTGCGGCGCTGCAAGTCGTGGGAATTGGCATCTTTTTATTTTTTCTGAATCCGACAGTGGCAGCCTGGGCCACCCTGCCGGTGCCATTCCTAGCGCTGGGAGCGTGGGTTTACTCGACGCAGGGGCGCGACCGCTACCGCAACCAGAGGGATGCCGCATCTGACTTGAACGCCCTGCTACACGACAACATCTCCGGCGTCCGGCAAATCAAGGCCTACGCGGCGGAAACTGCCGAACACTCACGCTTCAACAGCTTTTCCCATGCGCTGCGCATTGCCTCGCTTCGGATGATGAAATGGTGGGCGATCTACTCTCCAGGTATGTCATTCCTGCGAATGACGGGCTACGTGCTGGTTCTCGCGTTTGGCGGCTCAGCGGTGATGAAGGGCACTCTAACGATCGGGGACTTTACAAAATTCCTGCTGTTTCTCTCGCTTTTCTACGAACCGATCGACCGCCTGAACTCGCTCAATCAAATGATCCTGTCAGGACGTGCGGCGGCGGACCGGGTGTTCGACATCCTGGACTCGCAGGAAGAACCGAATGCCACGCACGGTGAAAACCTGCCCGTGAAAATCGCGGGGCACGTGCGCTTTGAGAAAGTTTCATTTGCCTATCAGGATCAGCCCACGCTTCACGGCGTCACTCTGGATGCACTACCAGGCCAGACTATCGCGCTGGTCGGCTCGACCGGTGCGGGCAAGACCACGGTGCTCTCGTTATTGGCCCGGTTTTACGAAAGCACATCCGGCACCATCACCATCGACGGCATCGACATCGGCGGCCTAGCGAAATCCTCCTTACGGGAGCACCTCGCCTACGTGACTCAGGAGCCGTTTCTCTTTAATGGCACGGTGCGCGAAAACCTCCTGCTCGCCAAACGGGACGCCTCAGATGTGGATCTATGGAACGCGCTCGACGCCGCCCACGCGGACCACTTTGTGCGCGGGCTTCCAAAGCAGCTCGATACCAATGTCGGCGAACGCGGCGTGAAACTATCAGGTGGGGAAAAACAACGCCTATCCATCGCCCGTGCACTGCTGAAGAATGCACCGATCCTACTGCTAGATGAGGCAACTGCCTCCGTGGACTCCGAAACCGAACGCCAGATCCAGGACGCACTGGACCGCTTGATGGAAAACCGCACGGCCTTCGTGATCGCCCACCGGCTTTCGACCATTCAAAATGCGGACCGAATCTACGTCTTGGAAAAGGGCCGGGTCATCGAACAAGGCACCCACACCACGCTGCTGGCGGAAGGCGGCAAATATGCCGAACTCTGTCAAAAATCCTTCCTCGCGCAAGTCCCGTCACACTCCGCCCAGGATCTGGCTGCCGAGCATTGATTGATAGGTCGGATCAGTTTTGCGAAGCGTCTCATGGTTCCCATCCGCCACAATGCGGCCTTGTTGGAAAACCAGCACGCGATCGGCGATGGTGATGGTACTGAAGCGGTGGGCGATGATGAAGGTGGTCCTCCCTTTCACAAGCGCGGCGAGCGCTTGCTGGACCATCGCCTCACTTTCGGAATCGAGCGCGCTCGTGGCCTCGTCGAGAATCAAAACCGGGGCGTCTTTCAGGAACGCACGGGCAATCGCAATCCGCTGGCGCTGGCCGCCGGATAGCAAATCCCCCCGCTCGCCAACCTCCGTTTGATACCCCTGCGGAAGGTTACGGATGAATTCGTCCGCATGAGCGCGACGGGCGGCTTCGATGACCTCATCATCACTCGCATCGGCACGGCCAACACGGATATTCGAGGCGATGGTGCCAATGAAAAGCGATGGCATCTGAGGAACCACGGCGATGGCGTTCCGCAGATCTTTCTTCGTAAATTCGCGGATGTCAGTCCCATCGAACGTGATTCCACCCGATTGAGGATCATAAAACCGAGGGATCAAATGGGCGAAAGTTGATTTCCCAGCGCCGCTGGGGCCAACGAGGGCGACGACTTGCCCGACCGGAATTTTCAGAATGATTTCTTTTAATACCGGTTCTTCCCCATAAGTGAACGACAGATTTTCAAAACAAATCGCCTCATGCGGCGCAGCAAACACCTGCGGTGAGACGGGGTCGGGAATCGTGTCCACCTCGTTTGAAATGAATTCAATCCGATCGATGGACGCACCTGCCTGCTTCAACAACGAGTGCACCATGCCAAGTTTTTTAATCGGATCAATCGCCATAAACAGCGCGGTGCCCAAGGCCATGAATCCCGTTTGTGTCATACCTTTGCGGACACCGAGAAACAGGGCGACCGCGAAGCCGACAGCGGACACCACCTCGATCACCGGAGAAATCGCCTGCCGGTACTTCACCACCTTCATGCTCACCTTGAACATGTCATGAATCCGCTTTTTGAATAACGAGATTTGCAAGCCCTCGAGATTATAGGCACGAATTTCAAGTGGTGCCTGCAAGCTCTCCGCCAGTGCCGCAGTAAGTGTGCCGCCTTGTGTCTGTAGGGCTTTTGCGCGCCTTGCGAGTTTATTTCCCGCAGAGCGGATGACCAACACACAGATCGGCACTGTGACGATTGAAATCAACACGATGAACACGCTGTTGTCGGTGTAAGCCTTGTAAGTCAAGTAACCCAGAGCCCCCACTAGGGTCGCGGGCTGTTTGATCAAATCGCTGGAAACGTTCGCCACCATTTGACGAAGCATGGCCGTGTCGCTCATCAACCGGGCCAACAGATCGCCGGACGGGTTCTTTTTAAAAAACGACAAAGGAAGGCTCTGGAGCTTGATGAACAAATCGACGCGGATGTCCTCCAGCACGCGCTGCCCGGCGAATTGAATCAGGTAGGAGTTCGCATAATCCGCCAGCGAGCGAACCATGAAAATCAGCGGAAGCCAGAGACAGGTGATGAAAAGGAGCTTGTCTTGGGAAATATCACCGAGCTTTTCCCTCATCCAGATCGAGTACCAATGCTGGGCTTGCCCGGGCTCTTTGAACAACACCGGGAAAACCACTTCGAGCATCAGCGGCAGACCCGCTCCGCTTGCAATTGCATAAACCAGTCCCGCAAAGACACCGAACGCGAACGACCAGCGGACAGGACGCAGGTATTTGTAATAATGGAGATAACGCATCGTCGAAAGGACGTAGGTTCACCGCCCGGGCGCACTGCGGCAAGCGCGATTCTTGCGCTGCTAATCCTCCAGTCCCACATCGCAGGCGGCCACTCCGGGCCAAAAATACGCCGGAGCATCGTAATCCCATCGTTTCCCCAGCCGCTGGCGCACCATGATTTTAATTACGGATCATTGAAAAATCAATAAATATAGCGTGTTAGCTTAAATTAGATTGCTTTGGTTTTGTCAAAAAGGCATACGGCCCGCCAACCAATTTGAAGTTAACTCCGAATGACTTCATAACAGAATCTTATTTATAATAATCAAAATCATTCCAATCATGCGCCGACTCATAGGACACTCATGCAACCCTTGTATTTCCAACGATATGGAGCCCCCGCTCCCGCCTCGGATTTTCACTACTAGAAGCGCAGTAGAAGGAGGGGCTCGAAAATTTAAAAATATTGTTTTATCGACAGTTTTTTTACTTTTTATTTATACTAACACGTTCGCAGCGGCTTTTCCGGACATCATCCTGGCTTGGGATTCCAACCCCGAAAGCAATATTGTGAAATACGAACTCCGCTATGGAACGGCCTCTGGAGCTTATTCAAACTCCATCGATTCGGGACTCAAGACTTCCGTCCGGGTTTCAGGCCTGCAGGAGGGAGTCACCTACTATTTTGCCGTTTTCGCCACCAATAGTTCAGGCATCACCAGTCCTCCCTCCAATACGATCGAATTCCAAGCCATATCCGTCCCTTCCTCTAACCTCCCCCCCATTGGCTGGATCAGCAAACCTTCGACGGACGGTGCCATTTTAGCAGGGCAATCGGTGACTTTCAACGGTGCCGGAACCGACCCCGATTCAAACACACCCTTGACCTACCGCTGGCATTTTGGAAATGGCTCCGGCATCGCGGACGCCACCGCGCAAAACCCCGGCTCCGTGAAATTCAGCACCCCGGGAACCTACGAAGTGACTTTCACGGTAGTTGATTCCAAAGGTCTGGCTGCCCCGGCATCCGACAAACGAATCATTAGGGTGATCAATCCGGCTTCGAGTATTGTTCCACGAAAGGGCTGGACTCTGAAATATGTCAGCAGCCAGGAAGCGGATGGTAACGCCGCCAGCAACTCGTTTGACGAAAACCCCGCCACTTTCTGGCATACCCAATGGAGGACACCAATCCTGCCGAAACCGCCGCATGAAATCCAAATCAACCTCGGAGCCACGTTCAATCTCAAGGGATTCCGGTATCTGCCACGGCAGGACAATGTCTCGGTCGGAAACATCGGAACCTACCGCTTTTACGTCAGCACTAATGGAGTGAGTTGGGGTAGTCCAGTGGCCAGCGGCACGTTTGAAAATTCCGCTACAGAGAAACAAGTGCTATTCCCGGCCAAAACCGCGAAATTCATCCGCTTGGTGTGCCTGAGTGAAGCCAACGGTGGCACGGATTGCGCCGTGGCTGAACTGAACGTCCTCCAAGTGCCACCGCTCAATCGAGCGCCGGTAGCCGCCTCAAAATCAGTCACTACCGTAAAAAACACCGCAGTGGGAATCGTCCTATCCGGCTCTGACGCAGATCAAAACCCACTGACCTACCTGATCGTCACCAAGCCGAAATATGGCACACTGACCGGTAATCCACCGAATCTCAACTACACACCCAAAGCAAATTTCATCGGAAGGGACACTTTCACCTACCGTATTTTTGACGGATTCTCCAATTCCAAAACCGTAACCGTCACGATCCAAATCAAGGCGCCGGTTGCCACGGTTCAAAGCACGCTCGCCATGCCATCCTCCACAGGGAACGCCACTGGGATCAATCCCGGCACCGCAAGTGTGCCGGCACAAAGCACCACCACCACCGTCATCCGGGGCCAAAAATATCTGGTCCTCACGATCACCAAACCCGTGGTTCCCGATGGCATCACCTACACGGTTCAGGTTTCGTCCAATCTCCTCGATTGGTTCAGCGGCAAGAACTACACCACCGTCATGACCGACGATTCCAACTACTTGAAAGTCCGCGACAATACTCCCATCACTCCGGGCAACAACCGCTACATTCGTCTCGAGCCCAGCGTGCGCTGACGACCGCCCATCGCGAGAATCCGGGCAATCTGTGCCACAGCCGGATTTCCGCCTTGTCGCCCGGCCTTGCGGTTGCTTGCCTCCCCCCCATCATGGCAGCGCCGCAAAACATCATCGCTCTGGTTTACGATTACGACCAGACCCTCAGCCCACGCTACATGCAGGATGACGTGCTTTTCCCGGAGTTCGGTATCGACCCCGCGCAGTTCTGGAAAAGGTGCAATACTCTCGTCCAAGATCAGAAATGGGACGGCGAGCTCGCTTACATGAAATGCCTGCTCGACTACCTCGGCATGGACAACGTCACCAACGCCCGCCTCAGCCAGCTCGGCAGCGGCTTG
>JBDTNJ010000506.1:0-31764 GCA_039933825.1 Luteolibacter sp.
CGGTGAGCAGTTCCACTGATGATTTTCATGGGCAAAAGGAGCGAGAAGCGGGAAGTCGGGCGGATTGTTGACAGCGGAGCGGACGTCGGCAATACTTTGCTTGGAAATCGTCTAACCTACGCATTGTTGATGTCATTGAACCCACCTGAGCCTACGGAAGGCTCGCCACAGACCCGCGCTGCCGGAGGTAACAAGGTCTTGTTGTGGGTTTCCATCGCGCTTTCAGTTGCGTTGCTGGTTTGGTTCTATGTCGTGGAGAAGCGTTTTGGCGGCGGTCGGGATTTCTCGGCATACGACTGGATCAAGAGCGCATGGAACGATGAGACCGACTACGAACATGGCGTGCTGTTTCCCTTCGTGATTGCCGGTCTCATTGGTTACAAGTTCAAGGAGCTGAAAGCCGCCGCAAGTGACGGAAGCGGCTGGGGGCTGCTTGCGGTTTTTGTGGGAGTGCTCTTCTATGTGGCATCCTACCGGACGCTTCAGCCGCGGATTGCGATGGTGGGTCTGCCGTTCATTCTTTGGGGATCGGCGTTTTACTTGTGGGGTTGGCGGGTGGCGCGAATGCTGACGTTCCCGTTGTTCTTTTTTTGGTTGGCCATTCCCTTGCCGTCTTTCCAGCAGGCAACAACCCATTTGCAATTGTTAGCAACATCGCTGGCCCATCACGGCTCTGCATTGTGTGGAGTGCAAACCTATGTGGAAGGTACGACCGTGCTGCCTCTCAAAGGGGATTGGAAGCCACTGGATATCGCAAAAGGTTGTAGCGGAATTCGCTCTTTGATGGCTTTGCTGATGATTTCCGCGACGTGGGCTTACATCGCGAAGATGGCGATGTGGAAACGGGTGTTGCTTTTCTTTTGCGCCTTTCCTCTAGCGATTCTCGGGAACGCCCTGCGGGTGATTTCGATTTTTGTGATCGCCGAATATGGGAATGCGAAATGGGCGAGCACTACTTGGCATGATTGGTCAGGCCTGCTGCTATTCTATCCTTTTTCCCTGATGCTATTGTTAGTTATTCACTCGGTTCTCGAAGGCGGCTTGCCATGGAAGAAAGGAAACCAACGCACCTTGAGACGGATGGTGGTGACAAGCAAAGATGAATCCAAACCCTTCCTTTCCGAATCATGAACCTGAGAGCACTAGTATTGCCGCTGTTCCTCTGTGGCACATTGAGCGGAATCTATTCTCTGCCCAGCGTTGGGAAAGTGGCCGAGTCCGCCGTGAATATGGAACTCCCGGATTTCCTCGGAAGTTGGTCACTGGAAAAATCCCCACCGAGCGAGGCCGAGATCGGGACGCTTTCGAAGGATACGAAATTCTCCAAAGCCCAGTGTTATAGCGCGCGCCCAGGCGAGGTGACGCTGGAAGGTTACCTGATCCCTGATCGCATTGATCTATCAGTCGTGCTTTCCGGTGCGGATATCAACAACTCAATCCACCGGCCGGAGCGCTGCATGCCGGCGCAGGGTCATAACATCACCGGTTCCAGCGATCAGGTGCTAGAACTCTCAAATGGACGCCGGTTCCAAGCGAAGCGCCTGCTTTCCGTGCAGACACTGCCAGTGACCCTAGAGCGGAAAAAACCGATGAGGTTCAACTGTGTGACGTATTATTTTTTCGTCGGTCATGATCACGTGAGCAACGATCACTTGGGACGAACCTTTATCGATATGAAGGACAGGCTCGTGCGCGGCATGGACCAGCGTTGGGCCTATGTGTCCGTCTCGATGTGGTATGGTAAGCTCGATTGGATCCCAAAGGAAGTCACCGAAGCCGAAGCAGATGCGAAGCTGCGGAAGTTTCTGATCAATTTTTCCGAAGAACAAATCGCTTGGGAACAAATCACGCGCTGATTGACATTTACTTGGGCGGTGTCGGCACGATTTTAGCACCCTTGAGAAAGGCGATCGTCTGGTCCAGATAGGCGAGGTATTCCACCCGTTGGCTTGGTGCCACGCCTTGAGGGAGTTCCTTGGCGGCAGCGATGCGCTCGCGGGCTTTGATGAAATAGCCAAGTGCTTCCGAGGGTTTGCGTGTTGCCCAGGCTCCGGCTGCCAGTTTACCGTAGAGAACCCCGGCGCGGTAATGGGCGCGCGTGCCGTTCTGAAGAGTGGTGGCAAAGTTATAACTTTCCAACGCGCCATCACTGTCTCCTGATGCCTCGCGGGCGGTGCCCAGGCTTTCGTGGATGGCGAGGCGCGGTTCCAGCATGTCCCTGACGAGCCAGTGCATCTCCTTCACGGCGGTTTCAATCTGTTGCGCGGCAAGCTCTAACGGAACAAGGGCTGGAGCTGGTTCTTCGGGGCGGAACAACCTCAGTCCTTTGCGCATGTAGTGGTTGGCCAGTGACAAGTGTCCTCGAAAACTCGGCTCCATCCCACCTTGAAGGCGCAGGCCCAATGCATAGGCTGCCTCAGCCTCGGAATCACGGTGCAGTTGACTGAGCAGGTTGGCGTGGTTGATGGCGATCGCAGGATCGTAAGGATGAAGCAGCGCGGCATGTTGATAGTCACTCAGCGCTGCTGTCGTTGCTTCCTGATTGGCTTTATCACCAGTAGTCAGTGCGAGCGCCTGATAGTTCGTGGCCCTGTCCTGATAAAATCCGGACTGCGGCCAGAGGAGGATCGCTTCTGTGAGGGCGTCGATTTTTGCTTCAAATGAGGTTAGAGGTTGTTTGCTAAAATACGTGGGCCAGAGTGATTTTGTTACCCAAGTTCCTTTCCAGCCTAGTGGAATCAAGAGCAGGCAACATGCGCATGCGGCGAGTGATAGCAGGACTCTAGACCCGATTTTTTGTGGAGAGATACCCGGCGGAGCCGATGTGAGTGACATTTGGCCAAGACAGACTCCGAGGAACAAGATCCCGGGCATCAGATGGAATACGAAGCTGAAGCAGGATTGCACTAGCATCCCCGCAAGTCCTGCCAACGCGCCGAGTCGCCATGCGTCGTAAGAATCTCTGGGACCGCGATCGTTTTTCTCAAAAAAGATGCGCAGGATTGCCAACACCGCCAGCGATCCTAACAATCCAAGCAGCAGGCCGCCGCCGATAAGCCCGTAATCGGTCGCGGCCTGCACCAGTTCATTGTGAACCTGTTCCGGCTTGTGGGTGATGATGTCGCCTTGGGTTTTTCCTGCGGCGAATCTGAAACATTCCCAACTGAAGCTGCGGCTGCCTCCGCCGATGATCGGATGGAGATTGACGCAGGATAAAGCCATACCAAGGAGATAGAGCCTACTGTTATTGTCAAACATCTCCGTGATGTCGGCTCCTGCCCTCCGGACCTGTTGCGCGCCTTGCCATCCGAGGAAAAGGTAAGCTCCGATGGCGAATCCCACCAATGGCAGTGCGATCAACGCCGGAGCAAACCAGCGGGCATTCCGCTTTTTAGCGACCACTAGGGTAACAACGGCGAAAACCCCAAAGGCAATCGCAGCGCCGAAGATCCCGCCACGTGAGCGGGTGAACCAAACCGCTGCCAACCCTGCGAGGGCGATCAGAATCCAAAGGACGCGTGTGGCTGCATGGTGCCGCCCGAACAATCCAGCAGCTCCCACCAACATGGATGACACGATGAAATAGTTAGCTGCCTCGTTGTAGTGCGCGAAGAATCCGGAGACCATTTTTGAGTCCGGCTGCCCCCGGAATACAGGACTAAATGAGGTTCCCGTCATTTGTATTCCCGCCACTGAAACATTTGCCAATAGCAGGAGGGCGATTCCCCAAATCAGAATCCGTCCGGCAGCGGCGTTTCCGGCGATCGCCCGGATGCTGATGAACCCTCCCACCGCACCGCAGACAAGCAGGAGGTCTGCCTGTCCAAGCTCTGCAACCGGGGAAATCCACGCGCGCCAGGAAAACCACCCCGCGACCAAGGTGGCGAATGCGATCAGTCCGAAATCTCCAGGTGTTTTGTCACGTTTCCAGAATACCGAGCAAGCTGCCAAAACGGAAATGCCGAGTGATAACATTGCGGGTCCCCAAGTCCAATCGCGGGTTTGCGGGCCGATCACCACAGCCATGACCAAAGCAAGAACCAGAAAGATGGATGAAATGACGGGCATTTTATGAGTAAAACCAAAAATTTTTGAAAACCTCTATCAACCGAGCCTCTTTTCGGAGTGAGATCTATTTCGCGCCCTTGCCGCAGAATACCGCCGGGACAGTTCTCATGAGAATTTGGAAATCCAGCCACAGCGACCAATTATCAATGTATCGCAGATCCATCGCCACCCATTCTTCAAAACTGGTAATATGATTCCGCCCTCCAGCCTGCCATTCGCAGGTGATCCCGGGTTTCACACTCAGACGGCGACGGTGGGAAAACTCGTAAAATGCCTCTACTTCATAAATCGGCAAAGGTCTGGGACCAACCAAACTCATATCTCCAAGAACCACGTTGAGCAGTTGGGGCAGTTCGTCGATGCTGTATTTCCGTAACGTCGCTCCGAAACGAAAAACTCTTGGGTCATTGTCCAGTTTGAAAACAGGCCCCTCCATTTGGTTGCCATGTTGCTCTTTGATTTTATCCAGCAGTCCCTCGGCATTGGACACCATGGTGCGGAATTTCCACATACGGAACGGCTGTCCGTATTTACCCGCCCGCATTTGTGAGAAAAACACCGGAGCTCCCGGGCTTTTGATGATGATCCCAAGGGCCGCAAATATCCACATTGGAAGCGTTAAAAAAATGATCAATGCCGCCCCCACCCGGTCAAACACCTCTTTGCAAAGCAGCTCCCATGATAACTCCGGAGTCGAGCGTAGGACCAGCATTGGTTTGTTACCCACGACATCAAACACCGGTCGCGCGATCTGCGTGCGGATGAACGAGGCGGAAATCCAAGCTTCCACGCCTTGAAGCTCACACGCCTCCACGGCCCGGGCTATTTTTTCAAATTCCGTGTTCTTGGCTGAGAACAGAACGCGGCTTACCGACTCATCCTTCAAGACCTTGAAAAGTTCAGTCACATCGCGTGTGCTGAGATCAAAGTGCTCGACGATCTTCCAGCCGGAAGTGATTTCCTGATCCAGTTCAGCCAGGAGTTCGTTCATCTCGCCACCCGACCCGGCAATGATCACGCGCTCCTTGTTTGCGTCACTTTCCGTCTGCCGTTTGAGCCAACGCTGGGTCAATCGATCCCGGACCAGCAGAAGAATGAAAACCGCACCCAAGCCGATCCCAAGGGAAAGCCGTCTCGCGTCCCCCTGTTTTGCGAAAATGGCAAACACACCAATAAACAGGACAATGGCGACCAGTGCCCGGATCAATTGCCATATCGATGAACCTGTCGTCTTGTGTCTGAGTCGCTCGTAAAATCCAAATCGTTCGAGAAACAGCGGCGTGAAGGGAACTGCGATGTAAAGCACCCAACTCATCGCCGCCATTTTTTCCTCTTCGATTCCCATTTCCGCCCATAGGCGCACCGCGTTCCGCAGCATGCCACCGATCAAAAACGCAGCCCAAACAAGTGATGCGTCCGTGAGCTGGAGCACTTGGATGGTAAACGAGTCTTTGCGGCTGATGGCCATTGATGGGTGAGGCGATTGATCGAAGCGAAAAACTCTCGCGGCGCAAAAGAGTCGCCAGAAATTCATGCCCTGCAATCTTAGATTACAATGCAGCGCTGATTTGGTCCGTTGCAAGGACCCCTTCACAATTCGTTGTGAACGTGGGAATTAGATTGGAAAGTCGAGTTTTGCGTGGTGTTTTGGCCCCGTGATGCGTCGATTTGCCCTGCTGGGATCTTTTGTTGCCCTTTTGGCGGCAGTTTTTTTCGTGTGGCAGCAGCGTTTTGAGCGCTCAACGCAATTTCCGACATATCGGCTGGGCGACCTGAGGGGGATGACAACTCCCGTCGCCGGGGTGGAATGGCTGGGTCCGGAGACGAACCCTAGGGTCCGGCTGAAGGTGGATAAGGCCGATGCGCCCGTCTGTGTCCGGATCGCACTTCCCGGTATTTTGCCGGTTGATTGGCTTCATGTCCGAGTCTGCATGAAATCCAACGGCCTTGAGGTCGGGCAAAACTTCTGGGACGATGGGCGGTGCATCGTCGAGTGGCACCCGGCGGGGGGCGGTCCACCGGAGAATGACTCGGTAGCTTCGGTTCGGGAAAATGATCCCGGCGAGGTTCTAGATCTTGTTTTGAGTCCCAAGGGGGCCTCGGCGATTCCTGTGCTCCGGCTCGAGCATCTTGGACGTGCGGGCGATTTCGAGCTCACCCGCTTCGAAGCCACTGTTGTGAGAGAAACCCGGATATGGAAAATCGGCCGCTGGGGACTGATGATAGGCGGGTTGGTGTGGGCCTATTCGTTGATCAGCAGCTTCGGAGGCAAAGAGCGCGTAAGGTGCCTGATGGCGGCTGCATTGTGGGTGGTAATGGGGATTTACTTCGTAGTGCCCGGCCCTTGGAAAAATCTACGTCCGCTTGCCGCGCCTTTCAATCTCGGTCCGGAAGTCGCCCCGCCGCCATCGGTTGGGTCATTAACGAAATCGAAAGCGGTCGATTCGCACCCTCCTTCAGCTGTGGTGCGTTCTGTTGGAAATATTCCGCTCAAGGGAGACCTGACCTTGTTGATCAAGTTCCACTTTTTCAAACTACGCCCGGTCTTGCATTCATTGCTGCTTTTTGCACCGGCGTTGTTGATCGCTCTGCTAGTCGGCTGGCGGCCGGCACTTTGGCTTGCTACGCTATTCGCTCTGGCGATCGAGGGGGCCGAAGCTGCCTTTGGTTATGGGTTTGACTGGCTCGACGTCACGGATTTGATTTCGGATGCACTTGGCATCGTTATCGGACTTCTGCTCGCCCGACGCTTGCTGGCATGGCGCTTGTCGCGCTGCCACACCCGGATCTAACCGATCACTCTTTCATTTTCCCCAGTCGTCCGTTCCATCCGTCACAAATCGCCCGAAGCAGCAGGGGGAAGCGCGATGGTCCATCGAGCCAGCATGCGCTGAAGGCATAGGTGGCGGCGATGCTTATGGCTCGCAGATTGCCGAACTGTTTGCGTTTCAACCAGACCATGTTGCGAACCTTGTAATACAGTTTCCAGTCAGCCAGTCCGCGCTCGAAGAAGAAATTTTTTCCGAGGAAATGCCAATGGACCACGTCCTCCGGTCCCGGGTGGTCCATGATTGCACCGCGGACCGCTTCTTGTGGAAATCCGGCCTGCTCGAAGCGCCACGGGTATTCCTCGTCTTCACCTCGGATGAACAATCGGCCGTTCACCGGACCGATCTCTTCTCTAACTATTCTTGGGACGAGCGCCCCGGTCCAAGTGATCCTGCTGGCCACCCTCGGGCCGTCCGGGAGCTCACCCTCGCTCCAGATCAGCCTCCAGCCGCCATGCCCGTCGTCGATTTGAAGCGGCCATGTGAATTTTCCGGTTTGTGGGTCGATTTGCAAGGCATGGCGCACGACGCGAGGGTTCCACGGTTCCTCTAGCAGAGCTTCCAGAGCATTCTTACGAGGCCACGAATCATCATCCAAAATCCAGACGGCATCGGCTCCCCCCGCGAATGCCAGGTCCATGGCCACTTCCACACCCCCGGCATTTCCCCGGTTCTCCTGCATGCGATGCACCACCAGCTCAAAAGGTAAGTCCTCCATACCCTCCAGCGCGTTCACCGTGTCGTCCGTCGAGCAATTGTCAGCTACAATTACCCGCTTCGACGGACGCGTTTGCGCGGCCAAAGCCCGCACGCAGGCGACCGCCGTCGGTGCACGGTTCATGGTCGCGAAGACTGCCACGATCGATAGATTTTCGTTCATATCCTCTTCACCGCCTTCCAGCACTTCGCGACAAGCCATAACACACCATCGACCAAGCCGTTCAAATAGGGATCTTTGAATAGCGTGATGCCGTAAACCCGACGGATCGCGCGTGACTCCACATGCTGGCGTTCGGCAGCGAGAATTGTCTCGATGTCATGCGATTTGCCGAGGTGCCGCTGTGACGCGTTAGATCCGTGCATCCGGAAATCTGCCACGTTTAACGGCACATGTTTGAAATGTTTTCCCGCAGTATCGAGACGCGCGTAAAATTCACCATCCATCACGTATTGGAAATCCTCCCGCAAGCGGTGCCCTTCATCCAGCACCGTTCGTTTCCTGTAAAACGCGGCGGTTGAAGGTACGTAACAATGGTGATGGACATGGACGAATCGTGACCATCCTGGCACCTTCATCCGGCGTAGTAGTCCGCCGCTTTCATTTACAAAATCATAGTCCGCGTAAACGATGTCGGCATCGGTCGTTTTCAATTCCGCTAGAACATCAGCCAAGGCACCGGGCTTGAAACGATCATCCGCATTCAGCCAGATCACCCAATCACCTTTGGCGCGCGCAAAGCCCTTGTTGATCGCGTCAGACATCCCCCGGTCGGCCTCTTGTAACCAGGTAATTCCAGGGAATTTCGTCGCTACAGCCGAACTGTCGTCGCTGGATCCAGCGTCGAATACAAGATGCTCGAGCGTCACCCCGCGTTGTTCCGCCACGCTCGCAAGGCAATCGCCAAGAAAGCGCCCGTAGTTCAAGCTGGGGGTGATGATGGTGAAGTCCATGTTAGAGCGAGGTTGCGGATGGGTTGAAGATTTCCCAGCCGTCGCAGAGCTTTTCCTCGATCGGCGCGGTGAACCCGGCGTTGAACCACCTTGGCGGGCAAATCACAATCTGCCCGGCCTTCTTTCCTATCCAGGCGGCCCACCAGGAATAGGTGCTGTTAGCGATGATGTGATGGTTTGCCAGACTCATGAGATGCAGATCCATCAGCGGGTCCACCGCACTCTGAGGGAGATCGACTACCGTCTCGTCATCTTTAGTGAAATGATTTTTGCACCACTCCGGGTCATCCGAAAAAATAAAAAAGCGCGCCACCGGCAAGCGCGCGCGCAGTTGGTTCATCGAGTTTTGATAGTAAGCCGAATCGCACACATCAAAAATCGGAAGATGCGTGAAATCCTGCCGCCTCACATGCACTCCCACCGATCCGCAGGCACCCAGTTGTTTGCAGAGGGCTGCCGGAGGTGGCTCGCGGAAGGCAGACGCCGGGTTGATCTCCGCGCGAAGGGTTTCCTCGATGTTGTTGAAATACAGGGGCGTTTGGAAGTAGCCGAAGATGAAGCAGTCGGCGGGAGCGTGAAGAAATGATGCGTCGAACGAATGATCACCGCTCTTCTCGCGGAACTCTGGTTTTCCAAGGTATTCCCAATGGTGTTTTCCTGTCAGCTTGAGCAATGCACGTGAGCCGAGTGAAAACGGCCGGGCAATGGTCGCTTTGATCGGTAATCTTCGAATGCAATTCACCTGTGCCCAGCCTTCACCATTGAACCACGATCCATCCATTACAAGTGGCACTCCATGGCGCTCCGCCAACACCCGCCCGAGCGCATATTGGAACAGATTGTTGCCGAGACGGCCGAGCATCAGAACGCGGATCATGAAGAAGCTAATTGAAAAAAAGAACTGGAGCGGGACTTCTCAAGCGGGTTCGGTCCAGGTTTCTGTGTAGCGTGCGCTGGTGTTTTTGAATGCGGCCATCATTTTTGTGGCGACGGATTCGGCTGAATAGCTTTTCCGCAAGGTCAATCCACAATTGTATATCTCATCAGGGGTCATGGCCATCACCTCCGCGAGTGCCACAAAGAGGCTGTTACTGCTTTCCAAATTGAATCGTCCCTTGAGGGTCGCGATGCTGAGAATCTCTTCCACCGAAGTCCCGGTGACATGGCAAACGGGAGTTCCAAGATAATAGGCCTCGATGGCAGGCAGCCCGAATCCTTCGATTTCCGAGGGCAGGATCAATGCCTTGGCAGCGGTGAGGGTAGCTTGGAGGTCTTCGTCTTTCATGAACGGTTGAGAGATCACCTGCGTGGAATTTTCGACTACATCCGAAATCCCCGGTGGCAGTGATCCGATCAGGTGCAGTGGCATGAGATTGTGTTCCTTGCTTCCAGCGAGCCACCATTCGACCAGTTGGGCGGTGCGTTTATGAGGTTCCATCGACGCGAGATGAATGACATAATTTCCTTTCTCCGGATGCCGCGGTTGTGGAACGGATTCGTAGAGACAGGGTTCGTAGGTAACTGTGATTTCCTTAGGAACCATTTCATGCCGCGTCATGAAATTCCGTATCTGTTGCTTTGATGATTCCGATACAGTTAGGATACAATCGGCTGACTCCAGTGTATGCTTCAGCATCCTAGCCCAGTAGGAATATTCGGTCATCTTTCTCCATGATGGATAATGATCTCGATAATACTGGATAATCGTGTCGTGGATCGTGATTACCGAAGGACGGCAGGAGCTATTGATGAACGGCAAGAAACCTTTGGGGTAATACCAGATGTCAGGGCTGAAGCGTTGCTTCGCAAACAGAGGATGAAGGTGATCTGCGGCGAGGCGGCTGAATTTTCCACGGGTTTGGAATGGAAGGACAAGCCGTGAATCCAACGCCGCAGGTCCTTGCTGGGAGCTGCGGGATGCAACCAGATGGATACGGATGTCTTCACGGTTGGCGAGCACGGAGAGAATCGCCTCCGACATTCGTGAAATTCCGAAGCTCCGATCGTGGCCCGGATTCTGATCGGCCAGATAAACGACCATGTTCAATGGTCTGGCGGGCTCGATTCTGGCGTTGGTTTGCAGAGAATGTTTTGTGACGACACACTCGCGAAGGATTGCTTCCATCCGCCGGATCCACAAGTCCGGGTGGGTGTTCTGCCGAAGCCATGCCAAGCCATTTTCGCCCCGCCGCAGGGATTCCTCCGGGTTGGAGAATGCCTCGAGAATCTGTTTAGCCAGACCTGTCGCATCACCAGGCTCGTGCAGCCAGCCGGTGACACCGTGCTCGATGGTTTCTGTGAGTCCTCCCGAGCGTGCTGCAAGAACCGGTCTCCCCATTTCATAGGACTCGTAAACCACAAGGCCGAGCGGCTCCCACCAAACGGAGGGAACCACCAGCGCCCAAGCATCGCCTAGCAGACGCTGTTTCATTGTTGTGTCGGCATATCCAACGAAACTGGCATTCTTTAGTGACTTGCAATGTTCCTCCAGCCAAGGAACAAGGGGCCCTCCACCGGCGATGACGAGCTTCCCCTGACTGCCCGATTCCTCGACCTTCTTCCATGCATCGATCAGAACGCGGATTCCTTTTTCTTCGGAAACCCGTCCGATAAACAGCAGTGTCGGCGGTTGCGATAGCGGGGTGATGGGCGCTCCGCCGACGGACTCGACCCACGGGTGTCTCAGAGTCACGACCCGCTCGGCAGGCACGCCGCTGCGGATCATCTTTTTCTCCATAAAACCGGAGATCATGACCCAGCGGTCGATGTCCTGCCAGACTCCAACGATGTGCGAATACCAAAGCGCGGTGGCATACCATGCCGTGCGCATGATGGAATTTTGCCAGCCGCCGTGGATGATCTCTTGGAAATAGTTGAGTGACAGACCGCCTTCAGCCAGCTTTCCGTTAGCCCAACAGTAGCCGTTCACCGAGTAAGGGCGGAAATTGTGGACATAGTAGACCACAGGAATCCCTTGCCTGGAAAGTAACTGATAGATCGCGTATGAGCCTGCCGGCATGATGTTGTGAGACAGCACGACGTCGGGTTGGAATTCATCGATTTTGTCCGTGAGGATCTTCAATGATTGCGCATTGTAATAGAACGAGGTCAGGGCGAATAGCGGTCCAAGCTTTTTTTCGAGCAGCGGATCCAGCTCGAAAACACAGGTTTCCACCTGATGGTCCTTACTGAGGAGACGGGTCACCAGATTGACGATGAATTCCTCGCCTCCGCGTTCGCGGTAGGGAGCCCAGAGTTGCAGGATCTTCAAGAGATTTTCGAGTGGTGGTTTGATGCAGGCGTTCAGTGCCAGCGGTCGTGAATCATTTTTCTCCGCAGAACCCGCCGGACCTGATAGGTCTTCCGCAGGAGCTGGAGGAGCCGGCTGTTTCCAAGCCAGGATGGCATCCCTTGGATTTTGATGTGTTCGCGTTGTAACATCAGAGCCTCTTCCAAACGGCGTTGCGACTGGATCACGCTGGTGTTATCCCCGTGCCACCGGAATCCGGCGATTGCCTCCGGGATATAGCCGAAACGGTATCCTGCCCGCATCAGCCGCAGATAATATTCCCAGTCCATACAGACCCGGTATCGGACGTCCAACAGATGTCGTGAGTCGATGATCTTGCGATCGAAGAACGTCGAGGTTGATGGGATATAACAACCCACGAAAAGCAGCATTTTCACGTCCGCTTCGTGATCGTATTTCCGGCGGATCAGGGATTTGTCCTCGTTCACGAACAGGCAGTCGCCATGCACCACATCGAATTGCGGATTGCTTTCGATGTAGTCAGCGACTTTTTTCAAAACATCTGGCAGCAGGTAGTCATCGCAATTGAGCCACATCATCCAGTCACCAGTGGCTTTGAGAAATCCCTTGTTGATGCCATCGCTCATGCCCTTGTCGCTTTCACTCACCCAATCGAGATGCGGATAAGCCTTGAGGACTTGCAATGTTTCATCAGTGGAGCCGGCGTCGATCACAATGTGTTCCACTTCCACTCCGGTCTGAGACAGCACGCTTTCAATGCAGTCAGGCAGGAACCGGCCTTGATTGTAACTTGGGGTAATGATCGAGAATTTCGGCATATTGGATGATTTGAAACGATCCGGTGGGTTTCCGAATTTGATTAGAAGCCTGTGGTCCAGACTTCGAAGCCGGTGAATCGATGGGTCTGTTTGTATGAGTTTTGGAGCAGTTCTTTCTGGTAGTCGGCACCCCGGTAACGGAGGTCGGGGCGGTTGATGATCACGTAATCGGCCATCAACAGGTTTGCCGGAGGATCGCTTTCTAAATGTTGCACTGCAAGGACCAACGGCATCCCACCTTTGAGATAGGCATAATAGCGCATGCAATTCATGTCCGCCTGCCACCAGACGCTCTTGTGTCTCTCCAATGCATCAAGGGCTAGCGTGCTCGCGGTGTGAAAGTCGTCGCGGGCGTGACGTTCGGAAATTCGCAGGGTGATCGCGGAAACCAGCGACATGCAGATCGCAAGAACGCTAACAACACGGCCGGGAGTTTTCCACCGACCGGAGCCTGCCAAGGAGAGTGCGATTGGCAGCAGTACCGCTGGAATCGCAGGACTCAGATGACGCCCGAGGACCCTGAAATTCATCGCCAGTCCGATGGCAGACAGAATAATGACCGGCAATAGTACCGCACAAGTGACACCGATGATTGTTCGGGTAGAACTCTGTTTCACCCATCCCAAAATTCCAGCTAACCACGCCCCGAAAATACAAATGAACGCGGGAACCAAGAGTGGTAGGAATGGGACGGTCGATTTCAAAGAATCTCTGAGTTCGTTCTTGCCCGGCCCCCATCCCAATAGGCCGATCATTTCATAAAACCCGAAGAAGACACTCAGGATGCTGCTGCTTTGCATTCCAGCGGCTCTGAATCCTTGCAGCAATGTGAATCCATAATATGCCCCGATTACCAATGCCCCCAATGCCCAAGGAATGATTTGGGACCAAAATCCTCCTTGGCAGATCCATTTCGGCTTCAAAATCAGCACGCCGACCCACAGTCCCAGTGCCCAAACAGCCCCTGTCAAGCTGCTGCAAGAAAGCAAAAGGCTTGCTCCAGCAGTCAGATGGAGTCCGTTAAATCCATTTTCATCGCTGCGGCTTCCTACCTTGATTAACGCTGCGGCCGCCATCGCTCCGGCGGCGATCTGCATCGCATACGGCCTGAGCTCTCCAACATAGTAGAGAACGAACGGGGAGGTAAGGCACACCAGCGGCCAAAACCGGACACGTTTCAACGCCAATACAGTAAGGACGAGCCATGGCAGATTGACGGCTCGCATGGCGTATTCGCTGGTTGCCCCGAATTTCTCCCAGATCCACAGGAGAAACATATACACCGGCATCTGCGGGTCTGATCCACCCAGACGCATGGACATGAACCACCAATCCTTGAGAGTAGGCATCAAGGACTTGAAGGCTGGACCACCTTCGTCCATCCAGAAGCTTTGCCGGGAAATGAAAGCCGCGCCTACGGCCAGCGAGGCGAGTGCCAGGAGGACGGTTTTGAAGATCTGGCGTTTGAAACCGGGTGTCTCTATCATGAGGGGGCTGGTGAAAAATGGGGAAGTAACAGATAGGTGATGGAAGCTTTGGCCCAGCCGGACAATGGCGCGTCCTTAGCGCTGGTTTCGTTCGGTTCGTTTTGTCGTTCCGTTGGCATCGGTTTTTATTTAAAATCTGCGGACCGCAAAGCTCCCGGTTCCAGGGTCTTCAACTGCCTGAAAAGCTCGATGGCCTTGGAGGCGAATTTTGAAAACGGAACCGACGTCTCGCCTCCGTAACGCGCGGGGAACCCAATGCCGAAGAAGCCATGGCGGATCGATGGATTTCTCTTCAGAACCACCGCTAGCGCGATGTTGGCGAGTGAAATTTCAGCCGGGATGGAGTAGAAGGCCGGAGCGCAGGAGGTGGTGTTCATCAGGCGGTAGGGTACATTCGCGTCCATGCAGTCCACCTTTGCAAGGCAGCGCAGCGAGTAACGAAGGATCAGACTGGCAACAATCCTTCGGGTGCCGTCTTGTCTTATTCGTCTACCGTAGATCACATCGAACTCGTTGCGACGGACCCAAAAATCCCTGAAATAACGGGGGTCCGATTGACCATCGGAATCGATCTGAAACACGAAAGGAATTTCACGCTCAACAGCAATTCGATAGCCCTGCAAACAGGTCTGACCATGTCCCCGGTTTTCACGGCTGATACACTCCAGCCGGGGGCCGAATTCGGCCTGCAAGGACCGCAATGTTGGTAGCGTTGCGTCAGTCGATCCGTCATCAATGGCGAGCACGGCAAAGTTATCAAGCAGGCCTTCCAGTTCCCTGAACCATTCTGTGATCACTCTTCTGACAGATGCCTGTTCGTTGAAAACCGGCATGATGACCAGCAGCTCAGGCTGGACGCTGTTCGCGCTTGGGGGCATGAAGCGAATTGAAGGCGGCGAGGGACTAGGGAGAGAAGGCAATGTCCACGCTCACCTTGGTTTGGACCGAATGGCTCGTAGTCAAGGCCATTTCTGACACTCCAGCTGCCTTGTTCCGAGCATAGGCTTATCCACGTGCCATTCAGGGATGCCCCCTATAACAGATCACGGCAATTGAAATTGAAATCAAAAGGCGAAACACAATGGAAACGCTGCGGAACGAAAATCACCTCGAATTTCATCATTTGACGCTGACCCGGAGAAAGCGCTTCCCTTGGGATGTTATCGGGATATTCACCGTTGAGTCTGGGTTACTTGAGGTTGCAACAAAAGGTGCGATGCCGGAGACCTCGGTCCATGTGGTCATATTGATACTTTCCTCGACGCCATAGGTTTTCCCGGCCACAGTAGGCCAGTGCAGAACAATTCCCTGGGCACTGATGGTGCTGGCGGTGATCTTGAAAACGGAAGCCGGGTTGTTAGGGTCTGTGCCGGCGATGAATTCCTGTGTATTGTTTGCGCCGTCACCATCGTTGTCCGCAGTTCCAAGAACCAAGGCGCTTGCGGTCGAGCCGAGAACGCCTAGTTCCGACGCCGTGAGGGATCGTGGGAAAATTCTGATATCATCGAGGTCGCCCTTGAAATTGTAATTTGGTGCATGATTCGAGCCTCCAACGGCCGGGACGATACCAGCGACGGTGGAGATTGCCATCGCTCCCGAGCTGCTGACGGCATCAAGCACTCCATCGATATAGATCAAGGTTTCGTTGACGTTGACAATCTGATCGTTGTTCTGATCGGCCACTACCAATGCCAGATGGTGCCATTGACCATCGTTGACAGGCTTGGTACCCACAACGAAGCCACCTCCGACTTCAAGTCGAACGGGCTGGCTACTTGCGACTCCGCTAATGTTATTCAGGCGAACGTTGAAAAACTGGCCTGGGCTGGAAGTGCCATAACTGAAAATGCTTTGCAGGCCTCCAGTAGAGCCGGCCGTAGTTCTCATCCAGCAGGCGAAGGTGCGTGCAGACGCCCCGGTAGGTAGATTGATACCGGGGAAATTCACTTGGTCGTCAATGCCATCAAAGGTCAGACATTTTTTAAATTTTCCGTCGATCCAGGAATTGGCAGGGATTTGAGCTCCTACGAGAGTCCCAGTCGTCGGTCCTGCGGCGCTGATCGTCTGTGCTGACGTGCCGCTCCCTTCGTCAAAGGGAATCCAGGTTTCATTATCGAAAAGCACGTTCGCGGTAATGCTGGAGACCGCAGTGGATGCTCCCCCGGAGACGGTATAAGGAAACGTGTCCGAGCCGATGAAGTCGGTAAGGGGAGTGTAAAGAACCTTTCCTGCCGAGACGCCGGCTGTGCCGGAATTTCCCGGACCAGCTGACGCGAGTGAGAGCGGGTAGTTTCCTGTATCATTCGCCAAGGCATCCACGAGCGCGTTCGTATTCTTTTTCATTAGAACCGTGTCCGATTGAAGTTGGAACACGGCAGCTGGGCCGTCGGTGAAAAATGCTGATGTGGGAACCGTCTGCAAGGCGATGCCAGGTCCCGAGTAGCTGAGCGCGAGAGCTGGGGACCCACCCTGATGGCGATAGTAGAGCCGGATGGGGTGGAGCCCAGAGGCGAGATACACAGGCTCCGAGGTCTTGCTGGCAACGTAGTTGAAGTCGTTGTCGATGACGTGACCATCCTGAATCCAGAGACTGGCACCGGAATTGGAATTGATGGCAAAGGTGTAGGTTCCTGTCGTTGGAACCGAGAGGTAACCGGTGAAGGAAATTCCCACATCGTTGTTCCTTGAGCGTACCGCCGGGCTGATGCTGGCAGTAAGGCCCGAACTTGCAGGCGTGAGAGAGCGGAACTCAGGGAGCCAACGCCAGTAGCCTTCGTAACATTGGTATTTCAATCCATTGGTGATAGGAGACGGAGTCACTGCCGGAATGTTGGCGGTGTCATAGGGGCGGGTGACCCCACCGCCTGGGCGGCGTGCAGAAATTGCGATGTCTTTCATCCTTGCCTGTAAATCGGGGTGGGAGGAAGCAATATTAAAGCCCTCCTTGTCGTCCGTTCTCATGTCATAAATCATGAAATCGTCGTTTGCACTGGTGATAACTCTCCGGGTGCCTAAGTAGTTACCCATACGTATATTCTGCATGTCTCGTTGGGGTGCGCTCCCGTGGTAGGGAAAATAGGCGCGCGTCAGATCGTTAAACCAAAATTCAAAATACAGGTATCCAATATCCCTTTGAGTTCCGACTCCGGTTAGCGTCGGCAGTAGCGATACTCCGTCGGTATAAGAGGGGGCCGTCGTACCGGCAACTTCCGCGAATGTGGCGAGCCAATCATACTGGGCGGATGGGCGGGTGTTGGTGAGAATATTGGATGGATTGTTGGTGCCCATGATGTGGCCGGGCCACCATGCGATTGTCGGCTCACGGAGTCCCCCTTCCCACATATCCGCTTTTTTTCCGATGAAGTTGGCGTATCCTTCAAAAAATTTTATATCAATTTGTGAGTCGTCGGGCCCATTGTCAGAGGTGAAAATCACCAGTGTGTTATTGTCGATGTGAAGGTCGCGAAGTGTTTGGAGAATATCTGCTACCGAGTCGTCCACACGGCGTATCATCGAGACATGCTCGCGGGCGTTCTGTGGCCAAGCCGGATTGACGGACGGGTGTTGGTTCGCGATGTTGTTGACCTTGTTCGGGTCGTTTGTGGCGGTATTCACATAGGAGGGGGAGCCCGTCCACTGAATGCCGCCTGTTAGGCCTTGGCCGGTGGGGTAACCCGGAGTTGGAGGCACCGCATTGTCAAAGTGTGGAGCCGTGTAAGCAAGATAGATGAAAAATGGGCGTTCTGGATGGGTTTGAGTTTCTTCGACGATGGTTTTTTTCGCAAAGGCGGTATAGACATCAGTGGAATAGAGGTCGACATAAGCGTCGGTAATCGCCGTGTAGTCGTTATAGATCGCACCGTATGGCAGTACGGTGCCGTTTCGAGGGTAATGATTTTGACCGTGGTAATGAGATAACGTACCGAAATAGCGGTCAAATCCACGCTTCAAGGGGTGGGCTGCCAAGTTATTTGTTGGAAGCGGCAAAGTGAAACTGCCGGCAAGACCAGCCTTGCCAATGTGCACCGTGCGGTAACCCGCACCCTGCAAAACTGAAGCGATTGTGTGATTGTTAGGTATGGCTTTGTCAAATTGAAAGTCCCGGACGTCAGCGTTGCCTTGATGACGGCCTTGGATCAATGAACAGCGTGAGGACGCGCAAATCGGCGCTCCTGCATAGTGATGGGTCAGCTTCATTCCCTGGGCTGCCATCGCATCAATCCCGGGAGTGGCGAATTTTTGGGTGCCCGACTTCTGGTTTTGCCAGAAGCAGCCGATGTCTCCGTAGCCGAGGTCATCGCAGTTGATCAAGATGATGTTCGGGCGATTGATTTTGCTGAAGGCTTGGTTCGGGTTGGTTCCTTGGTTGACTTCAAGTCCGTCCGGCACGCTGTCGCCGTCCGTGTCAGCGAGGTTCGGATTGGTTCCTGTATCTGAGGGGGAAACGTAGATTCCGGTTCCAGTTTCAACCTCGTCACGCAGCCCGTCATTGTCCGTGTCGCCAGGAATTGCCCAACAAATGGAAGGGCAGATCAGAAGAATTGGCAGAATCAATCTCAAGGAAATGGATCTCATGTGGCGGGTGTCAAATGATCCACGCGTTTGACCCGGTGTCCAGAGGTGTTCGGCCTGAAATGTTTGTGGTGAAAAACCCTACAAATGAATCAGCTTTCTGCATCCTGCTTGGAGGACTGGTGAACCCAAGCAATTGCTCGCTGCAAAAGCTCGGTGCCGTCCTTCAGCCCCATCTTTTCCTTAATACGGGCCCGGTAGGTTTCGATGGTTTTAACATCCAGCGCCAGTAAATCGGCGATCTGCCGGGTGCTGTGGCCTTTACCGGTCAATTCAAACACTTGAAGTTCGCGATCCGCCAGCAGCGAGGTTGCAATAAATGAGTTTGACCCAGCCGGCCTCCTTGTGGAGCGAGAAAGCAACTGAGTGGCTGCGGTTTGGCTGAGGTAAATTTCGCCCGCTAGCACTTGCCGGATTGCCTGCATGACGTGTCTACTCGCCTGTTGTTTGGTGATGTAGCCGCGCGCACCGGCGCGGATGCAGCGCTCGGCATGGATCAGTTCATCCTGCATGGAAACCACCAGAATCATCACTTCTGGTTGGCGCGATTGAAGGTCTTTGATCAGTTCAATTCCCAGAGTAGTCTTTAGCGTGAGATCGACGATTGCCAGAGCGGGGCGGGTGGATGCGATGATTTCCAAGGCCTCGTGCCGGTCTTCCGCCTCTCCGCAGACTTCGAGATCGGGTTCCCTGTCAATTAACTCGACAAGTCGCTCTCGCACCATCGGATGGTCATCCACGATGACAATCCGGGTGGGGGTTTTAGGTTTTTCGCTCATTGATTGGGAGATTTCTCGGCATCAAATTCACAGGTCACCTCGGTGCCCCCTTGGCGAAGGGGGGTCACCTTGAAATCGGCACCGATCATCCTCGCCCGGTATTCCATGATGCGCAGTCCCATCCCATCCGGATTTGGTGAGGTATTGCCGATTCCAATTCCATCATCACGGACCGTAATCTTGCCCCGGCTGTGGTCGGAAGTAAGGGATACGATGATCTGTTTGGCGTTTGAATGTTTCGCCGCATTGAGTACCGCCTCCTGCGCGATTCGATAAAGATGAATATCCGACGTTGACCTGCTCGGGCTGGCCGGGACCGGGCATACTATGGAGCATTCGACCTCGAACCGACGGCTTATGCCTGATGCGAGTTCGCGCAGTGCCATTTCAAGCCCCTCGGTTTCCAGCCTTACTGGATAAAGTCCGCGGGCCAGGTTGCGGGCTTGGGTGATTGCTTCGTCGATCATGTCCGCAATGCGGTCTGCTTCCCGCGCACGTGGAGGTGATTCCAGTGCGAGGCTTTCTTGCAGCATGTTGGCGGAAAATGCCGCACTGACCAGCTGCTGACAAAGTCCGTCGTGCAAATCTTGGCCGATTCTCGCTTGCTCCAAGTCGCTGATTTCGAGGATGATTTTTTCCAATTCAAGTTTTTCGATAATCTCGGCCTCGAGAGCGGCGGTCCTTTCGCTGACGCGCTCTTCAAGTTGTGCGTTCACCGTGCGCATCGTAGAGACGAGGCTTACGGCTACGAGAAAGGTTCCAAAACGCATCGACGCATTCCAGTAAGGAATCACGGGATGGGCGAATTCCAATTCGGCATTCAGGTCTGCGGCAAGCCACATTGCCGCCGCCGCAAGTGCCGCCAGAAATCCTTGGCGGAAACCGGCCACCCGGGTGACCAGCAATACCGGGATAAGGTAGAAAAGCGAGGAACTCAGCTGTGGCCCGGTAGCGTAGCTGAGGAGGCCGATGAAAACGATCAGAAGTGCTCCGATCACGCGCACTGACAAGGGGGACCTCGTGTCCAACCAGCGCAGGCAGCGGACGAGAAATGGCGCATAAGGCTCCTTGTCTGTGCCCTTCGCTATGGAGAGGTTTGTCATCATCCGTGTGTGGAATTTTCAGGTCGCGGACCCGTGCTTCAGGTGGTGAAACGCTTTCCGACAGTCTGGAAGGCTCTGATCAGCTTCTCCATTGTTCGGGTTGGATATGCGACCACTGCCTTTGTGAGTTCCCATGCCGCCCGGAGCAATCGCCCGTTGGCTGCCGCGTTTTTGGCATTCCTTCCGTAAATCCATGCCCCGACTTCTTTGCCTGGCGGCGCATCGACCTCCTCTGCGGATAGCGGAGAGTCCAGCCGATTCATTCTCCGGGAGGTTTCAGCAGCGCGCATTTCACGGAGCATGTGAGCCCCCTTGTGATTGGTGACCGATGACATCCTGAGCCGATACTCGATCAGGGGCTCGCCAGTGAAACCGATAGGTCCAATCCGGGCCATGCGTGAGATGAAGATCGGGGCATCCGCCGATCGATACCCTTGATGGAACCGGGCAGCTCCTTCTCTGCGGAAGAAGAAAGTGCTTGGCAGTGTCCAGAGCGGCGGTTCTACAGAAGACTCCCTGTCCCACCAATCCTTTGAAATGTAACGGCCCTTTCGGTGGCCCGCTTCGTTGATCAACCACGCATCCGAAGTAAGCAGCGCCAAATCCGGAGCTTCTTTCCGCAAGCGGGCGAAGGCTTCGAGCTGCTTCCGAACCGTGTCGGGTAGAAAGCGGTCGTCGGAATCGATGATGGAAACGTAAGCGCCGCGCGCGACATCAATGCCGGCGTTGCGAGCCCCGCTGATTCCCACATTTTCGGTAAGGAAAACCAATCGGACCCGCACATCAAGCGCTGCCTGTTGGGTGAGAAATTCGCGCGAATCGTCGCTTGAACAATCATCGACCACCACCACCTCGATACTGACATTTTCTGTCGCAAGTACACTTGCAATCGCCGTGTCCAACCAAGGGAGACCGTTGTAGTTGATCATGACCACGCTGACCTCGGGTGAGGGCGCGGTGCCGGTGGAACTGGGAGCGGGTGTCATGATTTTTTCAAAAGCTCGGTGGCCTGATGGCGAAGTGCCCTCATCTGCCGCTGATCTGCTAGGCGTCTTGCCTGCCGGGTTAGGGGCGTTAGTTTTTTGAGAATGGCGTAGCCCAAGCTGAACCCTTTGGATTGCCATAGGGTCAGATTCTGGAGCTTTTCCGCATCCTTGTTGTCAAAGGGCTTGTTGATATTCGCGTGCCACGGATTTTTTTCGGAAATGGCATCCAGAGTGCCGACGGATGCTTCGCGTTTGCGGCCTGCTGAACCGATCCAACTGAGTATCTCGCCCATGCGGGCAGGCATGTCCGCGTAATCGAGCGCGAGGACTCGGCCATTCGGATAGGCTGCGAAAGCGACATCATAGCTTGCTGCGAAAAAGGCAAAACGCAGCGGATTTCTGTTTTTTTCGCCGAAGGGAACCCGGAATTGGGATTCGTAAACATTGAGAAGATTCCGGTGGAGGATAATGAACTTCCCTCCGCAGTCTGAGACGAATCTCCAACTGCCGACCATGCGGGTGAATTTCCAGATTACAGTCCGAAGAGTGGCGGGATCACGTCCCAGCTTGGTGGCAATCGCAATGGCCAGCGCATCGAGAGTCTCTTGTTTATCCTGCCGGATGCACGTTTCCGCCTCCTCCAGCGTCAGCGGCGATCCATCCGAACAGCTTACAACAAACAGTGCGGCCACCTTGCGATGGTCGGCCATTTCCCTGTCTTCGAGCTGATCGAGCACGGCTGGGAAAAAGGACTCCGGGGGGCAGATGACATCCTCGTAGGCATCCAACATATTGGTCAGCAAGGTGCTGCCGCTGCGGGGAACTGATACTATATAAATGGACTGAAGCGACATGATTAGAGTGTGTGGCAAGGAGACGCAAGACCAGAGGCAACAACATGACTTCCAAGTGCAGTGAGATAGGCCTCGTCAAGGATTCGATCATAGCGCTCCGAAGAAAAATGATCGGCCACGAGGGCTGCCGCTCGAATTGCGGCGATCGACAGTTGGTCGCGATTCCGCTCACACCAGAGAACCGCATCCGCCAGCCCTTGGATCATCGCATCCTGCGTATCCGCATTCACAGCCTTGCCCCCGGCGAGTCGGACGATTTCGCCTTGGGCGCTGGTGTCCGCCACGACCGGGAAACAGCCCGCGAGATAGGCTTCCAATAGGGTGACAGGCGTGCTCTCCCGGAAACTGGGGAGAAAATAGACATCGGTTTCATGAAGCGCATGGATGTAAGCGTCACCGCTGTATCCGTTGTTGAACTCAACATTCCGGTCCAGTCCGAGCTTGGTGGACAGTTGTTGGAGCGCCGCGATTTCGGGCCCTCCGCCTGCAATCACATAACGGAAATCCACCCCCTGTTTCGCAACGAGAGCCAAGGCTTTCAGCGCAAGGTTGAGTCCCTTTCGTCCTTCCATGTTGCCACCCGCAAACAATCGCAGCGGACCATTCCTCGTCCCCATGTCTCCGGGGCGTTTGAAGCGCTCGACCTTCTCCAGGGGAAGAGAGGCGATCGGCAGACGCACTAGGGCCCGTTTGCCACGAAAGGGTTTGAGGAACTCTTCGGTCTCTTCATTCGCGGTGAACACTACAGCGGCATTTTCGATGCATTTGCGGAACGCCTTGGAGCGGCTTGATACCCAGGTGTTTAGATCGCGGGCGCTTTCGAAGACTCTTGAGGAAGGACTCAACATCGAACGGAATTCATGGGGAATGAAACCTGCGCCACCGATCGGCCCCCAGATAAAGGGGATGGGCAGTTGCCAAAGCGGTGAGGGCATGCGCCAGCCGGCGATGGTTACCTGATGACAGAGATCGAAGTTTTCCTCTGCGTGCCAGGCCAGCGCCGCCGCGAGAACTTGGCGGTTGAAGGACGCGTAATTCATCCAGCTTTGGAGATGGGCAATAAGTCGGTTTTCACTGCATGCGCTGCGGTCTCTCAGAAATTTAACTGCGACGTTATGTGGGATGATTCCTTCCTGTGCCGCCTTGTCCCACCCCGCACGATTGTGGAAATCTGTGAGAACGTAGACGTCATGCTTGCGCGCCATTCGGCACACTGCAGTCCACCCGACGCCGGGTTCCGACCCTCGATAGGGATCACAGGCATATGCGGAAACAAGAATTTTCATGTCTGAGAAATAGTTGAAGAGCCCAGTTAGAAATTAAACTTCGGATTAGTAAAAGTCAGGTGCCCCCTGCGCCCTTGAAGCAGAACAAACACACCGCCCGCCAGGGTCAGAAACAAAGCCGCCCCCGACACAGCGAATCCAATGGAGCGCAGCGGAGGATGGTAGCGCATCTCGATGAGAGTTGGTGCGGTCTGCACGAGTCCGCTGACATCCAGCAGCATACTGGCGTCAGGAGCCCGTTCGACGGAGCGCCATTCGTTAGGGGTTGCGGCCGCGACACGGTATTGCCATCCCGGGGCTTGGTTTTCTGCGATTCGAATCCACTCGATTCCGGCAGGAATTTTGATCCGGCGTGTATTTTCCTGATGATTGAGTTCGTCCAGCGCTATCCAGTTCTGAAAGTCAGCAGCGTGAAAAAAAGATTCCTTGTCCTTGGTGCTTTGAAACCCGGAGTACCTTGGGACCGCCTTGCTGTTTTCAAACAACACCATCGAAGGACTCTCCCAAATCCGGATCCAGCCAGCACCGTGCGGTGCATTTCCCGGGTAGGTGATCAAGTGGGTGACGGCGAGGCGACCGAGTTGCCCCGCGTCTTCCGGGCTTTTCGCGGGACTTAACATTCCATTGGGAACGATGCTGCCAAACCCGCGGATCGAGGCAATTCCGTAGGGGCCGAGCGTATTTGGGGGAAACGGAGTCATTGCCATGTGCCCCACATCTCCCTTGTAGAGCGTCATGAGCCTGCCGTCGGCGACATTTCGCTGGAGAGCCGTAACCTCAGGCGTGACTGGATAGAGCGGGTATTTCGACGGGTCCGTAAAGGTAATCCAGCGCGATCCGAACAAGGTCACCTCCAGGACGACCGCCATAACAATCAGCCAGTTGCCGGACATTCTCCTTTTTGCGCACACGCTAGCGGTCAGTCCAAGGCCGGCGAGAGCGGTTAGGAAGAGGGCCAGCGGAAACAACTGTTGCGGGCTCCAGATGCAAATCTCGGCGGTGAATTTGGCAAAGCGCCCGTGCATCCATTCGTGGAAATAACCGAAGGCGCTGCCGCTCGAAGAATCAAACAGTTTGCTTTCAAGCAAGGCTTGGATCATGGCGGCTTTCCACTTGAAAACAATGCTTAAGAACGTCCAGGTGATCACCGAGACTCCCGTGAGAATCCCGGTAATCCTGCATAGCTTGATCCGGGTCTCGCGCGAGGCGGTTTCCATGAAATGGGCGAATGCGAGGATGCCACCCAGAATGAACAGCAGGAATAAACGTTGGTAAAGGTAGCGAACCAGCGGCGTGAGTGGCAAGAGGAGCCCGGTTCCGATCAGAAAGCGGGCTAACAGTGGCGTCTGCTTGCGGAAAAATGCGACAAACGCGATCAATACCGGCAGGGATCCGAAGTAAGCGACGAAGAACAAGTCACTCTTGAAGGCTTTGAGTAAGTCCAGCGTTCCGCACCGCCCTAGCAGGGACGGAAAGATCTGGAATGGGTAGGCGGCTAGATTGCACAAAGGTTGGAGCCATCCATTCGGATAGATTCCCATTTGCGCATTGCCATACATTCCCATGTGCAGGCCCAGACGGTTGCTGACGAGAAACGTGTCGATGCATGGCAGGAGCATCATACCCGCCATACCGGTGCCGAGAATTCCCCAAGCTGCGAATTTACCGAAGATCCGCAGTTGGGGGGAGGGGGCGCCTTTTGCATGCAGGGCCTCTTCCAACCACGCCGCTATCACAGCGAGGATGACAAAAACGCCGTGCTGGAGGGTACCCCCCAATAATGCGAGCGCGGTGAAGATGGGGACCCATGCCCAAAAGCATCGCTTGCCGTGCCTGTATCCGTCGACTGCCCATAAGATCCAGGGCACCCAACAGAACGCACTCAGAGCCCAACGGTGGTTGATCCAAATGACAAATTGTGAATTCGCCGCAAAGGCGAGGGCACCACAGATGGCCCAGGGAAATCCGATCGCGCGCCCCCTGAGAAACAGCAACATTCCAGCAGCTGCCAGCATCACCTGACAGAGAATACCAAGATGCCAAGCGGTCCAGAATCCGAACCAGCGGTGCAATTGCATCGTCCAGTCATAGTAGAGCGCCATGGTATTGGCATAGAGGGCGTAGCCTCCGTACGTGAGCGAACTCCACCCCACCCATCCTTCTTGCTTAAAGCTTCTTTCCGCTAGGATTCGATAGGCCAGATATTCCGTGACCGAGTCCACCACGAAGTGGTTCTTAACGGTGATGTGCTCATTCGTGCCGCGCCAAGGCTGCATCATCTCGTTGAGGATATCGAGAGGGGCCAGGTTCTTTCCGCCGATCCACCAAGGAGAAAACCACGCCATCACCACAAACATGCAGATCAGCAAACCGGGAAGAAGTGATTTTGAATTTTGGGTTTTCAATTTCGGATGGGAGAGAAGGGTAGCGCAAAAAAGGTAGCGCGGCACCGCTGGGGCCACAGTCAATGGATCGAGAAAGGAATGGTCCAAGAACGAGCAGGATAGACCTGGCGTGGGTGGTTCATTCGCAGTTCATTGGCGTGCGCTCTCGGCGAGAGCGCGCCACCTTAAATTAGACGTTCGATTTCCAGTCTTTCTTATATGGCCATTCAGCAGGTGTGTTTGCGAGTCCGGCGCGAACGGGATTCATTCGGATGTATTCAGCCTTTTCGCCAGCGCTCTCGACGCTGCGGAGGCGATGGTCGAAGTATCCATCCTGCCATTGGGTTTTCAATTTGCCTGCCAGCCACCGCTTCCACGTGGACATGGATTTGCGGGGATCGAAATGGTTTGGCCAAGTGACAATTCCATGCAGGTGGTCGGGCATGGCGAGAACCAAGCGCCAGTTCCACTCACCTCGCTCTTCCCTGAATTGGATCGACTCCAGTATTTCGTGCCATACTTCGGCCTTGGCAAGTTGGTTGCGCCCCCGTGGGCGACAATTGATTGTAATGAAGAATGCCTCCTGCGCCGGGTTGATCCAGTGTGGCAAATCCTGTGGCAGGTGGGATCTCCGAAAGTCAGGCATCGTGACTGATAGGTAGCGCGGCACCGCTGGGGTCGCAGTCAATGGAACGAGAAAGAAATGGTCCAAGAACGAGCAGGAAAGACCTAGCGTGGGTGGTTCATTCGCAGTTCATTGGCGTGCGCTCTCGGCGAGAGCGCGCCACCGCTGGGGCCGCAGTCAATGGACTGAGAAATGGATCGTCCACCTGCAGGTCTCAAGGGGCGGGGAAATAGGACTCATATCCGTAATTCAGAATCACGTCGCCAGCAGCGACTCCTGCGCCTTTGACATTCACGCCGATGGTCGTGTTGGTCCCGAAGTTTACCTCAGCGCTGCTCATCAGTGTTTTGCTCGGAGTCGTGAATTTAAAAAATCCGTTATGAGAAATGGCGGTTGTGCGATAAATGGTTGCCGTCAATTCCCATGGTTCGTTAGAAATCGCCAGGTTCCCGCTATCGAACCAAAGGCCGCCTGCGACCTCGAACACCACGCGTTTGCTGTTCGCATTTGCTGCAAACCTGCCCATGTATTTACCCTCCCACCTGTCTCCGGGTGCGGTGAGCGAAGTGCTCCAGAACAGGTTGCTGGTGAGATCTGTCAGACCTGAACCGGCTGTATTGGCCGACGGCGCGACGGTAACCCGGGAGGTTCCGCCGACTGCGGTGGTGAGTCCCTGATTCACATTGGCGCGGAGCCGCTGGACTTCGCTGGTGCCGCGCACCACCATTGTATAGTTATTATAAGTGATAAGCGATTGGTCTGCGGTTCCGATTAAAATTTTCCGCTCGAACTGCCCTTGACCGTATGCTTCAACAAGGGAGTTCGGAGCGCCGGAAGAGGGACGGACACCGACGCCCGGCATCGTCGAGATATCTGGAGCATTTGCCCAAACCCGCAGCCATTTCACCAAGTCCGAGTTGCCCGGATCAGGGGAATATTGCTCAAAAAAGATCCACTTGCCATTGACTGCTGCAATCCGGGAATCCTTGATTTTATAGTTCTTTCCCTGCCAGTTCAGCCACAGGGTGTCATTGATGATTGTTCCGGTGATCGTCTGTATCTGGCCAATCGGGGGAACTCCGTTGCCGCTGCCGCCGAAGTTGGCGTGGTTGTCGTTGAGGAGGGGCACAAACCCGTTGGTCCCACCGCCGACAGAGATATCGACGCCAAGACCGATTCGGGAAAAACGAATGTGGATCAGTTTATCGAGGAAAATGTTCTCGGGCATGATGAGAAATACGCCCATGTCATACCCGCCGGAGGCTGGGTTCTGGGAGTCGAAACGGACTTGCGCACCGAATGTTCTAACTTGATTCCTTAATTCCTGGCCAAGATACCAAGTCCCAGGTGTCGGAGAACTGAGAACTCCGTCGGCAATGCTGGGCGTGGCACCACCGCCCAGGTAATATTCATAAGGAACGCCAAAATCGGGTTGGACGCCTTTGCCTACGCTCGTGCCATTGCTTTTACTGGTGAAATCGTCGTAATATTCGATGCCTAACGTGCCATTTGGCACGGGGACTTGACCCGCTGGACCGGTAGGCCCAATCGGTCCTATAGGTCCTACCGCGCCGCCGGAGCCTGTCGGACCAACCAGGCCTTGAGGTCCGGTGGAACCTTGTGGTCCCATGGGCCCGACAGCGCCTTGCTGCCCTGTGTTCGTGGCACTTCCAACGCCCGGAATCCCCTGAAGTCCTTGAATCCCTTGGAGGCCTTGGATTCCTTGTAATCCGGCAGGGCCTGTAGGTCCGGTTGACCCGTTCGGTCCAATGGGGCCGGTTGATCCGTTAGGTCCTGCTGGCCCTGCCGGACCGATCGGTCCCACTGGGGCGGTATTGGCTGAGTTACCGTTATCACGCAGTCGGTAATAGGCAGTGCTTTTGTTCCTGGTTGAAACGAAAGCCGTCATTTGACCACCCGTTCCTTTGATAGAATATCCTTCAGGGTCCCAGTTGACAAGGTCGGTTGAAAAATCGATTTGATAGTAGTTATTTGCACTCGTGGCGAAGCTGAGTTCCACCGCGCCGCGGATACCTGGAGTGACGCTGAGCGGGTTATTGAGAGTGATCACATCAGCTGCCAAGCGGCCGATACCTGCGAGCGTCAGGATGATAAAAAGACAGCAGGATTGAAACGTCATGATCATGGGTTGGATAATAGGTGCGAGGTAGCGCGGCACCGCCGGGGCCGCAGTGAATGAATCGAGAAAGGAATGGTCCAGGAAACAGCCGTAAAGTCCTAGTGCGCACGGTGCATTCGCAGTTCATTGGCGTGCGCTCTCGGCGGGAGCGCGCCACCATCACTAACTCGCTGCCTAGCGTTTCCCAATCTCTCTCATCAGTTCCCTGACTGTCAGGGCGGCGCTTGCCGGTGCCATGTGAATGCCATCGGTTAGCTGGATTTTTCCGGGGGCGATTCCAGCGGCCAGATCCCAAAATGGAACCTGTGCTTCCGCAGCAAGTGCGACTACGAGATCGTGTTGAGGGCTATCGAGGCGAATCTTCGGGGGTAAAATAACCACCCAACAGAGGGTGCCCCGTTCTGCCAGTCTCCCGATGATATCGGCGAGTTCAACCACGAGCAAACGCTCCCGGGAACTCTTCAAACTGACGGAATCCTTACGCGGAATATACGGTTTCGTCGATACATCCTCGTCTTTGCCATCCGGGCTGCCTGCCGCGCCGATTTTACCTGCCAGAAGTTTGCTGTATAAAAACGCTGACGGCCGTGTTGTCGCGCTTACGGCGCTGAAGCGTCGGCCGACTTCAAACCACGGCGAACGCATCGCACGGGCGACTTCGGTTTCCTTGGGAGACGCTCCGAGTCCAAGTGTATTTCCTTCGATTATGATCAACGGAGCGGCGGGCAGGATCCCACGATCCATCGCCCGCAAAGCGTCTGCGGCGCTGCCACCATCGCAGCCCATGTTCGAGATGCCCTTGAAACCATAGGTCCGGTCTGGAAGACGGCCGGTGATCGATGATCCGAGCAACATTATCCCGGGATTACCCCTGGCTCCGGTTTGAATCCGGGCAAGCGAAGAGAAAAAGTTAGACTCGCTTTTTGCCGTCCTTCCTCCGACTGCCTTTAAGGCGAGACTCTGTGCCGCAAAGCAGGCTCCAAGCGTCCCAATTAGGAGTGGTAGATAGGATTTCAAAGGAATGGGGAAATTGGGCGTCAGCTCGATATCAATGCAAGATAGGGTATCCCCGGTTGGCGAGCCAAACCTAGAAATCCATTTTTCATCCACACGACTCGTTTAAGACCTTCAGCACGGTTTCGATCTCCGCATTGAAATCGATCGTCACTCCGCTGGTGGCTGTTGGACCATTGGGACAAGCGATTTTGGTGTAGCGATGTCCAAGTGAGCGCGTCAGACCGGCATGATAGGTAACGTCGAAGGTGCTCGGGATCATCTCGATGATATGCGCTCCAGGCGCGGCCCATACCATGTTGGTGAAAGCCGATCCATGTGGGCCGAACAAAATCCTAGCATCCCGATAAAGCGAGATCTGTTCGGCAATGGTTCTAGACGATTCATCCACCACAACAAAGCCGAGTTCCTTGCAGCGTTCGATGATGGCCTTATCGTTAAGGCAGCGGCGCCTGCCCGAGCGGCTGAGGTAGAGCCGCTCGGGGCCCTTTTGATGTGCAGGTGGTATCAATTGCTGGCGGAGCAGATCGGCATTGGGATTTCCCTGGAACCAGCCAGCCATCGGGACGATTGTTAGTTTTTCCGCCACCACTCCACCGACTTCCCAAGTATCGACTACGCGGTCCTTTGGGAGATCGAGCATCTCGAGCAGTTCACTTTCGTAGCGGCGGTGGATCTTGGGGTAACAGATCCTTGCTCCGCCAAGATCGTAGCCGAGCTCATTGCGAAGACGGCAGATTTTAGGAAACAACTCGGAGAGAAAATGGTGGAATCCAAGCCAGCGGTGGGACCACACGGCGAGTACATGATCGACGTGCAGTTTTGGCCTTGCGAAGTCGATGGCTGCCGCGCGGTTGCCAAAATCGGTATAGAGACAGTGTTTGTGATTCAGTCTCACCACGCCGCAGCGCATAATTTCCAGCGAGTCGATCGGGTGGTTGAGGGTAAAGGTGGTGGGCTCGCCTGGCTGGTAATCGTATCCGAGTTGCTTGCATAGGATTACCGTTTCATCCCTGCTCAAGCAATTCGCACCGCGGGCACTTGACGCGGCGGCAAGCAGTTTGAGCAGCGACTCCCTTACGGATTCTTTGGCGGAGGCAGCAACGCTTTTGATGACAGTGCGGAATTCTGGATTCATGTTAAAACGAATGTGACGAAACGGGTGACAACTAAAGCTGTCCTCTTCTTGAAGTTGATGATCTTGATTCTTCCGGTGGATCTATCGAATTGCGGATAAGCGCCTTCTAAGAATATTGCGCGCTGGAACTTCGAACAACTTGTAGACTGTTCCTGCTAGAAGGAAGGTTCCAGCGACCGATACAAGCACGTAGAGCCGAATATCAACAATGATGCCTTTTGCATATGCTTGTTTCATCAGCAGCAGGATAAGTGGGTGCAGCAAGTACAACGAGAACGAGATATTGCCTAGCCAAACCATGAGAGGTGTTTTGAGGAAACGGCTTGACCATCCTCTAGAAGTGCAAAGCCCGTTGATGATCACCGGGATGAAACAAATGAGCCACCAGGGTGGTTGTTTGAATAGGAATGAAAGAACCGCATTCAAAAGGATGAACAGCAGGAACGATAGATCGGTGAAGAGACCTGGCTGATTCCGAATCCGGCCTCCCCGGGCCTGCAATGACCACAAGGCGGCTCCCGTCATGAAACCTCCCGTTCCGCGGAGCCAAGCGGTCCATCCGACGGTCCACGATTCAGCATCAGTGAAAACGTGCAAGGTCACAAGTTGGAATGTAAGAATGATCGATGCTACGGGAAGCAGTGCCCGTCGTGATTTTTGCAGGATCATGCAGATGATCGGAAATACGATGAGATACAGCCACCATTCCACGCTGACCGACCATGACGTGTAGATCCATG
>JBDTNJ010000507.1:0-2116 GCA_039933825.1 Luteolibacter sp.
ACGCGCAGATGGCCAGGCTGGAGCCTTTCTTCCCGAAGTCCCACGGCAAGCCTCGCGTTGATGACAAGCGTGTCCTGAGCGGGATTATTTTCATCAATCGCAATAGCTTGCGCTGGCGGCACGCGCCTACGGATTACGGCCCGCACAAGACCCTTTACAGCCGTTGGAAGCCATGGAGCGAGAAAGGCATCTTTGCTCGGATGTTGTTAGAACTGGCTGATCAGCGCGGCGGGACCGCCACGCTGATGATCCCCTCTCATTGATTGCTGTGGAATCAACTGCCGGGCAGTGGATGCAACCCACCTCAAGGCGCACCGCACGGCCTCCAGCCCAGGGCTGAAAAGGGGGGCGTGGCCGCCTGATTGGGCAGACCAAGGGCGGAATGAACTCCAAACTGCATGCTGTCACCGATGCGGCTGGTCACCTTTTGAGGAGGTTCCTGACCGCCGGGAAACGCAGTGATTACATTGGCGCTCGGGCATTGCTGGCCGAGTTGCCTGATGCCAAACACATGTTGGCGGATCGAGGCTATGATGCAGATTGGTATCGTGAAGCCCTTGAAAGCAAGGGTATTACCCCATGTATCCCGTCGCGCAAAAACCGCAAGGTGCCAATCCCGCACGACGCGGACCGCTACCGCAAGCGGCACAAGATCGAAAACAGCTTCGCCCGGCTCAAGGACTGGCGGCGTGTGGCTACACGCTACGACAGATGCCCAAAGGTGTTCCTGTCAGCATGTGCCCTCGCCGCCGTGGTCATGTTCTGGTTATGAATCCTGACCCTAGCCTCAGTGGATGACCAAACGTTCCCCTTTTCGCTACTTCAAGACTTCGCTCGCGATCATCCACTTGGCGGAGATGATGTATGTGCGGTTCACACTCTCGCTGCGCAATGTAGAGGATCCGCTGAATGAACGAGGGATCGAGATCAGCCATGAGACATTGCGGTTTTGGCAACGCTTCACGCGGTAGCGACGGGTGCATGTTCGCCCACAGGACTGTCTTACCGCATGGATTCGTAATGTGACTTGTCTATCGTCACAGTTGAGAATGGAACCCGTTTGGGACTAAAAGAAGCCCGGCCAGAGACCGGGCTTTAGGTGAGTGCTATGTGGCGATTTAATTTCGCCTTGGTAATCTCACGGCTGATCAGACGTCGGTCGGTTCGCTCTATCCGATGCCGCCTTCGCCTTCGCTTTCGCCTTCGCCGCCGTCGTCGTTATTGCGGCTCACGAGAACCCCGATCAGGATCAAAAGGCCAAGGATCAGCAGCGGGCTGACCGAGCTTGCCGGTTTCATTTCAACGACGGGAACTTCTTCAACGATCACCGGGGCAATACCGCCAGCGAAAGCTGCGGTTCCGGACATCACAGCAAGAAGTGCGAGGACAGAAATTTTCTTCATGTTCGTCTCCAAGGTTAGCTATGAATAATTCAGTATCAGGTTCAGAATTTTGCGCAACCCAGTCATCGCCCGCCCGTTGCGGCAGGATCACAACTGCGCCACCAGCCATTTCGAAGATGCGGGCGAACAATGCTTCGGTTGCGGCGCACGCCAAGTGTACAGAACTTCGGATCGGCTCATGTCTCCGTCCAAAATCAATTCGATCACACCTCAAGGACAACCGCGCAGTCTCTCTCGTAGATTGGCGGGATTCCTCGTGGCCTGACGAACCTCCGCTCGGGCAAACAGCGACGCGTTCGCATTCGTCTAACGGTGTGGATGGCTCCACCCCAGCGGCATCGCGATGTGCCATGCTGGAACACTTAGGAACCAACAGTATGAAGGAACCATCCAAATGCGGATGACAACCCTCGGGATCGATCTGGCCAAGTCTGTCTTTCAGTTGCACGGTGTTGATGAGGTCGGCACGGTTGTCTTGCAAAAGAAGCTGCGGCGAAGCGCTCTGCTCGGCTTTCTGGGCAAGCTCGGGCCTTGCCTGATCGGGATGGAGGCCTGCGCGACATCACACTATTGGGCCCGCGAGATTGCGACTTTGGGTCACGATGTGCGGCTGATCCCGCCCGCGTATGTGAAGCCCTATGTCAAACACCAAAAGAACGATGCAGCCGATGCGGAGGCGATCTGCGAAGCGGTCTTGCGCCCCAACATGCACT
>JBDTNJ010000508.1:0-3041 GCA_039933825.1 Luteolibacter sp.
CCGCCCGCCCTGCTACGTTCCCAAGTCCGCCGTTTTGCCCAAGCTTTTCAAATGAATCTTCCCCACGAACCCGAAGCCGCCGAATCTCCATCGGAACCCACCGCCATGGTGGTTCCAGTCGTCCCCGCTTCCATCGACATCAATCAATTCCGACTCAAGTCGCTTGCCGAACTCCAGTCAATGGCCGAAGCCGTGCCTGCGAGAATCCAAGGCGGTATCTCAAAGAGCCAGCTGATCTACGAGCTTCTCACCTTTTACGGCCACGAGGGCACGGGTATGATTGTCGAAGGAATCCTCGAATTGAGCAAAGACAGCTTCGCCATGGTGCGGGACCCGTATCGCAGCTTCCGCCCCGGTCCGGATGACATTCACCTCAGCACCAGCCTGATGCGGGACCATGGTTTGCGGGTCGGCCAGTTGCTCAAGGTCCGCGTCCGCGCGTCGCGTGAGCGGGATAAGTATCTTTCCGGTTATGAACTGCTGGAGGTGGAGGGAATCCCGGCGGCTGACTATCAGCCGCCGAAGGAATTCGATAAATTAACCCCGCTTTTTCCCGACCAGCGGATTCACTTGGAAGGCGAGGGGAATGATTTCCTCGGTGTCCGGGTGATCGATCTCATCGCTCCCTTGGGCAAGGGCCAGCGCGGGATCATCGTTGCGCCACCACGCGGTGGAAAAACGATTTTACTCAAACAGATCGCCCGTTCGATCCGCCTGAACCACCCAGATGCGGTATTGATCATCCTGCTGCTTGACGAGCGGCCGGAGGAAGTCACCGATTTCGAGGAAACCGTCGGCTCGCAGGTGTTTGCCTCCACTTTCGATGAATCACCACGCCGACATGCCCAGGTGGCGGACCTGGTGATCGAGCGCGCCAAGCGTCTTGTCGAACAAGGCAAGGATGTGATCTTGCTGCTTGATAGCCTCACCAGACTCGCCCGTGGCCATAATTCGGCGATGCAGGGCGGACCGATCGGCTCGGGAGGTGTTAGCCCGGTGGCGTTGCAAAAGTCCCGTAAGTTTTTCGGCACTGCCCGCAATGTCGAGGAAGGTGGCTCGCTCACAATTCTCGCCACCGCCTTGGTGGAAACGGAAAGCCGCCTCGATGACGTCGTTTTCGAAGAGTTCAAAGGCACCGGCAATATGGAAGTCCGCCTTGACCGTGAACTCGCGGAACGGCGTGTTTTCCCCGCGATCCACATCCCGCAGTCCGGGACTCGCAATGATGACCGGCTTTATCACCCGGACGAGTTCCTGAAGGTGGTGGATATCCGCAAGCAACTTGCGCAACAGCCGATCGGTGATGCCATCGAGACCCTGCTCAAGAATCTGAAGAGCACCAAGACCAATGCGGAATTGCTGCTCCGCGGGCTGCGCTGAACGGGCGGCAGTTAGTGCGTTTTGGGGTTGTTTTGAGCGGGCTTTTTGACGAGCCGGGGAGGGCATATTTGTCGCACTGGTTCATTGACACAGACTAGATTGGCTGCTTAGCCTCCGCCGGGCGAAGAGGATCCATTTCTCCAGAGAATCCGGCACTCGACGCCCTAACTCGAACTATCCACTACGATGGCAACCAAAAAGAAGGCAGCAAAACCTGCCGCTAAAAAAAGCGCTCCGAAAGCCGCCAAGTCCGCGGCTAAAAAAACCTCAGCGAAGAAGACCGTCTCTAGCAAGAAGGTTAAATACGTTTACAATTGGGGAGCTGGAAAAGCTGACGGCAACGGCAGCATGAAGCCTCTTCTCGGTGGCAAAGGCGCCAACCTCGCGGAGATGACCCGCATCGGTCTTCCCGTGCCTCCCGGATTCACGATCTCTACCGAGGTCTGCACCTACTTTTACGATCACAAGCGCACCTATCCGGTCTCGCTCCAGGCTGAAATGGAAGCCGGCGTGAAGAACATGGAAAAAATCATGGGCTGCAAATTCGGCGATGCCAAGGGCATGCCGCTGCTGGTAGCTGTCCGCTCCGGTGCCCGCGATTCGATGCCGGGTATGATGGACACCATTCTCAACCTCGGCCTCAATGATGAGACCGTGAAATCGCTCGCCACCGTTACCAAGAACGAGCGCTTCGCTTGGGATTGTTACCGCCGCTTTGTCCAGATGTATGGCGACGTCGTTCTCGGCGTTCAAAAAGAAGAAGGCGAAGACCACGAGCCATTCGAAGTCGAAATCGAAAATTTCAAACACGCCAAATACGGTAAGGAAATTATCGACTCCGACCTCACCGCAGACGACCAGAAGGAACTCGTCAAACGCTTCAAGGCACTCGTCAAAAAGCGCACCGGCCACAGCTTCCCTAGCAATCCATGGGATCAGCTCCGCGGTGCCGCAGGTGCTGTTTTCGGATCGTGGATGAACGACCGCGCGATCGTCTATCGCCGCAAATATAACATCCCCGCCGCATGGGGTACCGCCGTCAACGTGCAGGCCATGGTTTACGGAAACACCGGTGAAACCTCCGGTTCCGGTGTGGCATTCACCCGTAACCCTGCTAACGGCGTCAACGAATTCTATGGTGAGTTCCTCATGAACGCACAGGGCGAGGACGTCGTCGCCGGTGTCCGCACCCCTGAGCCTGTTAGCAAGCTTAAGGCTGCGATGCCCAAGCCATTCGCCGAACTCATGAAAGTCCGCTCCATCCTTGAGAAGCATTTCAAGGACGTGCAGGACGTCGAGTTCACCGTGCAGGAAGGCAAGCTCTTCATGCTGCAAACCCGCAATGGCAAGCGCACCGCTGCCGCCGGCCTCAAGTTCTCGATGGACATGGTGAAGGAAAAACTCATCGACTGGGAAACCGCCGTGTTGCGCAACCCTGCCGATCAGCTCGACCAGCTCCTCGCGCCGATCTTCGACATCGCCGAAGCAGCAAAAGCCAAGGTCATCGCGACCGGCCTTCCAGCCGGTCCGGGTGCGGCATCCGGCAGAGTTTACCTCAATGCGGATCGCGCCGTGCTCGCAGAAGCTCGTGGTGAAAAAGTCCTGCTCGTTCGTAACGAAACCAGCCCGGAAGACCTTCGCGGCATGATCGCTGCGGAAGG
>JBDTNJ010000509.1:0-2133 GCA_039933825.1 Luteolibacter sp.
CGACCCACAAGCGAACCAGCAGAAGCGTGAGCAGTTAAATCTAGCAAGAAAACTCGGTAACCAATTCCGCCCGCTTTTTAAGGAGCTGGATAAAAATGCCATCCTTGACGAGCCTAACATGAAACTCCGTCTTCCCGCGGATTACAAATACAAGGATGCGAAACCCGGCGAGGTTGTCGCCCCGGAAACCCTATTCGGTCCGAAAGTGGTCAACATCGCACCGTCTGATAGGCGTGAGTCGTTCGCTGCCTGGGTGGTTTCTCCCGAGAACCCGTTTTTCACCAAGACCATCGTGAACCGCCTCTGGCTGCGCACCTTCGGGCAGGCAATCCTGGGTTCCTCCGTCGATGATCTGAAGGATGACTCCCCATCGTTCCATCCTGAGGTCGTGAAGTTCCTGGAAACCACGATGAAGGGAGCCCACTACGATCTCCGCCAGTTCCTCCGCATCCTCTATCGCACGCAGTTGTTCCAGCGCGAGTGCCTCACCACAGAGCCCGTCATGGGCGAGCCGCTGGCCTTCCGTGGCCCTCTCCTCACCCGGATGAGCGCCGAACAGCTTTATGACTCCTTCCTCGTCCTCAACCATGGAGAAATCAAAGACTCGGCTTCCCCCACTTTGGCGGAATCCTGGGAAGCCTATGGCAAACAGGTAGGCAGCCTGCTCAATGCGCCTTCCCACGATCTTGTCATCCTCGCCGAGTCCGCCAAACAAGGCGAACAACTCCTGCGGACCGCTCAAAGCGACCTCCGGGCGGCTCAAAAGGATTTGGCGGATGCCACCACCCCGGATGCCCGGAAAAAAGCCCAGGCTGACCTCCAGGATGCACGCGGTCGTTTACAAAATGCCCGTGAACAGGCAGACCCGCTCAAGAGCAGACAGCCGGGGAAAAATCGGGCTCGTGATAGAGAACCGGGCCTCCTCCGTGCCTCGGAGCAGCCCGCCCCCTTCAATCCCGGCTCGCTCGTCCGCGAGTTCGGAGGGTCTGATAGGCAGACCCCGTCATCCGGCAATACCCAAGCCACCATTCCCCAGGCACTCGCCCTGCTCAATAATCCGAAAACCGACATTATCGATGGAAAAAGGAGCTATCTTGGTAAAGCCCTTTTCAAACTCGAATCCCCCGAAGCCCGCATCGATTGCCTGTTTCTAACGCTCTTTTCCCAGCACCCGACCGATCGGGAAAAACAACACTATCTATCCGCTGCCGCCAACGAAACCACCCTGCGGGACCTCACCAGCGCCATGCTCACATCTAACCGTTTCATCTTCATCCAATAAACCCGCCATGAACCCGAACCGCCTCGATGAGCTCAACCGCCGCGACTTTCTCAGCCGCACCGCCCGCACCTGCTTCGGGCTCACCATCGGCGGATCCATGGCCCGCCTTTTTAACAGTCCTGCCTATGCCGCAGACCCCGCGGTCGTCCAAGCCGGTGGCGGCAAAGCCAAGCACGTCATCTATCTCTACATGGCCGGCGGCATGACCCATATCGACACGTTCGATCCCAAGCCGGATGCCCCCGCCGATGTCCGTGGCCCGGTCAAAGCCATCTCTACCAAGGCCGATGGAATCCAGCTCGGTCACTGTCTGCCGTTGCTTGCGAAGTCCGCTGATAAAATCGCGCTCATTCGGTCCCTCAGCAGCACCCAGGGAGCCCACGAGCAGGGGAAATACCTCATGCACACCGGCTACGCCCCGCGTGGCACCATCACCCACCCGTCGTCCGGTGCCTGGGTCTCCAAGCTCGCCGGCCGCCTCAGTAAGGACATGCCGCCCTTCGTGCTCGTCGGTGGCGGAAACCGTCACCCCGGCGCAGGGTTTTTCGAACCGGAATTCGCACCCCTCCCGATCGGCGATCCCGCACTCGGCCTCCAGGATGTGAAGCGGCGGGCCGGGGTCACCGAAGACTCCTTTGTCCGCCAGCTTGATCTCCGCCGGGAGCTCGATCACGATTTTGATACTAAGTTCCACAGCGGCCAGAAAGCCGTCCGCGCCTATGACGAGGTTTATTCCTCCGCCGTCAGTCTGATGAAATCCGAAGACCTCGCCGCCTTCGATCTATCCAAAGAACCTGCCGACAGCAAAGCCGCCTACGGCAGCGACCGCTTCGGCCAAGGTGTTTTGTTAG
>JBDTNJ010000510.1:0-6464 GCA_039933825.1 Luteolibacter sp.
ACCTTCGGCGAGGACGGACAATTGCAGGACGCGCTTGAAAAAATCGGCATCCCCTACACCGGTGCAGGTTCCGCCAGCAGCAAGCTCGCCATCCACAAATCCCTCGCGAAGGAAAGATTTATCGCCGCCGGAGTCCCCACCGCCCGCTCTGAGACCATTTCCCTCACTCCCGGCCTGCTCCCCAACCTCACCATCAAGGCCCCGCTTGTGATCAAGCCACCCCTCGAAGGCTCCAGCGTCGGCATCCAAATCGTCAAAGCACAGGACGAAGTCGCCGGTGCGCTCTTGAAAGCTGCGGAAAAATACAGCGAAGTTCTCATCGAGGAATTTATCGAAGGCAAGGAACTCACTGTCGGAATCCTCAATGACATGCCGCTGCCCATCGTCCAGATCACGCCACCCGATGGCGTCTATGACCTGGCCAGCAAATACCCATGGCTCAGCGGTGCAAAAGGCAGCGAATACCAATGCCCAGCCGATCTGGATTTGGAAACCACCATGGCCGTGCAAGCCGCCGCTCTCGCCGCCCATCGTTCCTTAGGTGTGGAAATTTATTCCCGCGTGGATGTGCTATTGGATTCACAAAATCGGCCATACGTGCTAGAAGCCAATACCATCCCCGGCATGACGGAAACAAGCCTGCTTCCCAAAGCCGCCGCCGCCGCCGGCATCTCGTTTCCTGAGTTATGTAAAACCATTGCCGAGCTATCACTCCAACTCCGCTCCTGATATGTCAAAACGCCACACCAGCAAAGCCCGTCGCACCCACCGCTCCAATGTGCTGGAGGTCCGTGTGATGTCACCGCGCATCGCTTGGTTCAGCTTTCTGAAACTGGCCGGGAAATTGACAAAATTCGCCTGCCTGCTCGCGGTGCTGGTCGGCATGGGTTGGGGCGTCTGGCAGGGAATTCAGCGCGCTTTTTATAAAAACCCTGATTTCCGCCTGCAGGTGATCGACTTGAATCCGAATTCGGTGATCGACGAAGCGGGTCTGGCTGAAGCAACCGGCATCGATATCACCGATAGTATTTTCAATATCAACATTGAGCAAGTCGTGACAAAGCTCAAAGCACGCCCGGAAATCGCCGATGCCCGGGCGGAACGCCATTTGCCCGGGACACTTGTGGTGCGGGTGGTGCCAAGAGCCCCGCGGGCATGGATTTCCTGCCCTACCTCCGGATCGACCGAAACGCGCCACGTTGGCTCGATGCTCGTCGATCATGGCGGAATCGCCTATCCCTGCCCGGAGTTACAATTGGAGGCCGCCATCAATCTACCCATCATTCAACTTCCTGCTTCCGAATCCAACCCCATCAAGGAAGGTCAAGCAGTGAGCCAGCCTGAATTACAACATTGTTTTCATTTGCTAGACGCTGCCTCCAAAGCGGATCCTGAAGCGATTCATTGGATCGAATCCGTGCGGCAGGCAAACGCTTGGTCACTCGAACTCGTCACCCGCCAAGGCACCGTCGCCACCTTCGGCCTCGGCGATCACAACCGGCAAATCGCCAGTCTCCAGGCATCGATCGATCACGCGAGCGACAAAGGCTACTCGATCGGTACCATCAATCTGATCCCCAAATACAATATCCCCATAACAGTCAGAAACGAGCCGGCAGCTCCACGCGCAATCCCGATCCCCGAACCGAGTCCCGGAGATGTCAGCAAGGATCGCCGTGCCCGTGATCTAAGCAGCCTCCTCAATCGCAATTGACCCAATCCCATGGCACGTCGCACTAAAATTCACGTCGGTCTCGAAATCGGCACCAGCAAAACCTGCATGGTGGTTGGCGAGGTAAAGGCGGATAGTGCCGTCAAAATCCTCGGCATCGGCGTGACGAAAACCGCTGGCGTTAGAAAAGGCGAGATTTACGACTTCGCCCAAGCCCGCGCCTGTCTGAAAGATGCTCTAGCGAAGGCGGAGGATGCCAGCGATGTCGAAATCGGCAGCGTTTTCCTCGCTGTCACTGGCTCGCACATCCAAGGCATCAACCACCGCGGCACCTACCGTCTGCCCGATGGAGAACCCACGGTCACCGCTGAACATGTCGAGGAAGCGCGGACCATCGCCCGCGAGGTGCAGATCCCGCAAGACCACGTCTATCTTCATCCGATCATCCGGAACTATTGGCTCGATGGGCTCGAACACTCTACCACACCGGTCGGACTTTTCGGAAAAACCGTAGAAGCGGATTTCCACGTCGTTCACGGCATCGGGACACGCATCCAGAACAGCATTAAGCTTGTTAGGGAAATGCCACTGGAGGTGGATGATATTGTCTTCTCGCCCATCGCCACCGCCCAGATGGCGCTGGATCGCGAACAACGCGAGCGTGGTGCCCTCGTGATCGACATCGGCGGCGGCACCACCGATTACGCACTTTACCTTGACGGCGCGATTGTCGCCTCAGGTTGCATTCCGGTAGGTGGCGACCATGTGACCAATGACATCCACTTGGTCACCGGCCTGCCGTTTTCCAAGGCGGATCAGCTGAAAATCATGGAAGGAGACGCCTCGGCGGATCCAGCACACTCGATTGGAACCGCGAAGCTGACCGATGATCGTGGCTTCGCGGAAGTCGAAGTGGGGCGCGGAATCCTCAATGAAATCATCCGTCAGCGGCTCGAGGAAACGCTGAAGCTGGTGCGTGCTCGGCTGCCCGCCGGGGCGGTTGATGCGATTGGCGCGGGAATCTTCCTAACCGGAGGCACCAGTCTCATGCGCGGCTTCAGCGAGCTTGCCTTCGATGTCTTCGGGCGCGATATCTATCGACCGGAGCCGCCGGAAATCAGCGGGGTGCAGGCCAGCTTCAAGGACCCCCACTATGCAACCGCCATCGGACTGATCCGCTACGCGCAAATTCTGGAAACCGAGCGCGCCACTCCTCCGGGAGTCTTGGGAAAGATCGGCCGCATGTTCTGGCCGTTCGGCAAATAACAATTTCCAATCCCGAATCTCAAATCTCAAACTTTCAATCCACCATGATCCCTTACACCCGCGATCCCCAACAAACGATTCCCACCTCTGCCGTTAAAATCATCGGTCTCGGTGGCGCCGGAGCAAATATGTTAGAGCGGATTGCTCTTGATGGTCTCGACGGTGCCGAATTGCTGGCATTGAACACCGATCTCCGCACGCTCGCCGCATGCATCGCGCGCGAGAAAATCCAGTTAGGAACGAACCTGACAAAAGGTCTCGGCGCGGGCGGTGATCCGGATCTGGGGCATCAGGCAGTGCTCGAAGCGGAGGACCAGATTCGTGCCTCTATCAAAGGCCGGCGCATTGTTTTCCTCTGCACTGGTCTGGGCGGTGGCACCGGCTCAGGAGCGGCTCCCATCGTCACTCGCATCGCTCGTGAGGAGGGTGCGTTTGTGGTCGTTTTCGCAACCATGCCCTTCGCCTTCGAGGGGCGCCGCCGCCGCGATCAAGCGGAAGCCTCGCTCAATGAGTTGGCGGTCCTGTCAAATGCCCTGGTCACTTTTGATAACAACCGGATGGGCGAGTTGGTGTTAGCCAAACAAGGGATTCACGAAGCCTTCGCCGCTGCGGATCACATGATCTGCGAATCCATCAAGGCCGTGATCCGGTTGGTGGTGCGACCCGGTTTGATCAACGTCGGCCTCGACGACCTGATGAGCGCGCTGCGGACCAACCGCTCGCGCTGCCTTTTCGGATCCGGTCTTGCCAGTGGCAAGGACCGGGCATCAAGGGCACTTCGCAATGCCCTCAACAGCCCGCTGCTCGATCAAGGCGCACTGCTTAAAGATGCACAAACCGTGCTGGTGCATCTATCAGGCGGGGAGGATCTGACGTTGTTTGAAATTGAATTACTCATGCAACGCTTGCAGAAGTTTGTCCCGGAAAAGGCTCACGTGTTGTTCGGTGCCGCCGTAGATCCAGCCATGGGCGACTCGCTTTCGATCACACTGATCAGCGCACTGCCTGAAGATTCCCTGGCAATGGCACCTCGCGATTCCCTCAGCCATGGTTCTCCTGAAAATCCGATTCTCGATCCAAGTCAGGGTTTTACGGAACCTATGAAGAAAATCGCCCCTCTCGCAGCAGAGTCGGAACCCCGGTCCGCGGCAATCGCGGCGAAGGCGGTTTCCGGAGTGGCGGCATCCACCAAACCGAATGTCGAGCAGGTTCAGGCATTCGAACTCTATCCTGCCACCGAATCGGCGGTTGCCACGCCAACTCCGGTTTCCGCAGTCTCAAAGTTGCGCAAGTCCCCTGCTAACATCACGGCGGCTGCGGTGCCGTCCTTGTTCGACAACGAGCGGCCGTTTGCGGAACCTGACGACCCGACTCAAGCGCAAGGCGGAGCGGACCCCCAACCTAACCTCGAGGCCCTCACCTTCACCGAGTCCACTACCAGTGAGCAGGAAGTCATCCGCGAAGAACCTGAGGTAGAAGTAGCACCCCAGATCGAAGCCGATGTGGCATTTCCTGACGAACCCGGGCCGCCAAATGAAATTTATGTCGAAGCCGAGGAAGATCCCGAGCCGATCGAGGCCATCGAACCGGAGCCGTCCACGCTAGGTGGATTCACACCTCTGCCAAAACGGAGACCATCCGTAGTCGCGCGTTGGGGAGGATCAAAGCAAGTCGAGCCTGCCCTGGCCATGGCACCTTCTCCCTTTGCCGATGATATTTCCGAGGATGAACACGAAGGCCTTCTCGCTACTGTTAGTGCATCTTCCCAGCCGGAGATTGAAGCGCCCAAGCTCAAACTGGGTATCAAATCCCACGGCTCGCAGAATGAGCTTTCGCTTGATTCCACTCCACGCGGCCGGTTCGAGGGAGAAAAGCCAAACGTCTTCGAAGGTGAGGATCTGGATCTTCCGCCGTTCCTGCGCAAGAAGAAGTAGGAATTTCCCCCCAACTCATTAAAACCCGATATGAAACCGCACGAAATTCCAGGCCACGTCACCTTTTCAGAGGGTCATGGAGGGTTGATCAAGCTCGCCGTGGAAACGGAGTGGAGCACTGCGGAGATCTATCTGCAGGGTGCCCACGTCACCCGTTTCCACAAAAAAGGTGACGCACCATTGTTGTTCGTGAGTGAGGAAAGCGAGTTCATCAAGGGCAAGCCGATCCGCGGCGGAGTTCCGATCATTTTTCCGTGGTTCGGGGGGCGCGAAGGACTTCCGGCCCATGGATTCGCCCGCACCAGCGAATGGAGTTTGGTGGAGAGCTCGGTGCTTGCAGACGGCGTGGTGAAGCTGCGCTTTCGCCTGCCCACGCTCGACGCGCTCGATGTGGACTTTGTGGTGCAGGTGGGCGAGCAGCTCACGATGGAGCTGCTTGTCACAAATACCGGTGCCAAGGATGCGACGTTTGAAACCTGTCTCCACACGTATTTCCAAATCGGTGCGATCGACTCGATTTCTATCAAAGGTCTCACAGGATGCTCCTACATCGACAAAGTGCTGGACGGAACATTCACCGAAACCGCGGAATCGATCCGGATCGAAAGTGAGGTGGACCGGGTCTATTTTGATACCACGGCGGCCGTCGAAATCATCGACGCCCAATTACGGCGCAAGATCTTCGTGACCAAGTCGGGATCGAATTCGACGGTTGTGTGGAATCCATGGATTGCGAAGTCCCAACGCATGCCCGACTTCGGCAACGAAGAATATTTGCACATGGTCTGCGTGGAATCCGGAAATGTCGCCAATGACCGGGTCACGCTTGCCCCCGGCTCACAGGCGGCCATCAAAGTGGTGCTCTGCAGCGAGCCTCTGCCGTAGCGGGCAGGACTGCCGTCCCATTTCGATGCACCCTGTATTCCGCATTGGCAGGACGGATTTCGCCGCCTAGCCTCGCCCTCTTCCATGTCAGACAAATCCAAGTTCCACTTCACGGGCATCTGCGGCACCGCCATGGGCGCAGTCGCCGCCGCCATGAAACAGCGCGGCTTCACCGTCACCGGTTCCGACGCCAATGTATATCCCCCGATGTCCGACTTCCTGCGTGGCCAGGGCATCACCCTCACCGAAGGCTACAAGGAGGAAAACATCCCCGCCGACACCGATGTGGTCATCATCGGCAACGCGATTTCCCGGGGAAATCCCGAGGCAGAAGCAGCGCTGGACCGGAAGCTCCTCTATCATTCCCTGCCCGAGGTGATGAAAGAATTTTTCCTCCGTGGCAAACGCAACTTCGTCGTCTCAGGAACCCACGGCAAGACCACCACCTCCTCCATGCTCGCCTGGATCTTCGTCAACGCCGGCCGCGATCCCGGCTACATGATCGGCGGACTTCCGAAAAACCTCGGTCATGGTGCCCATTTTACCGACTCCGATTTCAACGTGCTCGAGGGGGACGAATACGACACCGCATTCTTTGACAAGCGCTCGAAATTCCTCCACTACCTGCCCGAGTGCGTCGTGGTGAACAATGTGGAGTTCGACCACGCGGACATTTATAACAACATCGACGAAATCAAACTCACCTT
>JBDTNJ010000511.1:0-3572 GCA_039933825.1 Luteolibacter sp.
GAATGGACCAAGCCATTTTCGCGTGCTCACACCGGACTCCAGCTCTATGTCACGGATGTGGATTCACTATATCAGGAGCTTGCATCCCGGGGCGTGAGCTTCAACGGATGTGTGCGAGATGAGCCTTGGGGAGGACGGGTTGTCACCGTGAGAGACCCTGATGGTAACCTTTTTGATCTCTTGAACGCCGATTACGAGCGACAACTAAGAAGCTAACAAGGCGTGGCCCGCTTGATTCGCCCTTATTCCGGTGGGATGTCTTTGAAGTCGTTAGGTACTTTGGAGATGATGAAGGAGACGAGTTCGGCGATTTGTTTCGGCGTGAGGGTTTGGCCCCAGGCTTGCATTTTCGCACCGTTGTTACCGGTGCTTTCCGGTGGCGAGCCAGCGTTGATGAGTTTGAAGATCTGCATCGGCTTGCCGCCGAATTTCCAGACCCCGTCTGTAAGAGGCAGGCCGGGAAGGGGGATCTTGTTGCCTCCTACGACCATGGTGGCGCTGAGATCCGCGGCATGGCAGGCGGAGCAGTTGGTGAGGAAGGTGGCTTCACCCGCGCTGGTGATGCTGGGATCGGTGGCCCATTGGTGGACGAGTTTGGCATCGGTTAGCGAGGAGAGCGTTTTCTCCAGCTCGGCGTTTTTGGCCTTTTGCACGGTGGCGATGGCTTCGGTGATGACCTGGCGGTCGCTCTTGAGGGCGTTGGTGTGATAGTAGAGGCCCCAGTAGCCGACGAAGAAAACAATCGCCCCGTAAAAGGTGAAGAGCCACCAGTTAGGGAGTTTCTGGTCGTATTCCTGGATACCGTCGAATTCGTGTTCACGAAGGATGACCTCACCTTTTTCCTTGGCAAAATGGCCGCGCTTGGGTTCCTGATGCATGATCGTTAGAGTTTCTCTTGGCTATCGGTTTTAGTGTGATCCTGGAGAGGAAGTGAGGAGAGGTGGTCCCGGGTTTCCTTACTCATGCGAAGGGCGCGGATGGTCACCACGATGAAGACCAGCCCGATGATGGCGAATGAGATGAGCGGAGCGGAGGTGACCCACTCGTCGATGATGACGCGTCTGAACATGGTGGTGGATGGTTAGTGGCCGGTAGTGGCGCTGGTGCCGCGGTGGGAATCCGGGTCCAGACTGGAAGGGGGAGCAGGTTGTTTCTTCACCACTTCATGATAGGAGCCGACTTTCTGGATGTAGGCGATGAGCGCGACGACCTGAGTCTTGGCTAGGTGATTGCGGAGGGCGTCTCCCTGGAGCTCTGGATGGTCCGGCAGATAGACTTTGGCAGCGACCAGGGAAGCGGCGATTTCCTGCGACTGGGTTTCCACCTTGTCACGGATTTCGTGCTGGTTCATGACGGGCCAAGGCACGCCGATCATCGCTTGGACGGCGATCTTGTTGGGTAGGGCGGCCACGTCGGTTTCCTTGCTGAACAGCCACGGGTAGTTCGGCATGTTGGAACCCGGCGAGATCTGGCGCGGGTTCATGAAGTGGTTGAAATGCCAGTCGTTGCCGCGTTTTCCGACGCGCATGTATTTGGCTCCGGCGGCAGGTGGGCCGCCTTCGTGGGCGAGATCGGGACCGGTGCGCTTGGAGCCCCACTGGTAAGGATGATCGAAGAGCGACTCGCCAAGATGTGAGTAGTCATCCGCGATGCCGGCGCGGCCGTAGCGCATCACATCCGGAACGAGGGTGCGAATCATCTGCGAGTGGCAGTTATAGCAGCCTTCGTTGATGTAGAGATCGCGCCCGGCGAGTTCCAGCGGCGTGTAAAGGTCCTGCAGGCGGCCTTCGATGTTTTTCTCACGGTTAACGATGAGGGATGGGATGATCTGAACCGAGCCGCCGATGGCGACGGCGATGAAGACGAGGATCGAGAAGGGCATGTAGTTTTGGACAATGCGTTCATGCCAGTTGGTCCATTTTTCCTTGGAAGCTCTGAAGGCGTAGATGGCTTTGATTCCTAGCAGGATGGCCACCACCAGTGCCGCCTTGTCCGCGTGAGGTGGCAGGAAGAACCAAAGAATGGTGAATGCGATACCCAGGAAAATGTAGGCGAGCGGATCGTTGATGAGCGCCTCGCGCCACGGCATGCCGTCCTTTTGTTTGCGTTCCAGCAGGGCGACTTCGACGGTTTCGTCATAGGCCTTTCCAGAGCGCGCGGTCATAAAGACGTTCACGGCGCAAAGGATGAACCCGAGTAGATAGAGCGAGCCGCCGAAGGAGCGGAGGATGTAGAAGATCTGGATGCTTTCGAGGGTTTCCAGGAATTCATACTTGAGGGTGGTGCCGCCGGGGTTGACCTGATTGAGCATGAGAGCCTGCATGATGCCCGCACACCACATCGCGACGACGTAGAGCAGGATGCCCACCATGCCGATCCAGAAGTGCATGTTCGCAAGAGACTTCGACCAGAGTTGGGTTTTCCACAGGCGTGGGGCGAGCCAGTAAAACATCCCGGCGGCCATGAAGCCATTCCAGCCGAGCGCACCCGCGTGGACGTGACCGATGGTCCAATCCGTGTAATGGGAGATCGCATTGACGGCGCGGATGGAAAGCAGCGGGCCTTCAAACGTCGCCATGCCATAGAATGTGATGCCTGCTGCGAAAAACTTAATGACCGGATCAGTGCGAAGCTTGTCCCAGGCCCCGCGGAGGGTGAGCAAGCCATTGAGCATGCCGCCCCAAGACGGTGCCCAGAGCATGAGCGAGAACGTCATGCCTAACATTTGAAGCCAGCGTGGCAGGTCGGTATTCAGCAAGTGGTGGGGACCCGCCCAGATGTAGAGGAAAACGAGCGACCAGAAGTGGACGATGGAGAGCCGGTAGGAGTAAACCGGACGGTTCGCTGCTTTCGGCAGGAAGTAATACATGATGCCGAGAATCGGCGTTGTAAGGAAGAACGCGACGGCGTTGTGGCCATACCACCACTGGACAAGTCCGTCTTGAAGGCCGCCGAAAATCGGATAGGAATGGATGATCGATGTCGGAATCGAGAGGTGGTTGACGATGTAGAGGATCGCGATCGTAATGACCGTGGAGATGTAAAACCAAAGGGCGACGTAGAGGCTCGGCTCATTGCGTTTCGCAAGTGTCCAGAAGAAGTTGATTCCGAACGTCACCCACATGAGGACCACTGCGATGTTGATAGGCCAGATGAGTTCGGCGTATTCCTTCCCGCGGGTGAAACCTGCGGGAAGCGTGAGCGCTGCGGCCACGATGATCAGTTGCCAGCCCCAGAAATGGATATTTGATAACAAATCCGAAGCCATCCTCACCTTACACAAGCGCTGGGTGGAGTAATAAACCCCGGCAAACATCATGTTCCCAACGAAAGCGAAGATCACCGCATTCGTGTGGAGCGGACGGAGCCTGCCGAATGTTAGGAATGAGATTCCCTCCGCCTTGATGGCACCGAAGGACAGCACTTCGAGGAATTTCCCGTTCATCTGCCACCAGGAAAGCTGGGTGGCGATCAGCACGCCGACGAGCATGCCGACGATCCCCCAGAAGATGGAGGCGATCATGAAACGGCGGACCGACTTGTCGTCGTAGGTGATGGTGGTGGTCATGGAG
>JBDTNJ010000512.1:0-7511 GCA_039933825.1 Luteolibacter sp.
CTGATCATCGAGCGTAAAGTGATCAAGACCACAGGTGACCGGCGGACGGATGTCTCGCTGAGCGAGGTGGCAAAGGCCGAAGGCACTTTCGACAAGGGCGTTTTCATCAAGGAAATCGAGGAAGCGTTGGACTCCGGTGAAATCGACATCGCCGTGCACAGTTTGAAGGATCTGCCGACCACGCTGCAAAGCCGCTACAGTCTCGCCGCCGTTTTGGAACGTGCTCCGGTGAGGGATGTCCTGGTGACACTCAAGCCCGGCGGACTCGAAGCCCTGCCGGAAGGCGCAAGGGTGGGAACCAGCAGCGTCCGGCGCGCGAAACAAATCGAATGGTTGCGGCCGGACCTCAAGGTTTCCGATCTGCGCGGCAACGTTCCGACCCGTTTGAGAAAACTTGCGGACGACGGAACCTACGATGCTATTTTGTTAGCAGAAGCCGGACTGGTGCGGCTCGGATTCATCCCTGGATTTCCAAGCGGTGAAAGTTCCGAGTCAGTCATCGGAGTGCCAGGCCTGCATGTCACGCGCCTGCCGGAAAATGGGTTCTTTCCCGCCGCCGGCCAAGGTGCGATCGCCCTCGAAGTCCGTGCGGGCGATGCGCCCAGCCAGGTTTACGCCCAGTCCATCGGCCACAGTGAGACATGGTTGCGCATCACCGCCGAGCGCGAGTTCCTTCGTCTGCTAGATGGGGGCTGCCACACTCCGGTCGGAGTCTATTCCTCGATTTCCGGCGATGAAATCCACCTTCATGCCCGCGTTTTTCCCGATGAAGGAGGCACGCCGAAATCCGGCGAGGCTCGCGGCAGCGATCCCCTCACCCTCGCACTCGAACTTTTCAATTCACTCTCATGAGCACTTCTGGAACCTGTTATCTCGTCGGCGCCGGTCCTGGCGATCTCGGTCTTCTCACCCTGCGTGCGAAGGAGTGCATCGAACTCGCCGATGTGCTGGTTTATGATGCGCTGAGCAGCCCGGAGCTACTCAATTGGACCAAGCCCGGCTGTGAGAAAATCTACGTCGGCAAGCGCGCCAAGGATCATTCGGTGCCACAGGACCAGATCAACGGCATCATCGTCGAAAAAACCAAGCAGGGCAAAAACGTCGTGCGCCTCAAAGGCGGCGATCCAATGATCTTCGGCCGCGGCGGCGAGGAGGCCGCGGAGCTCGCTGAAGCAGGTGTGCCTTTTGAAATCGTGCCTGGCATCAGCTCGACTATCGCCGGACCCGCCTACGCCGGCATTCCCGTGACCCACCGTGATCACAATACGCAACTCACCATTTTCACCGGCCATGAGGATCCGACGAAAGGCTTCAGCTCCGTCGATTACGCCCAGCTAGCAAAAGCACCTGGCACCAAGGTTTTTGTCATGGGAGTGGCCCGCCTGCGGGAAATTTGCGCTTCATTCATCGAAAACGGTGCTGCCTCTGACACCCCAATCGCCCTAATTCGCTGGGCCACCACCGGCTCACAGAAAACCATCGAAGGAACACTAACGGACATCGCGGATATCGCCGAACGCGTGAATTTTTCCTCCCCTGCCGTCGCGGTGATCGGCAACGTCGTGAACGAGCGCAAAAAGATCAATTGGTTTGAAAAGCGCCCATTGTTTGGCAAGCGCATCGTCGTCACCCGCACCCGCGAGCAAGCGGGCGAACTCAGTAAGGCACTGCGAGACCTCGGAGCCGACGTCGTAGAGCTGCCCACCATCCGCATCGAGCCGCCGGAGGATCAGCGTGAGTTTGTGGAACTGGTCACCCACGCGCACGAATACGATTGGCTCGTTTTCACCAGTCCTAACGGTGTTGAGCGCTTTTTCGATGCGTTCTTCATCGCCTTCGAAGACGCCCGCAGTTTGGGCAATCCCCGAATTGCTGCGATTGGAGCCGGAACTGCGCAGAAGATCCGCGAATACCGCTTCGCTGTCGATCTGATCCCTGAACGCTTCGTGGCGGAGGGACTGATAGACGCCTTCAAAAAGGAAGATATCGAAAATCTAACGATGCTCTGGGTGAAAGCCGCCGAGACCCGCGACGTGATCGGAGAAGGACTCACCGCCATGGGCGCGATCGTCGATAATTGCATCACTTACCGCACCGTCCCCGAGACCGAGGATCCCACTGGGGCCCGTGCCCGCCTCGAAGAGGAAGGTGCGGATTTGATCACCTTCACTTCCAGTTCGACGGTCGATCATTTCTTCGATCTCGGCATCGACTGGCCGGAAGGCTGCGCAGCCGCTAGCATCGGCCCCGTCACCAGCGAGACTTTGCGGAAAAAGGGCATGAAACCCGCGTTTGAAGCGCCCCAACACGACATCCCCGGCTTGGTGAAAGCCATCGTGAAGTATTTCAAACAACGCGCATAAGAAAGACCGCGCCGATCCTTCCAGTAGTGATTCGCGCATGAAACCATTCATTCTGCCCGCCGCCCTCGCTGCTTTCATTTCACCGCTTCATGGGGAAATCGGTATTGGAGCGAAACCCATCGAAGGGGCCGAGGTGATTCTCGATGGGTCACGCGAAATGTTGGACAGCAAGTGGACCTACTGGAAAGGTCCAGCATTCGCCTCTTCCCTGCCGATCAAATGGAAGATCGTCGATGACCCAGTCGATAGGGGCACGGTTCTGATGTCGGACGATCCGGTGGCCGCAGGCGGAAAATACGGATCCGCGGACATCGTGACCAAGAAGGATTATCGGGATTTCCGCCTGCATATCGAGTTTCTCGTCAGCAAGGAAGGCGGGAACAGCGGGGTCTATCTGCAAAACCGCTTTGAAATCCAGATCCTCGACGGCGATCGAACCAAGCACGGCATGGCTGCGGTCATCAATGAAGCCGCCTCACCCTACGAAGCATACAAAGGCACCGGCAGATGGAACAGCTACGACATCGTTTTCCGCGCCGCGCGTTTTCACGATGGCAAGCTCACCGAAAAGCCGATGGTCAGTCTGTTTTTCAATAACATCAAGGTCCACTCGAACCAGCCCATCAACCAAGTCTGGGGCGGAGCCAAATCCGGCATCGATGGCGGAAATGATGGCGGCAAAGGCCTGACCGATATCCCCGGTGGCATCAAACTCCAGTGTGAGGGCCACGACGTCCGCTTTCGCAATGGCTGGATCAAGCAGATCGATCTAAAGACTGCCGTGACCGATTTCACCGAGTGAGCAACAGGATAGGATTTCCAGCTTGCGAAAGACCCGGGACTTTGTTTCTTTCCGCCCGGCGTGAACGCCGCTGTAGCTCAGGGGTAGAGCAATTCATTCGTAATGAATAGGTCGTGAGTTCGAATCTCACCAGCGGCTCCATTGAAGAATCAACGAAAACCCTAGATTAAAAGGGTTTGCGCTCTTCAATCCTGATAGACACCATTTCGTGGGCACCCGTGAAGTTCCGCCGAATTCCGAAATAACGGTGCATATCTGGCTCACCCTCCGGAATGCATTCCGGGCGCAAAAAGGGCGGAAGCAAATCTGCTCCCGCCCTGTTGGATGCATGTTATGATTTGCCGATTACTCGACCTCGGACTTGGATCCCGCTCCACGTCGACGTTGTGAGCGCAATTCCTGCAATTTCACCAGCTGGGCGGGCGTTAGAACGACTTTCATTTCCTGGGCCTGTGTCTTCTTCAGCTCACGCAGGGCCGCCTTGTCCGCGTCCGTGAGATTTCCCCGGCCTTTGGATATGAGCTCTTTGAACTGGGGGCGGTTCTTCTCAAAAATCGCCTTGATCTTGGCCTGCTGGTCGACATCGAGTCCGAGTTTCTCGGTCATGATCTTCAGCCGGGCCTCCGGGTCCATGCGGTGTCCACCTTCACGATGGCCTGCGCCTTTCGTGCGTTTCGGATGATCCCCGGCAGGCTGGTCCTTGGCGAAGATGGTGGTGGGAATGGCGAAGAGCGCAGCGACTGCAAGGCTTATGGTGAGGGTATATCGTTTCATACGCAGATGAAAACACCTCACCTGCCGAAGAGTTGCGCGGAAGGACAGATCACTGTTGCACATGAGAGCAGGCCGCGATGAAGCACCCATGCGCATCTGCTTCACTGACACAAGAACGCCGGGGCTTTACGGAAAAGCACCGGCGCTCGATTCAAAACTGAAGTTAGATTTCGTGAACCGGTAGGTTGACCACTTCCTCACGGACTTTTTCCGCGAGTGCGGTGGACAGATAGCGCTCGGTGGATGAACAGCCGATGGTCACAATGCGCTTGCCTTTGAATTCAGGGCGCTTGGCGATCTGTATGGCCGCCCAGACATTGGCTCCGGTGGAAATTCCCGCCGGTAGACCTTCCTGTTGGGCTAGCGCTTGGGCGGTGGCGATGGCGTCTTCGTTTGAAACGAGAATAACCTCGTCGATCACCGAGACATTGAGATTCTTCGGGATGAAACCCGCACCGATGCCCTGAATCATGTGAGGGCCCGGTTGGCCACCCGAGATCACGGGACTACTCACCGGCTCAACGGCGAAGACCTTCACATCGCGGCGGGATTTCAAAACCTCGCCCACGCCGGTGAGTGTGCCACCGGTGCCGACACCGGCCACAAACACATCCACTTCGCCATCGGTATCGCGCCAGATTTCCTCGGCGGTCGTCTCGCGGTGGACCTGCGGGTTGGCAGGATTGTCAAATTGTCCAGGACCGAACGAACCGGGGTTTTCCTCGATCAGTTTCTTGGCCATCGCGATGGCGCCATTCATGCCACGGGCACGCGGGGTGAGCACGATCTCAGCGCCTAACAACCGAAGCAGCACGCGGCGTTCGATCGACATGCTTTCCGGCATGGTCAAAATGCAACGGTAGCCTTTCGAGCGGGCGATGAAGGCGAGGGCGATACCGGTGTTGCCGGATGTCGGCTCGATGATGAGTCCACCGGGCTTGAGCGATCCATCCTTCTCGGCGGCTTCGATCATGGCCTTGCCGATCCGGTCCTTCACGCTGAAAAGCGGGTTGAAAAATTCGGCTTTCACACAGACCTCGGCGTCGAGACCTGCGGTGACGTGATTGAGACGGATGAGTGGAGTGTTGCCAACGGTGGCAACCATGTTTTCGGCGATTTTCATGGGGAGTTTGTTAGGTTCGGGGATTAGTAATGAGACACAAGACTTCAAGACATAAGACGCAAGAGAGGCGTAAGAACGTGACAGCGATTCATGGACATGAATTTTTTTTTCTTAAGTCTTATGTCTTGCCATCTTAAGTCTTCGCTCAAATCTGGAAATCTGGAGTCCCGGAGTCAAGGTGCAAGCCGCACTCGAATTTTTCACCATCGAAGCGCGTGGACTCGGCGGAGCCGTCCTCGGATGGGCGTGTGCTGTGCCAGTCGCCCATCGTCACATAGCCCTTCTCGGAAAGCGGATGGCGCGGGAGGCCGTTCTGATAGTAATAGAGGTCCACTTGCGCGTCCGCCCAATCGAGGATCGGGTAGGCTTTCACGGTTTTCTTCTGCTGTTCGACGAATGGGCGATCTATCCGGGACTTTGACTGGGAACGACGCAGGCCGCTGAGCCAGACGTCCGCTCCGGTCTCACGCAAGGCGCGGTTCATCGGCTCCACCTTGGTGATGAGGCCGTAGCGATCCGCGCCTTCCTTGCCGTTTTCCCAGAGGTTTCCATAGAGCGCCTGGAGGCGTGCGGCGGAAACAGTGGGTTGATAGATGCGGAGATCGAGGCTGAACCTCGCCGTCAGCTCCTCGGCATATTGGTAGGTTTCAGGAAACAGAAATCCCGTGTCGATGAAGACAACCGGAATCTTGGGCGCGTGCTCGTGGATCAGATGCAGCATGACAGCCGCCTGGATCCCGAAACTGGTGGTGGCCACGAGACGGTCGCCGAGCTGTTCATAAAGCACGCGGAGCCGCTCCCCGGCACGCAAGGGAGCGAGAACAGCGGACAGTCCTTCGGGATCAATGTCGTGGGAGATCACGGGAGGTATTTCGAATTTAAGTGCTTCCATGGCGGAGCTGGTTTTAGAAATCAATCAAACGGCGACGTGCGCCTCCGGCTTGATATTCTTGTGGAAATCAGGCCCTTGGACCGTGGCATTCACATATCCAGTGCGGATGCAGAAGTCGCCGAAGCGTTCGCCATCAATCCGCGCCTTGGCGTAGTGGCTGAAAATCGGAGCAAGCAAGGGCTGGATGTCCGCAGCCGTGACGTCTTCCCGATAGAGTTTCGACAGGCGTTGGCCGGCGAATCCACCACCAAGGTAAATGTTATAGCGGTCCGGGCCGCGGCCGACAAACCCGATTTCCGAGATGAACGGACGGGCGCAACCGTTCGGGCAACCGGTCATCCGGATCGTAATGGCATCGTGGCGCAAACCGTTTGCCTCCAGTGACTCTTCGAGGTGAGTGAGGAGGTCGGGAAGAAAACGCTCGGCTTCGGCGAGGGCGAGCGCGCAAGTCGGCAGGGCGACACAGGCCAGCGAGTTCAGGCGCATTGCGCTCTTCAGGTGGCTATCCTGAATGCCGTATTTGATCAACAATTCCTCAATCTCCAAGCGCTTGGCCTGGGAGACGTTCGCGATGATCAGGTTCTGGTTCGCGGTGAGGCGGAAGTCGCCATCATGAATCTTCGCGATCTCACGGAGGCCGGTGCGCATCGGATAGGACGGCGTGTCGAGCACGCGGCCCCCGGCGATGAACAGGGTGAGGTGGGAATTGCCGTTGGCGTCTTCGGTCCAGCCGTAGCGGTCGCCGTTGTCCTCAAATTTAAAATCGCGCACGGGGCCGAGATCATAACCGAGATACTCGTTGATCTTGGCGAGAATCCACTCAGGTCCGTGGTCGTCCACGGTATATTTGAAACGCGAGTGCTTGCGGTCCGTGCGGTCGCCGAAATCACGCTGCACGAGCACAACCTTTTCCGCGACGTCTACCACCTGCTCCGGTGTGCAGAAACCGATCACGTCCGCAATCCGCGGGTAGGTCGCGTCGTTGCCGTGGGTGGAGCCCATGCCGCCGCCGACGGCGACGTTGTAACCGACGAGTTTTCCGCCCTCGACGATCGCGATGAAGGAAAGGCAGTTCGCGTAGATATCGACATCATTCGATGGCGGCACGGCGATGGTGATCTTGAATTTCCGTGGCAGATAGGTCTTGCCATAGATCGGCTCGATCTCTTCTTCGCTCGATTCGACCTTCTCACCATCCAGCCAGATCTCATGGTAGGCACGGGTCTGCGGGGTGAGGTGCGTCGATATGTCCTTGGCAGCTTGTAACGCCTGAGCATGAATTTCCGAGAGATACGGATTCGGGTTGCACATCACGTTCCGGTTCACATCACCGCACGCGGCGATGGTATCCATGGCGCACTGGTTGATCTCCTTGATCGTGCGCTTGAGATTCGTCTTGATGATGCCATGAAACTGGAATGCTTGACGCGTGGTGAGTTTGATCGTGCCGTTCGCAAATTGGGTGGCGAGGCGGTCCGTTTCGAGCCACTGCGCAGGCGTCGCCACACCGCCGGGAACGCGGATGCGAATCATGAAGGAGTAGGCCTTCTCCAGCTT
>JBDTNJ010000513.1:0-4241 GCA_039933825.1 Luteolibacter sp.
CCAGAACCCGGCGGTGAGAGGGACTCCGGCAAGTGCTGCGAGAAGAACCGTCAGTGCGAGTGCGAGCTGCGGGTTGGTTTTTCCGAGGCCGTTGAAATCACTGATCATTTCGCCATCGCGCTGAATGCGGACTTGGGCGAGGATGAAGAAGACACCGAGGGTCATCAGCAGATAGGTGGCGAGATAGAAGGAAACCACCTTAGAGGAGCTGAGATCGGTCTCAGTGCTTTTTCCTGCGGCGAGTGCTAGCAGAAGGAATCCTGCATGGGCGATGGAGGAATAGGCAAGCAGGCGCTTGAAGTTCGTCTGCGGGATGGCAGCCAGATTTCCGAAAAGCAGGGTGGCGCTGGCGAGGATGAGAAGAATAGTTAGCACCGGGCCGCGGGTGATTTCACTGTGCAAGAACGGCTCGAGGAAACGAATGGTGAGGATGAAACCTGCGGCTTTCGATCCGACCGAGAGGAAAGCGGTCACAGGAGTGGGCGCGCCTTGATAAACGTCCGGGATCCAGACTTGCATCGGGACAGCACCCATTTTGAAACCGAGGCCGACGAGCACAAGTGCGATGCCGAAAAGTAGTCCGGTGGGGTTGGCGAGGTGTTCGAGGTGGGCGAGTTTCTCAAGGCTCATGGTGCCAGTATTGCCATAAACCCAGGCGATGCCGTAAACAAGGAAGCCGGTGCTGAGCGCGCCGAGGATCAGGTATTTCACACCCGCCTCAAGCGAACCGACGTTGCGGCGCATGTAGGCGACGAGGATGTAGAAGGTGACAGTGACAAGTTCGAGCGCGACGAATGCACCTGCTAGGTCCTTCGCGGAGGCTAGCCACATCATGCCGGCGCAGGCGAAGACAGGCAGGGCGTAGAACTCACCCGTGCCGGATTCGGAATCGGGATGTTCGGTGAAACGGGAGAGGATCTTGCGGAAATCCACCGCCATCAGCAAGACGAGGATGGTGCAGATGAGCGAGAAGCCTTTGTAGAATTTCGCGAGGCTGTCGAATTGATAGAAGTTCCACAGTGGCCACTTCGCCCATTCAGAATCAGGCTTTGCATCAGGTCCGATGGAGATGAAAAGCAGTCCGAGAATTGCCGTCAGGCCAAGGGCGGCGGTGATGCCGACCCAGGCTCTGCTTTTACAGGAGCAAAAGGCTTCTGCCATGAGCAGTCCGATGCCGAGGGCGACGGTGAGGGCTTCGAGATAATAGGCGGGCATGGTGGGGAAAGATGAGGTTATTTGTTATGGGTTAGATGTTATTCGGATTTCAGCTAATAACTTTTAACCAATAACTTTTAACTTAGCGAAGCAGACTGAGCAAAAGGTTCGGGCAAAGACCGACGGCGAAGAGAGCGAGGATCAGCAGGATAGCCGGGATGCGCTGGGCGAAGGTGATGTCCGCAGCGGCTTCGGTGGACTTTACCAACGGTCCTTGGAAGATGTTTCGATAGGCGCGGAGCATGTAAACCGCGGAAATGACCACGCCCCAAATGGAGAGGATGCAGGTGATCTGGACCGGACCGAGACCGGCGGTGCCGTTGTAGCTCTTGAAAGCGGAGAGGAATACCAGCACTTCGCCCGAGAAATTTGCGAGGCCGGGAAGGCCGATGGAAGCCATGGCGGCGATGCCGAAAATGAAGGCAAGTCCAGGAGCCGCCTTTGCGAGTCCGCCGAGGTCAGATAGATCGAGCGAGCCGGTGTTGCGCTCGATGCGATCTGCGAGACCGAAGAGAAGAGCGATGGAAATGCCGTGGGCGAACATCAGAACAACAGCAGCTCGGAAGGCGAGTGTGTTGCCCGGGAGGGCGATGAGCGCGGCGATCGCAAGGAAGATGTAACCCATATGCATCACCGAGGAATTTCCGAGCATAGTATCAAGGCGTTTCTGGGAAATGGTGACGAAACCGACCCAGAGGACGTTGCCTAGCAAAAGGACGAGCAGCGGAGTGAGCCAGAAATGCAGACCTTCAGGCACCAGCGGAATCGCAAGGCGGAGGATGCCGTAGAGACCGAATTTTTTCAAAACCCCTGCATGCAGCATGGCTACCGGAGCCGGTGCGCTTGCATATGCAGGAGCCGCCCACGAATGGAACGGGAAAAGCGAAACGAGCGTGCCGAAGCCGACGATGAGCAAGGCGGCGATGCTTTTTTGTGAGTCCGCAGGGACGAGTGCCTTGTTGGTAATCATTGTCTGGATATCAAAAGTGCCGGTGAGGTTGGAGAGCCAGACCAGTCCGGCGAGCAAGATGATCGAACCGAGTCCGAGATAGATGGTGATCTTCCAAGCGGCCTGGCGGCGGTCGCCACGGCCGAGCATGCCGATCATCAGGAAGGTCGGGACGAGCGCGAGTTCGTGGAAGGCATAGAAGAAAAACAGATCGGTTGCGGCGAAGGCACCGAGTGCACCGCCGGAGATGAGCAGGGAGGAGCCGTAATAAAGTTTCTCACGACCTTCGGGAGCCTTGCCTGATAGAACGGCGGCCATCGTGACAATCACCGAAAGCAGCACCATGATGACGCTCATGCCATCGGGAAATCCAAAGGAAAGGTGCAGTGCCGGTTTTTCAAGAACGGAGAGTGAGAAAGACCAACATCCGCATTGCCATGAGAAGGCTGCGTAGAGCCCCAACACGAGATTGATGGCGGAAGCGCCGATGGCGGTCAGCTGGGCGGGTGCGCCGAACAGAATCGCGATGAAGGCGAGGATTGGGAGAAAAACGAGGAGGGCGAGCATGGGGAAAGTTTGCTAGGTTTCAGTTTTCAGTGAAACACCGTGAAATAGATGACGAGGACGACTCCAAGGCCGAATGCAAAGGCATAACCTTGTAGACTGCCGGACTGGATTTTGCGGAATTGGTTGCCGGTGCTTTCCGCCGCACGGCTGAGTCCGCCGACGATTAGGCCGTTGATGACGAGCTCGTCGAAGAAGCCAACGATAGCGGAGAAGGCGTCTTGGAAATATCGGACGAGGAAGTTGTCATAGAAGCCATCGAAGTAGAAGCGGTTGCGAAACAGCTGGATGTTGACAGGGTCCTTTTCCTTTCCCGCATAGAGGAGAAAACCGCTGAACAGGCCCACGAGAACCGCACCAAGAGAAACGAAGGTGATGAAGCCGAGGTGGAAAAGTTCCTCAGGCTGATGATAGGCCGGAGCGAACTTGCTAGCGATGAATGGATAGCCGGCGATCAAACCGAGCACTGCTAGAAGAACGAGGGGGACAAACATCAGCGGACCGACTTCGTGGGCGTGATCCGCGTGGTCGGATTTGGTTTTGCCTAGGAAAGCCACGACGAAAAGCCGAGTCATGTAGAACGGGGTAAGCACGGCGACAGCGACAGCGATCCAGAAGAGGAACTTTTCCTTTTCAAATGCCGCCTCGAGGATTTGTTCCTTAGAGAAAAATCCGGACGTGCCGGGAACAGCGATGAGTGCGAGGAATCCAATGAGGAAGGTGAATCCGGTGATTGGCATTTTCTTCAGCAAGCCGCCCATTTTCCAAATGTCCTGTTCGTGATGGCAGGCGTGGATGACCGCACCGGAACCGAGGAAAAGCAGCGCCTTGAACCACGCGTGAGTGAACAAATGGAACATGCCGGCTTCCCCGGCGACGAGGCCCACTGCCATCACCATGTAGCCGAGTTGTGATAGAGTCGAGTAAGCGAGCACGCGCTTGATGTCGTCCTGTTGGGTCGCCATCAGAGCGGCGGCGAGCGACGTGAGACCACCGGTCCAGGCAATGACTTTGCTGGAGAGCAGGCCGCGCAGGATTTCCTCGTCGAGGTGCAGGGAGTATTGCACGCGGACAAGCATGTAAACACCGGCGGCAACCATCGTTGCTGCGTGAATCAGGGCGGACACAGGGGTCGGCCCTTCCATGGCGTCGGGCAGCCAGACGTGGAGGGGGAGTTGTGCGGACTTGCCCACTGCACCGCAGAAAACGCAGAGCAGAGTGGTTGATAGGACGGATGCAGAAATTGCAGGATTCGCAGCGATAAACACTTCCGCCCCTTTTGCCATGCCGTCAAATGCAAGGCTGCCAGTGATGCCCCACAGCATCAGGATACCGACCATAAAACCGAAGTCGCCCACGCGGTTGCAGAGGAAAGCCTTCTTCGCTGCATCGGCGGCGGCATCTTTTTGATACCAGTGGCCAATAAGTAAGTAGGAGCTGAGGCCGACCAACTCCCAAAAGATGAAGGTCATGATGAAATTGTTAGCCAGCACGATGCCGGTCATCGAGAACA
>JBDTNJ010000514.1:0-5656 GCA_039933825.1 Luteolibacter sp.
TGGACCAGGAAACAGTAGATCGGATTGCTCGCTATAATCAAGAAACACTTGGATTTCAAATGGAACAGATTAGGCAGGAACGAAATGCAAATATCCTGCAAGGAATTTACGATGGCCTCCAAACGACACAATCGTTGCTAACCGGAGACGCATGGGGTGTTGGAGCCGGCCTGACGAGGCAAGTCGCTACATATTCCGAAATAAGCGGTAATGCCGAAGTTGCTCAAGGATTGAGGACATCCGCAGACATTACCGATTTTGCGGGCGGTGTTGTCGGCCTAGGAAGCATGATCAAGGATGCCCAGAAGCTGGCCGATGACGTCGCTGAAAACGGGCTTAAGTGGAAAAATCTTAAAAAGCTCAAGGCCGACGGATATAAAGGAGAGAAATATCTTAACGTATTCGGTTCTGGTACAGGGAAAATCACCGAGAAGGGAACAAGTATGATAATTGCAGGCGTTGCGGCGACTTACGCTAAAATCGCAAATAGCAATAATGCTACATCGGCCTCGAATTCCACGGGCAAAGTATCCTCGTTTTTGTCTGTGGGTGGTTCTGGAAGTTCCAGCTATACTATTAGATCTGGCGACACCCTGTCTTCCATCTCAGCAAGAACAGGCGTTTCAGTTTCTGTGCTGGCAAAGTCCAACGGAATCAGTAACCCAAACAGCATCAAGGCTGGTTCGACTATTTCTATCCCTTCGAGCGGTGGGGGAAGCAGTGGCACAAGTTCAAAAGCGGGAACAACCACTGCGTCTAAATCCTCATCGGGCAAAAAGTAGGAACGCGTGGCTATCAAAATTCAACCAACAATTTCCAAGCCATGAGCCTCCCCATCCAAGCCTTTCGCCCGGAGCGCCCCAAGAACGTGTCCCGGCTGAGTTCCTGCGGCCTACAGCACCTCCAGTCCCTCATTAGGAGGAGTGTGAACATCGGCACTGCCATTTTGCTAGGCAACCTCATTGCCAACCATTCCCAAGCGCAAGGATTGCCGGACGCAGATCTTGATCGAATCCCAGACGCTTGGGAAACCCAGTATGGCCTCAACGGCAACATTGAGAATTTTCGAGTTGGAAGCAGCGCGGACGGCAACCTCACTGTGAATACTGGCCAAACCAGCTACTTGAACGACACGGCGATTCTAATTTCCTCGACGCAAAACGTAGGAAGCTCTGAAATTTCTGGAGCAATTCCGATCACCACCAGAATTGGCGACGTGTTCTTGTTGCATGTCACACAGGATGGTAATCCGGCTAGTGGCTCACCTGCGGGAACGTTTGAGTTAGTGCAAATCACGTCGATTTTGGACGGCAAAGTAGGTTTGAAATCGCCGCTGAAATATACCTACAACACCACAACCGGAGGCAAGGTGCAGTGCGTCCGCGTTTCCCAATATGACAACCTTCAAATCGACGGAACTGTCGCAGCGCGGTCTTGGAATGGAACGACCGGCGGAATCATTGCTGTCATCGCGAACGATGTCGTGATTTCAGCAGGAGGCAGAATTGACTCGTCGGGCACGGGTTTTCGCAGTGGGGCTGGATTCTCAGTGTATGGCTCTTTCAACGGAGTGATCGGGACACCAGGAGAAGGAAACGTAACAAGCGTCTGGCCGATGCCGAATAGCACCTTGCAGAATAGCAGCGGAGGAGGCGGTGGTAATTCCGGAACGGTGGGAGGTGGTGGCGCTGGTTCCGGTGCCCCATATTTTGGGTTCGGTGGTGGTGGTGGCAGCGGTGGAGTGGGCCCAACTCGTATCGCTTCGATCTATGGCCCTCGCTTTGACTCACTGTTCACATCTACTGCCGGCTCCGGAGGGAAAGGTGGTGGATTGATGGTCATTATCAGTCGGTCGATTCAAAATAGTGGGATCATTACTTCGGCAGGCGCAGGTGGACAAGGAGGGGAGGCGGCGGGAGGAGGAGGCGCCGGTGGTTCCATGCTTTTGATAACCCGGATTAGTGGAACAGGAACGGTTTCTGCGGGGCAAGGTGTCAGTGGCGCGTACCCTTCAACGACAGGGGCCGGAGCAGTCGGGAAAATTCGACTTGAACGCGGTTCTGTTTCTAGCGTTCCCGTAGCCACTACGACCGGCGATGGTTATTTCGACAATCAGACTTTTTCGAACTTTGTCAGATACATAGACACCGACGGTGACGGTTCGGATGATTACTCCGAGTTTCTTGCGGGCACATCTCCAATCCTGCCAGATACCGATGGCGATGGCGTGCCCGACGGCTGGGAGGTGAGATTTGAAACCTCGCCAACGACGGCTGATGCCAATGCTGATCCAGACGACGATGGGCTTTCCAATCTTCAGGAATATCGTGCGGGTAGCAGCCCAACATCCAAGGATGGTGACGGCGACGGCATTCCCGATACTGACGAGATCAATATCTACGGAACAAACCCGCTCAATGCCGATACCGACGGCGACGGAATGGATGACGGCTGGGAAGTCGCGAACGGCCTGAATCCGCTGGTGAACGATGCCAACGATGATCGCGATCTGGACGGCCTGACGAATTTGGAGGAATATACGCACCGTGCAGAAGGTTACAAAGCCAACGCCGCCAATTCGAAAGCCGGACAACCCGGAGATGATGGCTTGAACGACTACATGAGGCTCAGAGGAGAAGGTTGGGCGCACCGACTCTACGACAAGAATGACCGCCTCATTTCCACCGAGCGCGACAATGGAATGGTGCAGCTCTACACTTATGACGGGAACAGCCAAAAGGTCCGCGATGTGAGCCTGACGAAACTGGACTCTGATGGAGATGGACTTCCGGACGGCTGGGAGTTCACCCACAACCTGGCATTCACCGGAGCTTCCGCAGCAACGGGCGACAATGGTGCCTCCGGCGATCCCGATCACGACGGATTCACCAACATGCAGGAATGGAAAGCCGGCACCGACCCTCGTGATGCGAGTAGTCACCCAACCACGGGTGCCGTTCCAGCATTCAGCCCGTTGGTTGCAGCCACAGGCTTCACTCCTACGAACTGGGTGATGGCTACGGGGCAGTTGGACGGTTTCGGGGCCGATCAGGTGGTAGTCGGTTCAGATGGGGTAATCGGCTCTTCAGTAAATCAGTTCTCGGTTTATCGAAATACCGGAAATAGCTGGGCGGTCACATCAACCAGCGTCGGAAACTTCGGCATCAATTCCGTAGCCATCGGCGAAGTAACCGCCGGGCGTGGTCCGTCGATCTATTTCGGGGCGCGTCCTGCAAGCGGAGAGTCAGGTATCCAAGAATTCCGTCGTTCAGGAACCTCATGGCTCAAGTCAACGGCCACGGTCGCGGACAGCACCGGAACAGGCATCGCGCAGGTAGTCGGTGCGAATTCATCGGGTGTCCTCGGGTTGCTTTCACCTGCGTCTCTAGCCACCGATGGAGTTTTCCGCATGACCCTTGCATCAGACACGTGGTCAGCTCCAGCAGTGGTGAGTTCCAGCGCAGGAAACCGGAGTTGGCCTACACCGGTTCTATCAGGTGCTGCGCGATGGTTGGACACTGGCGGAATCGAGATCAACGCAGGTGCGCCTTCTCCTGCGCTTGGCGCGATTAAGAATCCCGCCACGGGGAGTTGGTATTTCCTTTCGCCATCGACTGTCACTTGGCCGGATGCCGAGCTGTATGCCACCCAAAATGGCGGGCACTTGGTGACCGTCAATGACGCCGCCGAACAGCAGTGGATTCAATCGAATTTCCCCTCCCAGAATATGTGGACCGGATTGATACGCGGGACCACGGGCGATGGCTGGCAGTGGATCTCGGGCGTTTCCGCCAGCTACCGGAATTGGTACCCCGGAGAACCCAATAACGCTGGCGGGAATGAACCCTACGGCCAAATCACGACATCTTCCGGACTCTGGAACGATGCCGGACCCACCACTGTTTGCAAAGGCCTTGTAGAAATCCCAGCTTCAAGCATTCCGCTTCAAACAATTCCCGATCCCTCGGCCACCCCCAAGCTCATCTGGCGCGGTAGATCGCTTGCCTCGGGCCAGCTCCGATCAGGAACAAGCTCTGGAGCATCGTTGGTTTACGCTTTCATCGATGACCGGGATACTTCGGGAACGGCGAACAGCGGCGACGCGTTTGTCGTAGGCGAATATGAACTATCCTCATCCAACCCGGTACAACGAACATCGGTGACGCTTCCAATTTCATCCTCCATTTCATCCAGTGCGATAGGCTTGACCATACTCAAAAGGCAAAATTCTTCTTCGCCAAGTGTCCTGGCGGTAGGAGAACCGGACGGCACCGTCTCGCTCTGGACGGCACCGGATGTAGGCTCGCCATTGGTGCGGAAGGTTTTTACCACTGAATTCAAAGGCAAGTCATGGCATCAGTTTGAAGCCTTCCATGAAGCCAACGGAACAGAAGGCTTGGTCGGCTTGCTGGTCGATCCAGCAACACCCAGCCAATGTCAGTTGATCCATTGGTCGCCGGAATCCATTGAAGCGTTAGTGAATGGAACCGCACCAATACTGAACAACGTGCCACTTTCGCGAATTCTTCCCACGCCATCCCAAGGAGGAACAACCGGTTCAGTTGCCGTGCGTATTTGGGATGCCGAAGCCCACGGATCATCATTGGAACTCCAGTACCTCCGCGATGGGGATACGACCTGGAGCAATGCCACGGTCAACACCGTCGATGGGGGAGCCTTCCAGCCCACATTGAAACTCACCAGCCAATCAACAGGCGTCAGCCACATGCTGGTTTGGAACGCCACAGCCAACCTCGGCTCGACGTTTTCAGGCACCGTCCTTCTCAGAGTCCGAGCCACCGACAGTCAGACGGGCAATTGGTCTCCCGCCATGCCCTACGCCGTCAATACCAGCATCAATCTCGATACCGACGGAGACGGAATGCCTGACACTTGGGAGGCGAGCCATGGTCTCGCCTCTGGCAACCCAGCGGACGGTACCAGCGACAACGACCACGACGGTGTCACCGCATTCCTCGAATATGCCTTGGCAATGAATCCAACTGTCCCCGACGTCGCCTTGCTGCCAATCCTCGGCACCCGCACCGAAATCGACGGCAAACACCTCACCCTGACCTACCGCCGTCCAACCAACAGCGGGCTCACCTACACGGCGGAACGCTCCATTACCCTATCACCCGGAAACTGGCAATCCGGCAACTCGGTTTTCCAGGAACTCACCCCGCTGGACCAGGGCGATGGAACAGAGTCCGTCACGGTGGAAGATCTCAATCCCATGTCCGCCTCATCGCGTGCATGGCTTCGCTTGAGGGTAAGCAAGTAGTATCAAACACCCGACATAATTGGGACCGATACATGTTGCTTAGGGGAATCGAGATCAATTGGGAAACTCTGCTAGAGCGCATTCAGGGTCACCGCCCCAAATCGCCGCCGAGTTCTGACTGCCACGCACCTCGCCTACGAACTCTGCTCGCAAACGCAAAGCAGTCTATCAAATTTCCAGTCGCCCCGGCGGCAGGGCCATAATCTAGGACGCATGCAACTCAGCATTATCTTGCCTACTTCCGCCAGCACGATGATAGCGCTTGGCGTGAAGGACGGTGTGTGTGGCAAGGAAGCTCCCATTCCAATCGCATTCAGCCCGAAAACCGAAGTTGGATAGAGCATCGTTTGGCTACAGGTCATGTGGTATAAG
>JBDTNJ010000515.1:0-7891 GCA_039933825.1 Luteolibacter sp.
TTTGAGAAAATCGAGGCGGACATGAAGCGCATCACCAAGGAAAACCAAGTTTTTGAGAAAGTGGCCGTCAGCCGCGACGAAGCCCTCGACCTTGCGAAAAAAGGCCGCCTCAGCGCATTGTCCGAGCGTGGCGGAAGGGCGCGGTGCGTACAGCGGGATTTCGATGTGGAGGACGTTGTCCTTGATGGTGGTTTTCATGGTTGGTTGGGGATTTGGTGGTTTTCAGTTTTTGGGGAGAGATGGACGAGCTTGTCCGCTTCGATCCACTCGACGGGTTGGAAGAGCAGCCCCGGGATGACCGCTTGGATGCGGACCCGGGTGCAGTCTTCGGGTACCTCGATGACGAAGCGCTCGTATTTCTCGTCGCCCGGATCTTGCCATTCGGGCACGATCTGAACTCGGTCGCCGACTTTGAGAGGGACGGTGCTGTTTCGGGGTATCGGTTGTTTCATGACCGGAGATAGGTGGTGTCCTTGCGTTGGAAGAGGCTGTGGGCTTCTTCTTCGGTGAGGCCCGTGAACTCGGAGGGCTGGAACGAGACCTCGTCGGGAAAGAACGAGAACAAGTTTTTGGTGGAGCCGTCCTCGAAGGTAGCGACGACCTCGGGCATGGGATTGAACATGCCTTCCGGCATTGGCCGAGGCATGGCGGTGATGGTGGCGCTGGTGGCGCTGGTGATTTTCATGGGATGATTGGGTGTTGCTGGTGATTGAAATGAGATGGGCCGCCACGAAGCATCGGGGGATGATTCATGGCGGCCCGGTGTTTCCCCGGTCGCGCTGGGGTGTATCGTGCGACCGGGCTTGCCTTTGCGGTCCTTGCCGAAGTCGGAAAATCAGGCGTCGGCCTCGGGCTTGTATTTGAGCTGCTCCACACCGCACTCAGCGGCGGGGATGTCGCAGCGTTTGCCGAGATAGACGGGCTGGTAGATCGAGCCGCTCTCCTTGAAGGCGTAAAGATATTGAATCTCACAGACTTCATCGGGAGCAGGCACGGCGTGGTTCGGGGGGATGGTGACGTTGCCGGCGGGAACCAGCTTGTCGCCATCGTAGAGGCCGAGGCTGACACTGCGTTTGTCGTTGCGGGCGGTGACGATGAACGACGCGCTCTCGACGAATTTGTATTTCAATTGGGTGCCGCCGGAGTTCGGACGCCCCGCGCTGTAAGGTGCATCGACCTCTTTGAAGATGACGCCCTCGCGGTGGGTGGCCCGGAGTTCCTCGTAGATCTCAACCTTGTCGTTGGGATCGATCGATGTGCTCACCCAGCGAAGTGCCGGGAGATTCGGAGGGATGATCATCATCAGGCCCGCGTGGCCGGGAGAGACCGCCGAGTTGGTAGCCTTTCTTGTATCTGGTCGGTCGGTCTCGATCCACGGGTGGGAGGCCGTCATCGATGGCGGTACCGTGCGAGAGGTGTGAGCCTCGACCCGGCTACTTCAAGAATCGCACGCGAATTCCCTGATATTTTGGGAATCAGGGAATCAAGGAATTCCATTTGAAAAATGCCCAAATGGCAGGCTTTCGAGAGAACTGATCTATATCAAAATACCCAGAATTGGCGGTTTTCACCCAAAACACCCTGTAAATCGCATGGATCAGGGAATACTGGGTGACTTTTCCGATTCGGATTCACTGCTCCGCCATTTTTCTCAATCCGTTCGGCTCTCCGGCAAGGAGAGCGTGACCCGAAGGCCGCCTTCGGGCTGATTCGCCAGGGTGACATCGCCTCCATGTGAGCGGAGGATGCTGCGGGCGATGGACAGGCCAAGTCCGACTCCGCCGGTGTCGGGATTTCTCGAATGCTCCAGTCTTACGAAAGGGGCGAAGACCCTTTCGAAATCCTGTTCCGCCATTCCCGGTCCGTCATCGTCCACGTGAATTTTCAGCGATGCGTTCGAGAGCTCCAAGCTGATCCGGGCGCGCTTCCCGTAACGCACGGCGTTTTCCATCACGTTGCGCACGGCCCGTCGGAGGCTGTCGGGGCGGCAGCACCAGGGCGTTCTAACTCCACCGGTGAAGGTCACGTCCCATCCGAGGCCCGAGAGATCGTCGCAGATGCTTTCCGCAAAAGCGTCCATGTCGATGACGCGCGATGGCTCGGTGCTGGAATCCTCCTTCGCGAAGGCCAGCGTGGCTTCGGTCATCGCCTGCATTTCATCGAGCGTGGAAATCATTTTCTCCTTGGTATCGGGATCGGAAACGAACTCCACCTGGAGCCGCAAGAGCGTGACTGGAGTGCGCAGATCGTGGCTGATGTCCGCGATCATCCGGGTGCGGTCCTCGACGAAGCGGCGGAGGCGCGATTGCATTTGATTGAAGGCGACGGCTGTCCGGCGGATGTCGTCGGCACCCTCTTCGGGCACGGGGGGCACGTCCTGACCGCGACCGATCCGCTCGGCGGATTCGGTGAGACGTTGGAGCGGGCGCCCGACACGGCGGGCGGCCAGCACGGCCAGTAGCGACAGGAGCAGCGCGGTGACGCCGAGCGATAGATAGTAGCGGACCGGCGATGCGATGAGTTCCGGCTTGGCATAGACGGCATTGAGCCATAGCCCGGGGCGGATCGCCGTGGCGTAGCCGATCCCGTTCCAACTCTCCAGAACTAGCAGCCGCGCTTCATTTTGCCGTCCGTTCGAAGGAATCTCCGTCCAGACGGATTCATTCGAAAGCGGCAATTCCGACTCCGAGATCCGGGGGTTCGGGAGCAGATCGCCGGCGTTCACCGGTTGGGTGGATGGCAGCGCGCGCAACAACTCGCCGCGGGCGGTTTTCTGCCAAGAGCGGGGATCGTCCGGTGGTCCCGGTGAAAGCCAGTAGCGGGAAAGCGAGGTGCCCGCCGCCCGCAGCACTTCCGGATGGACTCCCTCGCCCGTGACACCGACGAGGCGCGCCACGGCATTAGCCCGGGCGAGCAATTCATCCTGCCTCAACGTGCGCAGCGATCGATCCCGCTCGCTGTTGTTAATTAGATAGAAAAGCACTTGTGAAAGCAGCAACGCCACCAGCATCAGCCCGATAAGCTGGCTGGTCAGGCTGCGCATCCAGAAATGTTTCACTCCGGTTCCACCTTTCCGGTAAAACTATAACCACCACCCCAATGCGTGACGATGAGCTCAGGATTCTTCGGATCCGCCTCGATCTTGCGGCGCAGGCGGCTCACCTGGTTGTCGATGCTGCGGTCCCAGACTTCCGCCGCGCGGCCTTGGGTGATGTCCAGCAACTCGTCCCGCGTCAGCACGATTCCGGGATGCGACATGAACACTCCCAGCAGCCGGAACTCCGCCGTGCTCAGCGGCGAGGCGACTCCGTCCGCGCCGATCACCTCACGTCGCTCCATATCCACCGTCAGTCCGCCGATGCGGACGCGGCCGGCGGGGACGGCGGCGCGTTGGACCGGCAGGCTGTTCGCCCGGCGGAGCACCGCCTTGATCCGTGCGAGCAGCTCGCGGGGATTGAACGGCTTCGTCAGATAGTCGTCCGCCCCCATTTCCAGCCCGAGAATGCGGTCGGAGTCCTCGGATACGGCCGTTAGGAAAATCACCGGAACCTGGGACGTCACCCTCAGGTCCCTGCACAGCGAGATGCCGTCCTCGCCCGGCATCATCACGTCCAGCACCACCAGATCAAAGGAACTTCTCTCCAACAACCGCCGGAATGCCGCCGCACTGTCCGCTTCGCTCACGCGATATCCGTGCGAGCCAAGATAACGGACCAGCAACTCACGAATCTGCGGGTGATCGTCAACGACTGCGATGTGCGGGGACGGGTTCAACATGAAAGAAGATGGGGGAATATGACACGGCGATCAGGACAATCGCCTCGAAAATTGTAACCAGATGTCTCAGCGCGGGCGATCCATACACTTTGCCACAATAAACCCGAAATGCTCCATACCATTTCTCCGGAATGAGGTTCAAGTTCGCCTCGGGATGGCTCAACCAATTTTCATCTATCCGCGACTCACCATGAAATTCAGCCGTCTCTTCCTTTTCTTGTTGTTTGCCGTCGGCATCGTTCTCGCATGGCTTCTCCTTCCCAAGTCCGGCAAAACCGCCAACGCCCCCAAAGAGGGGAAATCCGTGCCGGTGACCACGGTCGCCGCCTCCGCACGCGACGTGCCGATCTGGCTCACCGGCCTCGGCACCGTGCAGGCTTACAACAAGGTGACCATCCGCCCGCGCGTGGCCGGCGTGCTCGACCGGATCAATTTCACCGAAGGCCAGATCGTCAGCGAAGGCGATGTCCTCGCCGTCATCGATCCCCGGCCATACGAATCCCTTCTCGCCCAGGCCAAAGCCAAAGTTGCTCAAACCACCGCCCAGCTCTCCAATGCGAACAAGGACATGGACCGCATCGGCCAACTGGTGAAATCGGGCGCGGCAACCCGCCAGCTCCTCGATCAACTCGAAGCGAGCGTCGCCCAGTTCACCGCCCAGCAACAAGCCGACGTCGCGGCCCAGCAGTCGGCGCAGCTCGACCTCGATTTCACCACGGTCAAGGCCCCGATCGCGGGAAGAACCGGTGTGCGTCTGATCGACCAGGGAAACCTCGTTACCGCCAGTCAGGAGGGCGGGTTGGTGGTCATCAGCCAGTTCCAGCCGATCTCCGTGGTTTTCACTCTGCCGCAGGACAGCCTGCCCGCGATTCGCAAGCGGATGTTAGCGGATTCATCGGAATTGACGGTTCAGGCGCTGACCGATGAAGGCCAGATTCTCGGCGAGGGAAAACTGGCACTCATCGACAACGAAATCGACGTCAACTCCGGCACCCTGAAGCTCAAAGCCACCTTTCCCAACACCGACGAGGCGCTCTGGCCCGGACAATTCCTCAACGCCCGCGTTCTGGTGGAGACTCGCAGACAGGCCGTCGTCGTCCCCACCCAGGTCATCACCGCCGGACTCGACGGCCCGTTCGTTTACATCGTGAAAGCCGACAAGACCGTGGAACCGCGCAACGTGAAACCCGGCCCGCGGGTGGATGAAATCACCATTGTGGAGGATGGCCTCAAGACCGGCGAAGAGGTCGTGTTGGACGGCCAGAGCAAACTCCAACCCGGTGCGCGCATCTCCATCCTACCTTCGAAGCTGTGAGTCTATCCACACCATTCATCCGGCGGCCCGTCGCGACCACGCTGCTGACCCTCGCCATCTTCCTCATCGGCGCGGTCACGTTTCCGCTTCTGCCGTTGGCTCCGTTGCCGCAGATCGAATTCCCAACGGTACAGGTGTCCGCCAGTCTGCCCGGAGCGAGTCCGGAAACGATGGCGTCGTCAGTTGCCACGCCGCTGGAAAACAACCTCGCGCTCATTCCGGGCATCACGCAGATGAGCTCTAGCAGCGGCTTGGGGACGACGTCAATCACCATCCAGTTCGACCTCGATGTGAACGTCGACGCCGCCGCCCAACAGGTCCAGTCCGCCATCAACGCCGCCGCCGGGCAGTTGCCCTCCGAACTTCCCAGTCCGCCGACCTATCGAAAAGTGAATTCCGCGGACTCGCCGATCATGCTGCTGAGCGTGCAGTCCGAAGTTCTGCCGCTCACCGAACTCAGCGACTACGCCAGCACGGTCATCGCCCAACAGATCTCCCAGCTCAACGGAGTTGCGCAGGTCAGCATCATGGGCGAGCAGAAACCCGCCATCCGCGTCCAGGTGGATCCCGCGAAACTGGCTTCCCTCGGCCTCGGCATGTCGGACGTGAACGGGGTGATTGCTTCCTCCACCGTCAACACTCCCAAGGGCAGCCTCAACGGACCTAACCAGAGTCTTTCGATTTACGCGAACGACCAGATCCTCAAAGCAGAACCCTACAACGATCTCATCCTCGCTTATCGCAACGGAGCTCCGATCCGCATCCGCGACGTCGGCCGCGCGGTGAACGGCCCGGAAGATCTCCGCTCCGCCGCTTGGATCAACAACAAGCGCGGCGTCGGCATCATCATCCGCAAACAGGCGGATGCAAATGTCATCTCCACCGTCGAAAGCATCCGCAAACTGCTGCCGTCGTTGCGGGCCGCGATGCCTCCCGCAATCAAGGTGGACGTCCTGAGCGATCGCATGCGAACCATCCGCGCCTCGGTCGAGGAAGTGGAATTCCACCTCGTCCTGACGATGGCTCTGGTCACGCTGGTGGTATTCCTTTTCCTGCGGAACATCCGAGCCACGCTCATCGCAAGCGCCGTCGTGCCGATCTCGATCATCGGCACCTTCGCGGTGATGCACGTGCTCGGCTACAGCCTCAACAACCTCTCGCTCATGGCGCTCACCATCTCCGTCGGCTTCGTGATCGATGACGCGATTGTGATGTTGGAGAACATCTACCGTCACATCGAAGAAGGCATGAAACCGATGGACGCGGCGTTGAAGGGCGCGGGTGAAATCGGCTTCACCATCCTCTCGATCAGCCTCTCGCTGGTTGCCGTTTTCATCCCCATCCTGCTCATGGGCGGGATCGTAGGACGGCTTTTCCGCGAGTTCGCCGTCACCGTGACCGTCACCGTGTTGATGTCCGGGTTCGTTTCGCTCACCTTCGTTCCGATGATGTGTTCCAAATTCCTGAGGCCCCACGGCCAACCCGAGGGATCGCTCCGTCAGAAAGCGGACAAGCTGTTGGAAGGCTTTTTCCAATCCATCGAAACCACCTACGAGCGCATGCTCACCGTCGTGCTGCGCCGCCGCAAGCTGACGCTGCTCACCTTGTTTTTGACGGTGGCTGCCACCGGCGCCGTCTTCGTGAAAATGCCCAAGGGCTTCTTCCCCCAGCAGGACACCGGCTTCATGAACGCCACGCTCGAAGCAGCCGCGGACATTTCCTTCGATGCGATGTCGGCAAAAATGCAGCAGGTCGGCGCGGTCATCGCCAAGGACCCTGGAGTGCTCGCCTTCCAATACAACCTCAGCGCCGGCCGCGGATCGTCCAGCCTCAACAACGGCCGATACTACATCACCCTGAAGGAGCGCGCCGATCGTGACGGCGTCCAGCAGATCATCACCCGCCTGCGGAAAAACACTTCTGGCATTCCCGGAGCCACCATGTTTTTCCAAGCCCAGCAGGATATCAACGTCGGAGGCGTAATTTCCAAAACCCAGTTTCAATACACCCTGCGCGACGCCGATGCGGACGAACTCAATCTCTGGGCTCCCCGCATCCTCGGAAAACTGAAGGAACTCCCCATGCTGCGAGACCTCAACTCCGACCAGCAGTCCTCCGCGCCCGCGCTCAGCGTCGAGATCGACCGCCAGGCCGCGTCGCGCTTCGGCATTGAGACGTCTGCGATTACCTCGCTCCTCTACAACTCCTTCGGCCAACGGCAGGTCACCCAGTTCTACACCCAGGTGAGCCAATACAAGATCATCATCGAGGTGCCGCCCAAGATGCAGACCGATCCCTCCGTCTTCAGCCGCATGTTTCTGAAATCGCCCCTAACCGGGGCACAGGTTCCGTTGTCCTCACTGCTGAAATTCGACACCAACACCACCAAATCCCTATCCGTCAACCACCTCGGCCAATATCCCTCCGTCACTATTTCATTCAACCTAGCCCCAGGCACCGCTCTCGGTGATGCGGTGACCGCCATCGAACAAGCGGAGGCGGAAATGGGCACGCCTGCGACACTAACCGGCAGTTTCCAGGGCACGGCGCAGGCGTTCCAGGATTCGTTGAAATCACAGCCCTATCTGATCGCCGCCGCCATCATCGCCATCTACATCATCCTTGGCATGCTCTATGAGAGTTTCATCCATCCGCTCACGATTCTATCGACACTTCCCTCGGCCGGACTCGGCGCGCTGCTGACGTTGTGGGTCTTCGGTCATGACGTCGGCGTCATGGCTATCATCGGCATCCTGTTGTTGATCGGCATCGTGAAGAAGAACGCCATCATGATGATCG
>JBDTNJ010000516.1:0-10080 GCA_039933825.1 Luteolibacter sp.
GTGTAGAGATAGCCAAGGCTGGGTTCTACAATCCCGCGGTGGCAGAGGAAGCCCGTGGGCTGTCCTGCCAGGCGTGACCAGGAAGTTCCACCGTCGTTGCTGACGTAGATGCCATTGTCCAAATCGGCAACACCCACATAGAGGGTCTGGGTCGCGTTCCCCTGCGTCCCGGTGCGCTTGTCAAAAGCCACCCAGAGGACGCCCGGGGTGCGATTGAAAATATCAGCGGGATCCGTTGCGGCGGGAGCCCAATTTCCGGGATTCGGGAAGGCGGTAACCTGCGCCCAGTTGATCCCGCCGTTGGAACTCTTCCAGAGGCCGTTCCCGTCGGATGCGGCATAGAACATGATGCTGTCGTTATTCGGATCGTAAGCAAGTCGCTCCCCCATGCTCCGGCCCGGCATATTCCCGCCGATTTTGAACGGCATCACGGTCTTCGTCCAGGTGACACCCTGATTGTTTGAGGTCAGGATGACGCCGTTCAGCGGATCCCATGCGTTGGTGTAGAGGCCGCAGGCAAAAGCCACCTTGTCGGCATTCTGCGGGCTTGCCGCCATCGAAAGCACACCACTGAGGTGGGATTCTGTCCATTCGGTGGAATCCAGCAGGGGCACCCACTGGCTGGTGGCATTGTCCCAGCGGTAGGCACCGCCCACGTCGCATCTTGCATAGGCCAACCCTTGTTGGACTTCGCTGAAAACGACGTTTGGCGTATAACAGCCACCACCGGTTTGGACCCAGTTCCAGTTGGTCGCCGATTCGGCAGACGTAGCGATCAGCGAACACAAGGTCAGCGCTAAGAAGAGACGTAGCTTTCCGATTTTTGAGGTCATTTTTTAGAGTGGTTTCGCGGCCGTCCTAAGAACAGCGACCTGCGCATCGGCTATGGCGACGTGGCCAAAATAGAGAGGCGGGGTGGACGAGCGGGCCGCTGGTGGTCCAGGCCAAGGGGGCAAGCGGCGCGGCACCCGCGAGTCCGCCGAGGGAAAGCGTGCAGCCAAAGCCGAGCAGTCAGACGCCTGCGAGGGCGAGGTTTTGAGAAAGGATGTTTTTTTTCATGGGAGGGGCGGTTGAGGCCTGTGGCAGGCCGCAGCTTGGGTTTTTATGATCTTGGGTTTGGGTTTCCATCAGCCGAGTCGATCCGAGTATCAACTAGTAAACGATGAAGAAGTCGATTCCGTCCATCTTGCCGAAGAGTGATTTTTTCCTCCCCTGATCGGGTGATTGGAAAACCAATCATGAATCATCCGGACTTGAGCAGCAACGCCCGGGTCGACACGGGAGCGTGCGGCAGATCTTCCGGCGTACCCGATCCGGCGACGTTGGGCAACGCCACCAACCCTTCTGGTCGCCCATAGGGATTGGCAGGCTCCTTTCTTCGCGGATGAAGGTTTTGTCCGTGCTGGATTATCCGAACCACTCGAAGTCCACCGGTGTCGCGGCGGATGCAGAGGCGGCACCGAGGAACCGACGAAGGCTGGCTAGATCGGAAGCATGAAAAGGAAAGGCGAAGGTCAGCGGGAGTCGCCGCCTTGTCCGACCCGGTAGTAGTCGAAGTCCACCCGGCCGCCGGCGGTCTTGGTCGAATAATAGAAGAGGGCGAAGCGATAACCCATGAAGTGCGGCACGGTGTATTTAAGGGCCGAGGGACGACCGATGGGGGTCCAGGATTTGCCGTCGAGGCTGTAGGAGAAGCGGGCGACTTCAGGCGCGGGATCGAATTCGCATTCGACCTTGAGGTGAACGGTTTTGCCAGTCAGGGGAACTGAGGCGATTTCCTCGGGATTGTCGGAGTCGGCGCTCACCATGACGAGGGATTTGGAGCCGTCTAGCAACGGCTTCATGTGGCTAAACGGAAACGACATCGGCCGCCACTGGGAGATCGGCCCGCAGCGCGAGTATTACCCGCCCGAATGCTGTCTGAACTTCGGCGAGGGCCGCAAAAACGTCCTGATGCTCGGCCTCCGCCTGACCGTCAACGGCGAGGAGCTGCGCGCGGCAGAGGTTTCGACCTATCCCGTGCGTTGAGACGTCCCGAGGCAGGTCCAACGCCATCCCGGAGGAACCGGAAACCTGAGGTGATCAAACCGCCCGGCACCTTCCATGACCACGACAGCCTCGACCCCGCGGCCAAGGGGGCAGATATCACCGAACGCCGCCGACCATGCGCCAAGGACAAACCGGTGTTTCCGGGGAGGAGGCAAGGATTTTTCAGCCTGCGGCGTTGAAGCTGGCGGCTCCTTTGGAAAATAAAATTGCTTTTAATTGGCTTAAATGCAATTTTAATTCATGGCCAAGACCGCGATCCAAGTAGGAACTGTTGCCAAAGCTGCGCTCTCGCACTTTGCCGCGCTGCTTCGTATCCGGAGAAAAGAAAGAAATTTGACCCTCAACGAGCTGGCCGATCGGCTCGGAGTTTCCGCGCCTACCGTCCGCAAGATCCTTGAAGGCTCCCCCAGCGTCGCGATAGGCTCCTATTTCGAAGCGGCACGCATTCTCGGGGTGCCGCTTTTCGATCCCGACGCGGATCGCTTTGCCGTGACCGCATCAAAAACCGCCGAGCTCGAGTCCTTGCTCCCGAAGCGTGTCCGAACCCACCAGCAGGAAATCGATGACTGTTTCTAAGTGCTATGTCTGGAGATGGCTCCCGGGAGCGACCGAGCCGGTCGTGGCCGGTGAACTGCGCTTCGACGCGAAAGGGCGCCAGAGCTTCGTTTACGGACGTTCCTTTCCGAATCTGGTGGATCAACTGAGGATCCACGGCCTCGCCTTCAAGAAGGACGCCACGGAGTTATTCTCCCGCCTAGTCTTCAATGTGCTGCTCGGCAACACCGACGATCATGCCCGCAAAGTGGAACTGCGCTTCGTTCCTGCCTGATGTGAATCCGTGAGCTACGACCCCATTCAGTGAGCTACGACCCCATTCATTTTCTGGTTGCCGCCATACCCTAAAACGGTAACGTCACGGGTGTGATTGAGGATTTCTCATGCAAGGAAATCCGAAAAGATCTGGAACGGCGGTCGATCAAAAAGGCTGCCGGGAGAAATTCAGGAGCGGGCCTTTCTGAGGCTCCGGCAGCTTCACGCCGCCGAAATTCCGGAGGATTTGCGAATCCCGCCCAGCAACCGGCTCGAATCCCTCTCCGGCGATCTCAAGGGTTTCTGGAGCATGAGAATCAATCAACAGTAGCGCTTGGTTTTCCGTTGGAATGACGGGAAGGCGTCCGATGTGAAAATCACCGATTACCATTGATGACCATGAAACGAACCACCGAACTGATCCCGCTGATGAATTTCTTCGCGGAAACGCTGCGCGAAACTTTGGACGAATGGGACGTCTCGCAAGCAGAGGTTTCGCGAATGACGGGGATTCCCTCGCCCCATCTGACCGACATGAAAAAAAGCCGCCGCCGCTGCACGCCGGAATACGATCTGCGCCTGAGCCGCTACTTCGGAACCTCACCCGGTTTCTGGCTGCGCCTCCAGTTGGATTACGAACTGATGCGTACCGAGCGGGAGAGTGGAGCGAGAATCAGCCGCGAGGTCAAACCGCACGCGGCGTGAAATAGACAACGCGGACTCCATTACCCGATGAAACCAAAAGCATCTCAAAACGCCCACCGTGGCAGCGACTTCCGGGATTTCCTCGCCGGGGAAGGCATCCTTGCCGAGGTGGAAGTGCTGGCCCTCAAGCGCGTGGTTTCCCTCCAACTCCAGCAAATCCTCGAGCAGGAGCACATCACCAAGACCGAGCTGGCCTCTCGCATGAAAACCAGCCGGGCATCGCTGGACCGGATGCTCGATCCCTCGAACCCCTCGCTCACCGTCGCCAGCCTCGGAAAAGCCGCCGCTGCTCTCGGTCGGGAAGTGGAACTGCGCTTTGTGCCTGCTTGATGTGAATCCATGAGCTAAGGCCTCGTTCACTACGACGAGCCAGTGAGTGGCTCCTGCAGGAGGCCAGCGACAATCTCGGAAGCTAAAGCGTTCAACTTCGCCGAGTTTTCACCGAAGCAGTTATCTAGTTTAACGAAGTCATCGGCTGTCAGGGAGACCGCGCTCTCGTTCGTAGAAGAGAATGTTAGGTTCGCTGTTATTTTGTCCAGTCTATTGATCCAGCCGGGAGCCTCTTGGTGAGGCAGCGATTCTAGCAGATATCGAAGCTGTCGGTATTCCCGAACTGCTTCAGCCATAGCAGTGGTCAAAGTGTGATTGTAACGGTCGAGCACCCTGTTCTGCTTCTCTTCGGTGATCTCATACGATTCAAGGAGGTCCATGATTTCGAAAAGCCTACCTGCGACTAGCCCTGCTGCGAGTATGGTGCCCCTCAGAGTAAAGACTCGTTCAAGCAGGGGGTGGTTCCACTGGGGAATTCCAAGGGCCAGAAGCTTGGATTCGCCAACTTCGATGGCGAGTGGAATTACGGGACTTTCACCGGGTTCCAGCGTTTCCTTCGCACAAAGCACCATGGTGTCGAGTGAGACGCACTCGGGAGCGAGAATTCTCCCGCTTAGAAGCCTGAAGACCGCTATCTTTGGCCACTTGGCAACAAGTGGTTGCCACTCCATGGAAGACCACTCCTTGAATCGGCATGCACGCCATACGGCTTGCATGATGCTTTCAAGCCCCTCTTCAAGGTCGAAGAGCAGCTCAAATCGGCAGATGATTCCGAGATGAGGCGTATCGTTCAAGACGAGATTGGTAGTAACGATTGAGGTTGAGTCCTCGCCAAGTGTTTCGTTGAGTTCTTGCCCAAGAATCTGGAGAAAGGTCTCACGAATTTGCTCGACTGCACGTTCCTTGACAACCGTAAAATTGGGAATTCTTGTTTGACGATCAGTGTGCATTCCAACCGCTGCGGGCCACAGATTTTGGAAGTTACTCCGCTCGTAAGCCTCCAGTCTGTCCAACTCTGAGGCCGGGTATAGATGTCCAAATTGCTTCCTGAATTCTTCCTGCATTTCAGGAAGTGCCTCCCATGCCGCAGCGAGATTGACTACGAGCAAACGTGCCCTGTGGGTGTCATCATCCGTAGCGACGTAATCCTCATGTTCTCTCGCAAAAAGGAGAGTTACAGGAAAAGCGTTTCTTGAAAAATTAAAGATGCCAGAGTGATAATCACGAATCGACTTTTGCCATTTTCCGAAGCGCCGAAAAAGATTGTCTAATGCACTTGGAGGTTTCTGAAGATCCTGTCGTCTGGTCTCCGTGATGGTGCCCCATTCATCGACGGCGTGTCGTGGAAACATCGGAAGGTGCGGGTTACCCTCCAATAACTGAAGTTTGACGGTAGGGAGCGATCGACAAGCGGCACGATCTAAGCTTTTTGAAGAAAAGAGCTTACTCCATGAACGGTGGAGCCCGCGAATGAGATCGTTTGCGGCGACTCGGAAGTCGAAGATGATTGCTGCGTAGTCCTTCCAGGACTCCGGTCGTTGATGACGGTAAGCGACCAGCGCGAGAAACACCGAATTGAGATGCGTCGAGCGCTCGCGATGGTTGGGATTCTGAGTGATTCGCTTGAAGCTCGAGTCATAATCGAGTCTAAGCGGATTGGTTCCAAGACCTTTGGAGCCATGATACTCGTGAAAAGGGAAGAGAAGTTGGAGGAGTCTAACCAGTTTCATGGCCTGCTGGTGATTGGTGTCTTCTCCCGGCCTCGCCGGACCGGAACTTGGTATTACCTCGGGCGCGAAGACAGCGATGAGTTCGATTCCATCATTGATGAGTAGCTCGGAGTCTGTTTCCTCGACAAATAGAGATTCCAGCTTAGATGTGGCCTCACTATGCCAGCTTCGAAAATCCCGGTCCGGCATTTGCGCCCGCCCCGAGATCCATGAGGCGATGGTCTCTAGATCAAGGTCGTCGGTTAGGATGGAAGGATAAATTTTGGCGATTGTATCACGAAGTGCGCCTGATCCGCCCTGATGGCCGATCCAGAAAGCAATTTCGCCGACCCCTTGCCAGTCCGAAGCTGTGATCGGAGCAGGAGGAGAGACGACCGTTTCTACCCATTCGAGGAAAGGACTGTAGGCCCCTAACTTTGGGGTCAATGAGATCTCAGGTAGAGATCTGTTGAGAGTTTCTTCGAGTGTGGCGCGCAGGTCCAAGGTCACGCTCGAATCCGCCGCGATATTGGCATCACAAATAGTCCACCACCCCGGTCCAAACTGATTTACGGCGGACTTGATAGCATCACGGTTCTGGATTTCATACCTGCTGGCACCGAGCCACATCAAGGCTCCGGAAATTCCGCCAGCGTGAGTCCATGATTTTGGTGGAAGTGCGTTAAGCGTCGGGAGTAGTGATAGGGCATCGTCCTCTCGACGCGAAAACACACCTAGGAGAAATGACCCGATGTCCGACTCGACCACAAGCGGTAGAACACGTTGGGCGTAGTCGACCCAACTCCTTGGAAGTTCCTTGAAGAGAACTTCGACCAAGGCTTGCGAGCGGAGTGGGTGGAGTGGAGCGACGGCAACATTCTTGCCACTTGAATCAACGCGAAGCAGGTACTCTTCATCAAAGATGTGAATTGAGTGCGTGATTGGATCAAGGCCGACAGTTTCAAAGAGACCGGTCAGTGACACTCTGGATCCTGTCTCATTTGCAACAGCAGCTAGGGCAAGTAGTTCAAGATGAGCTGGTAGAATGCCATGCTGGATCGCGGCCGCATCGCTTCGAAGACGATGTAGTTGTGACTTGATTCTTGATCTCAGAGTTTCGCCTTGGCTCACAAAGTGAGCGAATTCGAGGAGCGGGCCAGCCTTTGATTTGTTGAAACGAGCCCAGGCATCTTCGAAATCTAGTGCATGAGAAAACTCATTGTTTTGGACGGTCTCGAAAATGCCCGCCGCCTCTTCTTGAGTGATTCCATCGAGCGAGACATCGGTAAAGTCGAAGTCTCCTGTCGCGATATTCTCTCTGCGAAAGTCCTCTTCTCGAACCGTTACGAGTACTTTCATGCCCACAGATGCCAGCTCACTCGCCAACCTAGACCAAGAAAGGTCGGATGGCGAAACATCGATGTAGACCACTCCTCGTAGTTTCAGCTTCCGCGCATGATCCCCTAGAGCATTCGCAATCGTGAGTGCATGAGAAGGACCGTCTACGTGGCGAATCAGGAACCGCGCTCCTTCGGCGCTGTAGTCATGTATATAGCGCCATCCGAGCGCGGACTTTCCCTGGCCTGATGCGCCTCGGATGATGACAATGCGGGATTGCTGAAAGCTTCGATGAATCTCTGCGACTCGTGAGGTCCGGACAGAATCCGCATCCGCAAGGATATGCTCCCAGCGAGCGTGTACCCCTTTTCGGAAGTCCGCGATCCAGCGATTCCGGATCTCCTCGGTTAGAGTAAGCGTCTTTATTGGTATGATTGACCTGCCCCATTCTTGGCTAGTGTCGCGAAGCGCCGCCAAATATTCCCCGATCTCTTGAAGCTTCAACAGTAGATCCTTTCGGGTGATCAGGGTGCAGTTTTCGGAAGCTTCGAAGACCCAATACATCAAGAGCTCAGCCGCTACCCCTACATCGCCGCCGATGGAGGTCTTGCGGATCGCTTCGTGAACGCATTCCTTGAGCTTCGAGGCATCTTGGCGTAGGACGTTTCCATGCAGCTCGTCGAGCATCTCTACCGCAGAACTTTGGCTGACTGGAAATTTGGCTTTCCTTAGTTTGGCGACGACCCGATCTCTTGGTAAGGTCTCACCCTTGATTGCTCCGTCGAGTTCGGGGCCAAGTTCGTTAAAAGTCGCAATCTTGGTTCTGCAACTTGGTGATGCCTGCCGGCGCTGCCAGAAGCGCTTCCAAAAGGAGTTCTTCAGGTTGGAAAGCGCGAGGGGCGAAGAGTGATCCTTGACTTGAATTGCCTCGATCAGGTTGCCTGCGCGGTCGTATACCGCAAGATCCTCGCTACCTTCGGGTCTGTAGGATTGTTGGGCCGAAGAATCGTCGTCAAGAATACGCGAGAGAATGTAGAGCGCTTGGTGCCTGAAGCCGCGGAAGGAGGCTGATGCGTCATCTGTCACGACACAGGAGTATGCTAGAGCGGGAGATTGTGGAACCAGATTCGGCAGAGAACGGGTGTCTGAGGAAATGAGTAGTGAATGGTACCGGGTCTCTCCGATTCACATCATAAATCGGGTCAGAGTACTCCGATTCACATTTTCCATCCACTCCCGCTTGGATGGGGGCGGTGGGTGGGGTTGTCCGCCATCGTTACATTCTAGCTCTTCTCACTGTTTGATTCGGTAGGAGCGTTGGCCTTGGCGGAAGAGAGTGGTTGGGTCTGGTGATTGAGAGTGGCGTTCCGGCAGGTGTTCACGCGGAGAAGGCCACGGCCATGGTTTCCTGTTCGTGGCGGGGGATGGCGAGTTGGTGGGCGTGGTCGCGCCAGGTGCGGACGGTGTTGCGGACTTCCGCGAGGAGGGTTTCGGCGGCGCGGGGTTTGAGCCGGAAGTGAGGGGCGACTTCGAGGGCGAGGTCGAAGCTGAGGGCGTTGTCGGTTTCGGAGAGGTTGAGGCTCAGGCCGGTGCCGTCGGGAGAAGGATTGAGGTCGTAGGCAGGGGAAAGGCGCCAGCCGTGGTCGGTGAGGAGTAAGCCGTGGTTGCGGAGGTGGTCGTCGGTGTTGCGGATGGCGATGGAGAAAACGATCCGCCGCCAGAGTTCGGCGAGATCGGCGGCGGGTTGCGCGCCTTCGCGGGTGAGGAACTCGACGATTTCCAGGTAGCTGGCGCCGGCATCGTGGTCGTCGCCATCGGAGTAGCCGAGCAGGGTCATCGCGGAGGCGAAATGAGTCCTCCGCTGGCCGTGCGATCCCGGGACGCGGTCGAAGCGGCGGGTGAGGAAGGTGCGGTGGCTGCTTCCGAAGTTCTGGGTATCGGCCGGAGCGACATGGAGGCCGGCAGCCACGGCGAGGCGGTGAGCGAGCATTTCCCAAGCAGCGATGTCGCGCTCGTCGGAGCGGCCGGGGAATTTCGCGATCCAGAGGTCGCCGGAGGGATCCATCACCCCGGCTTTCGGGCGTGCGCCGCCGATGGACGAACCCGGCGCGATGAGAAGCCGCAGCCAGTCGCGGTAATGCGGATCGTCGATGGCGGAGTCGTCCTGGATTTTCCAACTGGCGTGGGCGAGTTCGCGGAGGGAGGTCCATGGCGGGGTGCGCATGGTGGAATCGCTGCTTTGCCACCGATCGCCGGTTTCCGGTTCCTTGAAGCGCAGGGCTCCGGACCGTTGTTCGTCGTGCACGCCGAGGAGGTAGTCGGTTTCCAAGAGGGTGCGAACGGGGCGGCCTGCTTCGCGCGCCCGGGCCGCTTCCCGACGCTGCATGAGAAGGCGGCCCCAGCGATCAGGCGAGGAATCGAGAAAAAGGCCGAAGTTTGGCCGTGTGGAGGACGCCGGGTATTGGGGGCCGGAGAAAAGCCTGAGTTCCGGATCGAGTTGGCGGGCGTTTTCCAGCGCCAGCCAGGCGTCGTCATAGGTGAAGGAAAATACTTCCTTTCCGCGGGTGAGGGTGGATCGCAGGTGGCCCATGAGAGCGGGCGATCCGGTTTCCAGCCAGTCGGCCCAGACGTCGATGTGGCGGCTCATGGATTCGGGTGGCGTTTCGGGGCCCGGCGGCGGGTTTCGGTGAGCCGGGCGTCTTCGAGTTTTCGGCCGAGGAGGTCATCGGCGGCGATGCGGGAGAGGTCGGATTCCATGCCGAGGACGACCAGGACTTGGAGGAGCTTGCCGAGGGAGGTGCCGGGGGTGCCGCTTTCGATCAGGTGAAGCGTGGATCGGCTGATGTCGGCACGTTCGGCGACCTGCTCCGCGCTCAATCGCCGCCGGAGCCGGGCGAGCTTCAGATTGTCGCCGAGGGTGGTGAGAAGGCGCTGGTGTTTGGGCAGGAGGAGGATGGTTTCTTTTGGCATAGCGTCCGATATTTCGGACGGAATGTGCCATTTGTGTTCGATTTGTCAATCATTGAACTTTGATGACTCCGTCGTCCATGCCTCGCTCCCACCGCTGGGGTGAACCCAGGCGATTCCAACTTTTCCCAACTCATATCGGGTGCTCCGTCCGCCGTCATAAATGGGGTCA
>JBDTNJ010000517.1:0-3192 GCA_039933825.1 Luteolibacter sp.
CGGCCGCATCGGATTCAGCCAGACCTTCCATACGCCGCCCGCGCCCACGGTGGAAACGCTCTGACCGGCGAATTTCACGGTGATTCTTTCGCCATTTTCCGCCGTGCCCCAGACCGGCACGCGGGCGTCGCATTGCAGGACGGCGTTGTCTTGAAACAACGGGTTTATCTCCACGGCGGAAGCAGCCGTGGCCAGAAGGCATCCGAGAAGGGCGAGGCGAAGTTGCATTTTCAAGCTTTCAGTTTTTTTGGGAAAAAAGGTCGGAGGGGTGTCGAGAAATGAGAACCGGACAGGCGCACTCAAGGTTGAACCTTCAGTGCGAAGGCGATTTTGCCGTTGAATTTTTCCGGGAGCGAAACGTGCAGGCCGTCGGCGTCGCGCGTGAATTTCAATTTGCCCCCGCCGACGAGCTCCACGCTGCCGATCTTGCCCGGCCACTGCGGCGAATCGGAGGCCAAGGATTTGACCGTGATTTTGCCGTCCTTGGGCAGCTCCAGCACGATGGCGTAAAGCGTCTTGCCGTCTTTCGACTGCGTGAACCGGATGTCTTCCGAGGTGAACGGCTTGTCGGCCACGTCCTTCTGGCCGTCAAACTGGCCTTTCTCTGCCACTTGAGTCGAAGGTCCTTCGCCGAAAATTTTCCACGGGCGGGTCGAATAGATCGACTCGCCATTCACCTTCAGCCACGCGCCGATCTCCTTGACGATTTCGATCTCCAACTCATCGGGCTGGCCGTCGCGCCGCAGCGGCACGCTCAGCATGAGATTGCCGTTTTTGCTCACGATGTCGGCCAGCATCCGCACCACGGATGAGGCGGGTTTGTAGGCCTTTCCGTTATAAACTCCCCGGTCGTAGTGCCACGAGCCGATGCAGGTATCGGTCTGCCACGGTTGCGGCAGGATGTCGTGGGCCTTGCCGCGTTCGATGTCATAGACCATCGCGAGGCGTTGTTTTTCGGAAAGCCACTTGCCGTTCATCACCGCTTCGGTGCGGCCGTTCTTGTCGAGACGCGTGTTGTAGAAATGCGCGGCGAGTTTGAGGCCGACTTCGTCGTTGACTCCGTGGAGCGGCAGCACGGTGTCGTCGAAGTAGATCTGGTCCGGTTTATAGTCGTCCCACAACTGCTGCGTGCGTTTAAAGAATTTTTCCATGTAGGCGGCGTCAGGCCTGGCGCTCATGGAGTCATTCCAATTCCACCAGTCCCAGTTGCTTTGATTTCCGGGAGGGTGGTTTTGCGCGTAGAGATCCTGCGGATCGAGTCCGTCCCACCACTGGCCCTTGCCGTCGGCTTTGGTCAATTTGCCGTCGTAGGGCACGCCCGCAAGCGGGCCCTCCTTGTCCGCGCCTTGCGACGTTTGATACCAGGACCACGCGTGCGACGCATGCACGCTCACGCCGAAGCGCAGGCCGTTCGCCTTCGCGGCCTTCGCCCAGCCGCCGATCAAGTCTTTCTTGGGACCGATCGCGACGGAGTTCCACGGCTGATACTTCGAGTTGTAGAGGTCGAAATTGTCGTGGTGGTTGGCCAGTGCCATGAAGATTTTCGCTCCGTTTTCCTTGTAGAATTTTACTAGAGTGTCTGGATCAAAACGCTCCGCCTTCCACTGCCGGATCACGTCCTTGAAGCCGAACTTGGAAGGATGGCCGTATTCCGCGACGTGCAGTTTGTATTGCCAGTCTCCCTCCTTATACATATTGCGCGCATACCAATCGCCGTGCTCCGGCTCGCATTGCGGCCCCCAGTGCGCCCAGATGCCGAACTTCGCATCGCGATACCAGTCAGGCGCCGTTTGGTAAGCGGTGAGTGAATCCCAGTCCGGCTTGAATGGACCATCCGCGATCGGCGGGAGATTCAGCGGTTCGGTCTGCCCATGGACGGTATCGAGCGAACAACCTAGGATCAGCGCGGCGGAGGTGGTCAAAAGGGTTAAATAAGTCATGGATCTTGGGCGGGTCATAAGAGTCTGAGTAAAGTGTCTATTGATTGAGCGGGTTGTTTTTTCATGAGGATGCGGGGGCGGAAAATGGGGCAGGCCGTTTGTCAGTCACCCTTTTTTGTCCCTGGCCCGACCCGATAGTAGTCAAAGTCCACACGGCCGCCGGCGGTCTTGGTCGAATAATAGAAGAGCGCGAAACGATAACCCATGAAGTGCGGAAAGGTATACTTAAGTGCCGAGGGACGACCGATGGGGGTCCAGGATTTGCCGTCGAGGCTGTAGGAGAAACGGGCGACTTCAGGCGCGGGATCGAATTCGCATTCGACCTTGAGGTGAACGGTTTTGCCAGTCAGGGGAACTGAGGCGATTTCCTCGGGATTGTCGGAGTCGGCGCTCACCATGACGAGAGATCTGGCGCCGTCGCTCATCTTTACGCCCACAAAACCATAGCGTTTCTGAAAAGCGGCGATGCCGGCATAGTCGCCGTCTTTCATGCCGCTCACGTCGATGCTGGTGGTGGCGGAACTGCGAGGTCCAAAGGTGCGCTGGGTCAGGGTATTCCTCGCCTCTGGCAGAGCGGAAACGACGCGGTTGGTGACGATGCTCAGGTAGCCCGGGCGCGCGGTGAGCGACCAGTAACGAGGCTCGGGATTGTGATTCCATTGCCAGGCGAGGGGCAGGATGGGGTCGCCGGCGCGGCGGTTGAATTCGTCGGAGGCGACGATGCCGGAGGCACCGGAGACGCCCTGTGCGCCGGCGGGGATGTCGAGCTTCATGGGGGCCTTGCCGTTTTCGCCGAGAACGGGCCAGCCGTCCTTCCAGGTCACGGGCACGAGGTAGGGGATGCGGCCGACGGAGTCGTTGTCCTTGAAAAGATAGGCATACCATTTGCCCTCCGGGGTGTCGATGAGGCCGCCCTGGGCGATACCGCGATCATCAAGCGCGATGCGCCCCTCGTAGGGACCGTCGATTTTGTCGGCGCGGTGAATGATGACGCTGCGTGCCCAGCGGCTCCCGGGCGAGGCGATGTTGACGAGGTAGTAGCGGCCGTTGATCTTGGAAAGCTGCGAGCCCTCGCCATTGAGCCCGCCCAGGTCGGTGCCGAAGACGGTGTTGACATTTTCGATGATGACCTTGTTCACGCCTCCGGGCTTGATTCCGGAGAGATCGGGTTGCAGCTCGATGAGAGTGATGCGACCACCCCCGTAAACCATGTAAACGCGACCGTCGTCGTCGAAAAACAGGCTGTGGTCAT
>JBDTNJ010000518.1:0-7806 GCA_039933825.1 Luteolibacter sp.
GATTCGTGTCAATTGGCGTCAATTCGCGGTTTCCAGAGTTAGGCTCAGCGCCTTTTTGCATTCAACTCCGGATTCCCCGTCCGGCAGGGCCTTACGCCTCGCGGCCGCAGCACTGCTTGAACTTTTTCCCGGAGCCACAAGGGCAGGCGGCGTTACGGCCCGTGGTCTCGATCGAGAAACTCGGCTTCCGCTTGGGGAGGTTGAGTTTCAGCGTGGTGCCTTCGGGCGAGGGCATGGCGGCCGGATCGAGATTGGCGGAGCTGCCGGAGGTGGAAACATTCGCGCGGGTGAGCGCTTCCTCGCCGCCTTGCAATTGCTGCGGCTGGCTGTGGAGCTGCTTGAGGAATGCTTCGAGGTTGGCGGCGGAGCGGAACAGGTTTTGCAGTGCCTCCTGTTTGATGCCGTCCATCAGAGTGACGAAGAGGTTGTAGGCTTCGTTTTTATACTCGATGAGCGGATCCTTCTGACCTTGCGCACGGAGGCCGACACCTTCGCGGAGAGCGTCCATGTTATAAAGGTGCGCCTGCCATTGTTTGTCGATGGCGACAAGCACCATGCGGCGCTCTTCTTGATCGAGAACTTCCAATGGCAGATCACCTACCCGGACAGTGTAGGCTTCTTTCACCTTGTCCACGAGCATCGCGGAAATGGCTTCTTCGTTCTGAGTGCTGAGGAAGTCCTCTTCGGTCACGCGGACAGGCAGAGTGGCATTTACCCAGTGCAGCAGCTCGTTGTAATCCGGTGAATCATCGTCCCGATCACTGAGGTATTCGTGAACTTTCGCAGGAATCGTTTCATCGATGATTTCATTGACGAGATCACGCGGAACTTCGGTGGTTAGAACTTCATTGCGGTAGCCGTAAACCACCTCGCGCTGCATGTTCATCACGTCATCGAAATCGAGCACGCGTTTGCGGCCGGTGTAGTCGCGCTGTTCCACCCGTTTTTGAGCGGTTTCCACTGAGCGGTTGAGCCATGAATGTTCGAGGGCCTCCCCTTCCTTCATGCCAAAACGCTCCATCATGGAAGTCATGCGGTCCGCTGCGGCGAAGTTGCGCATCAGGTCATCTTCGAAGGAAATGAAAAACTGCGAGCGGCCGGGGTCGCCTTGGCGCGAGCAACGGCCACGCAACTGGCGGTCGATCCGGCGCGACTGGTGGCGCTCCGTGCCTATAACAAAAAGTCCGCCAGCCTCGGGGACGCCTGGCGCGAGTTTGATGTCAGTGCCGCGGCCTGCCATGTTGGTAGAAACGGTGACGGAACCGAGATGGCCGGCGCGGGAAATAATGTCCGCTTCCTGCTCGTGGAACTTTGCATTGAGCACTGCGTGAGGGATTTTCGCCCGTTTCAGCATGCGAGCGAGCGTCTCGGAAGCTTCCACAGACGCGGTGCCGACAAGCACGGGTTGGCCTTTGGCGTGGGCTTCCTCGATCTTCGCAATCACGGCATTGAACTTCTCGCGGCGTGTTTTGAAAACCTGGTCATTGTCGTCCACGCGGATGTTATCCGTATTGGTGGGGATCGGCAGCACGTCGAGGCGATAGATGTCGTGGAACTCCGCGGCTTCCGTTTCAGCGGTGCCGGTCATGCCCGCCAGCTTTTGATAGAGGCGGAAGTAGTTCTGAATGGTGATGGTGGCGAAGGTCTGGGTTTCCTTTTCGATGGAAACACTTTCCTTGGCTTCGACTGCCTGATGGAGCCCATCCGACCAGCGGCGTCCCGGCATTTCACGACCGGTGTTCTCATCGACGATGATCACCTTGTCGTCCTTGACCACGTATTGCACGTCCTTCTCGAAAACACAGTAGGCCTTGAGGAGCTGGGAAATGTTATGGATCTTCTCGGCCTGCCCATCCATGCGGACTTGGAGTGCTTCCTTGGCGGAGATCCTTTGCTCGTCCTTGAGCTCGCGGTTAGTATCGATGTCCGCGTAGAGGGTGCCCAGGTCGGGGAGTGTGAAGGATTCCGGATCGCCAGGTGATAGAAACTCACGTCCCATTTCCATCAGATCGGAGTCATGGCCTTTTTCATCGATCACGAAATAGAGCTCTTCTTTGATTTCGAAAAGTTCCTTTTTCTGTGCATCTTGATGGAAGGAGAGTTCGGTTTTTTCCAACAGACGGCGCATTTCCGGCTCTTCCATGAAGCGCATGAGCTGGCGGTTGCGCGGCTGGCCGAGCTTCACTTTGAAAAGCGCGCGGCCGGCATTCACCGAGTCGCCGGCTTCCAACAGTTGTTTCGCTTCGGAGGCAAGGTTATTACAAAGCTCGGTCTGGCGCTTCACGAGCTGTTCGACGAGCGGCTTGTATTTATCAAACTGATGGGACGACTGCGTGGACGGCCCGGAAATGATCAACGGAGTGCGGGCTTCGTCGATGAGGATCGAGTCCACTTCATCGATGATGGCGAGGTAGTGGCCGCGTTGGACTTGCTCGTCCTTGGTGGCGGCCATGCCATTGTCGCGCAGGTAGTCAAAGCCGAACTCGGCATTCGTGCCGTAGGTAATGTCGCAACCGTATTCGGCGCGGCGTTCCCAAGGCGGCATTTGGTTTTGAATCGTGCCCACCGTGAGCCCGAGGTAGCGGAACAAGGAGCCCATCCATTCGGAGTCGCGTTTCGCAAGGTAATCATTGACCGTGACGACGTGCACGCCGAGACCGGTGAGCGCATTCAGATAGACCGGCAAGGTCGCGACGAGGGTTTTGCCCTCACCGGTTTGCATTTCCGCGATCATGCCGCGATGCAGGGCGACGCCGCCGATGAGCTGGACGTCGAAGTGAATCATTTCCCAAGAGAGCGGGCGATCATTGACAATGATCTCGGTGCCACAGAGGCGGCGGGCACCATTTTTAACGACTGCGTAGGCTTCCGGGAGGATTTTTTCGAGGTACTTGGCGCGGGATTTGGTGAATTCCGGCTCGATGTCATGAAACGCAGCTTTGGCAGTTTCGATCGACGAGGCGGTTGCTAGAATGCTCGGTGGTAGTGATGGGAATTCTTCGCGCAGCGGAGCAAGGCGGGCTTCCAGAAGGTCCACGACATCGCGGAGTTCGGCGTCTTCCATGCGCTGGATCAGCGGCTTCGCGGGAACTTCGAGAGCGTGGTAACGGGCCAAGTGCGACTTCCATTTCTCGGTGAATTCAAGCAGCTTTTCCGCAGGTTCCCGCTGGAGAGCTTCTTCGATTTCGTTGATGCGTGCCACCGTCGGGCGGATGCGGCGCACCTCGCGTTGGTTCTTACTGCCGACGATTTTTTGGAGAATCCACTTGATCATGAGAGAGATGGGGTAGGGCGGAATTTCCCGCCTGAGCGGACGCAATACACCGGCTTTTGGGGGCTTGCAAGCCCCGTGGTAAGGAAGTCTGAGACAGCTTTAGATTCGAGTTTCGCTCAAATTGTCATCGCATGGAAGCCACCGTCCACGATCATTTCAATGCCAGTAATGAAGGAGCCCGCCTTGGATGAGGCGAGCAGGAGGGTGGCTCCGATGAGCTCATCCGCGTTGCCGAAGCGAGAGGCCGGGGTTTGGCGGAGAATGTCGAGAACGCGGGATTCGTCGAGCACCTTGCGGTTTTGCTCCGCAGGGAAAAAGCCAGGCACCAGCGTGTTCACTCGGATGTCCTTGTCCGCCCACTCGCGGGCGAGGTTGCGGGTGAGATTATGCACCGCAGCTTTGGAGGCGGAGTAGGTGAATACCCGGGAAAGTGGATTGAGGCCGGAAATCGAGCCGAGATTGATAATCGAGGCCGGGCGCGACTCATCGACGAAATATTGTCCGAAAACCTGGCAGGCGCGGAAAACAGCGGAGAGATTGGTATCGATGATTTTTTGGTATTCCTCCTCGGGGATGTCGAGAAACGGGGTGGGGGAATTGGTTCCTGCGCCGTTGATGAGAATATCGACTTGGCCGGAGCGTGTGAGCACGGTGTCGAGCAAGTGGTGCAGGGAGTCGCGTGAAGTCACATCGACCGGCACGAAATAGCCTTTGCCGCCGTGGGATTCGATTTCAGCGAGGCGCTTTTCCGCTTTTTCGGGGATGCGTCCGCCAAGCACGACCTCAGCTCCCGCGCGGGCGAGTCCGACGGCGATGGTGCCGCAAAGCTCACCTGTGCCGCCGATGATAACGGCTGTTTTGCCTGACAGGTCGAAGAGGTCTTTGAGAAATGTAGCAGTCTGCATGACTGTAGCTTTGTGAGATTTTTCGGCTGTGCCAAGCACGGATTCACTCTCAAGATCGGCGCGTGGCGATCACGGAACGAGGTAATTGGTTTGCGAAAGCATCCCGCAGAAAGCGGTGGTTGGTGGGGGTGTCCGGTGGGGCGGACTCTGTGGCGCTACTCTATTGGTTGGTGGACGCGGGTTTTTCAAACCTAGTCGTGTGCCATTTGGATCATGGCTTGCGCGGGCGGGCATCGGCGGAGGATGCGAAATTCGTGAAGCGTCTGGCGGCCGGGCTCGGCCTGGAATGCGAGGCCGGGCGGGCGGATGTGACGAACCTGATGACGGAGCGCGGCGAGTCGATGGAAACTGCCGCGCGAAATGCCAGGCATGCGTTCTTCGCCATGTGCGCGGGGAAATATAAATGCCGCCGAATCGTGCTGGGTCATCACGCCGATGATCAGGCAGAAACGGTTTTATGGAACCTGCTGCGAGGTTCCCATGGACTCAAAGGAATGCGCGAGCAGCAGAAATTCACCACGGAATCGGGAGTGGCCTTGGAGTTTCACCGACCCTTATTGGCAATCCGGCGGGCGAATTTGATCGAGTGGCTTGTTTCAAATAAAAAGCGTTGGCGGGAAGATGCCAGCAATGCGGAGCCCGTCGCCGTTCGCAATCGCCTGCGAAACGAGGCGTTCCCGTTATTGGAAGAAATTTCCGGTCGGGATGCCATGCTCGCCTTCGCGCGGGGAGCGGCGGATTCCGAAGAAACCAGCCACTTGGAAAGCTGGGCGCTCGATCAGGCAAAAGTGCTGGATCCGCAGGGGCGCCTGCACCTCGGTGCCCTGCGCCAGCTACCGCCGGTGTTACAGCGCATCGCCTTGCGGAATTTTCTCAAGGGACACGGAATCGCTTCGGTGGATCGGGTCTTGATTGAGCGAGGAATGAGCCTGCTGGATGTAAAAAATCCGGCAGTGATCAATCTCCCCGGCGCTTTGAAATTGCACCGTCGTGAGGGGCGCTTGTGGATTGGGGGTTAGGGCTGGGCGATTCTGCCTCCGGGACTTGAGGAGCTTCGAAAAAACACAATCACCCTCCCGTATCTTCCTGCTGGCATTTTCCGTAGGGGCTTGCAGCATAATCGCACCATGGCAATTTCCTCCAGTGATTATGAAAAGCTCGGGCAGTTCTATCTCGGTCGCGGTTATGACGCGGATACGAAACAAGTGGATGATGATCTGATCCTCTACGATTCGAAGGATCTAGTGACCCACGGGGTCGTGTTAGGAATGACTGGATCGGGAAAAACCGGACTCTGTCTCGCGCTCCTGGAAGAGGCGGCGATGGATAACATTCCCGCAATCATCATCGATCCCAAGGGGGATATTTCTAACTTGCTGCTGACGTTTCCCAATCTGGATGCGAAAAGTTTCCGCCCATGGATCAATGAAGACGACGCGGCGAAAAAGGGCGTCAGCCCGGACGACTACGCGGCCAAAACGGCGGAGACATGGAAAAACGGACTCGCCGATTGGGGGCAGGATCCCAGCCGCATCGCCACGCTGCGCGACAAGGTGGATATCAATATTTTCACTCCCGGCAGCAAGGCGGGCATTCCGGTTTCGATCCTGAGTTCGCTGGCCGTGCCGCCCTTCGAAATCATGGACGATGCGGAGCTGCTAGGCGAGCGGATCGAGAGCACAGTTTCGTCGCTGCTGTCGCTCGTCGGCGTGAGTGCGGACAGTATTCAAAGCCCGGAGGCGGTGCTCTGTTCTGCGATTTTCCAGCATGCGTGGGCTGCCGGCCAGAATATCACATTGGATACGCTCATCCGGCACATCCAGAAGCCGGCGTTCGACAAGGTGGGGGTGATCGATCTGGAGTCCTTTATGCCGGAGAAAACCCGCCAGACCCTGGCATTGAAATTTAACAATCTGCTAGCCTCGCCCGGCTTCGCGACCTGGCTGGAAGGTCCGCCGCTCGACATTGCGGCGATGTTGCACACACCCGCCGGGAAACCGCGCATTTCCATTTTCTCCATCTCTCATCTCGGAGACTCGGAACGGATGTTTTTCGTCAGCCTGTTGCTCAATCAGATGCTCGGCTGGATGCGTTCGCAAAACGGCACCACTTCGCTGCGGGCCATCATGTATATGGATGAAATATTCGGCTACTTGCCACCCACGGCGAACCCGCCTTCGAAAAAGCCGATGATGACGATGCTCAAGCAAGGGCGCGCATTCGGCCTCGGCTGTCTGCTCGCGACGCAGAATCCGGTGGACCTCGACTACAAGGCGCTGGCCAACGCCGGCACTTGGTTTCTCGGTCGTTTGCAAACCGAGCGGGACAAAATGCGTGTGCTCGATGGACTCGAAGGAGCCGCAGGATCACAGAATGCGAAGTTCAACCGCGCCGACATGGAGCGCATGATTTCCGGTCTCGGTAACCAAGTGTTTCTCATGAACAATGTGCACGAGGACCATCCGGTGCTGTTCAAGGTGCGCTGGGTAATGAGTTATCTGACAGGCCCTCTCACGCGCGGCCAGATTAAGACATTGATGGACCCGAAGCGCGGGGAATTTTCCACTGCCGCAGCCACACCCGCTGCCGAGACGAACCCAATGGGTATGCCCGGAATGAACGCCCCCAAAGCCGCCTCAACGCCGCGCCCGGTAGTGGGTGGGGGAGTGGTGGAGATATTCGTGCCTATCGCCGGTGCGGCGGATGATATCACCTATCAGCCTCATCTGCTGCGCGAAGGAGTGGTGCATTTTTACTCGGCGAAATCGGGTGTCGATGGCAGCAGCACGGTGCGGCTGGTGAATCCGGTGATGGCTACCGGGATTGATTGGGACAAAACTGTGCCGCCGCCGCTGAGAATCGACGCCACTGCAAACGAGCCCGCGATCGGCGCGGGATTTGCGGAGCTTCCGGGATTCGCCATGAATGCAGCGAATTACAAGCAGGTGGAAAAGGATTTCGCCGAGTGGCTTTACCGGAACGAGCGCGCGGACGTATTTTCCTGCCCGACGCTTAAGGAATGGGGGAAACTCGGCGAGAGCGAGGCGGATTTCCGCGCCCGCTTAACCATCGAGGCCCGCGAGGCCCGTGATGCGGCGATTGGAAAACTTCGCGATGTGGCGACAAAGAAGATTTCCTCCATTCAGTCCCGTCTGCAGACCGCGCAAGGCCAGCTTGACAAACAGAAAGCGGAGTCGAATTCCGCCATGATGCAAGCCGGAGTCTCCGTGCTGGGAGGAATCCTCGGTGCTTTTCTCGGACGCAAGTCCGGCCTCGGCTCGCTCACACGTGGCACGTCGGCCATTGGCAAGGCGACCGGAGCTTACAAACAACACGAAGACGTAGCTGCTGCGGATGCGAAAATTGCCTCTATCAACGCGGAAATGGAAGCTGCCAACGCTGAACTCGAAGCAGGCATCGCCAAGCTCACCGAGTCCTACGATCCAGCGACGCTCGCTTTAGAAACGGATTCCATCAAACCCGCGAAGACCGACGTGAAAGTGCAGCAGGTCGCGCTGTTATGGCTGCCATTTGACGCACAGGGGACAAAGGCGTGGTGAATCGAATGCGACTAACAGATGCGGGTGGCTCATACTACCTCCAACAAACATAGTGGCACTGGAAAAT
>JBDTNJ010000519.1:0-22573 GCA_039933825.1 Luteolibacter sp.
TGAACACCGATGATCCCCACCACCGCCACGTTTCCCACCTCTACGGACTCCACCCAGGCAACGAAATCACCTTCAACGGCACGCCCAAACTCGCCGCAGCGGCGAAGAAAACCCTCGAACAACGCGGCGACGATGGCACCGGCTGGAGCAAGGCATGGAAGATCAATTTCTGGGCCCGCCTGCACGATGGCGACCACGCGCTCAAGATCCTCTCCGAGCAGCTCCGCCCGACGGACGAGCTGAAGGTCGTCATGAGCAAGGGCGGCACCTATCCAAATCTCTTCGACGCCCATCCGCCGTTCCAGATCGACGGCAACTTTGGTGCCACCGCCGGCATTACCGAAATGCTCCTCCAAAGCAACGAGCGCTACAAGGACCCCAAGGCCCCGGATCAGGACCACTACTTCATCGATCTCCTGCCCGCGCTACCCTCCGCCTGGACTAACGGATCCGTGAGAGGCTTGCGTGCCCGCGGCGGCTTTGTCGTCGATCTCGCGTGGAAAAACGGCCGACTCACATCCGCTAGATTATCCAGCGAAAAAGGCGGCGATGCCAAATTACGCCACGCGGGCCGCACGCTCGATTTAAAGCTGGCTCCCAGGCAGGCGGTGGTGTTCGACGCCGATCTCGTCAAGATCCGCTTCTTGGATCAGCCCGCGCAGGCGGCACCTTATTAAACCGGGAAACCCCACACGTCAATTTCACGAAAGCCTTCCTCATCTTTCCCATCACATAACAAAAACTAAACATTACAAAGAACCTAAAACCGCACCCCTGCGCACGAAGGGGGATTGGTAGGAATTACCCGTTGGTCGGGGCCGGCGTTTTTCTGGAGTTCACCAATGGCCAGCAGCAGTGCGAGCCGGGCGTTGGCTCGGGCGTTAGCCATCACCTCGCCTTGGCTGGTGGAGCGCAGCAAAATGCTGGCAAGTGAGAGCAGGCCGACCGCGATGATCGTCAGCAAGTAAGCAGGCCAATGCTGGCCGGACCATAGTCGATGCCGCCGACGAGGATATCGTCGGATTTTACGAAAAACACGGATTCGAGCGGGTTGTGAACGAGTCGATGAGGTTGGTGCTCCCAACCAGCTTACTGGTTTGATTTTCCGGCTCTCGAACAAAAAACAAGCCGGACCAGTTCAGCTGGTCGCCAAACGGACAAGGGGCACGATCCCGAAACCGAGAACGTTCAAGCGCCCTTCAACTGCTTCTCCGCTTTCTTGATAGTGGCCGGGGTCAGTTTACCTTCCACCAGTTTGGCACCGTCAAGGATAGCCTTCAGTTCGGTAAGCGCAGCTTCTGCGGCCGCGAGGGATTTCTTGCCGCCGCCGAACTGTTTGTCGGAGTAGTATTTGGTGAAGGTCGTTCCCTTCCGGCTGATGCACAAGCGCCAGCCCTCGAAGGCTGCGGTTTCATAGGTGAAGCGGGTCAGATTCTTTTTTGATTTCATAGGTGTTATTTTTAGATGCAGGAGCACCCTATCCAATTCCAGCCAGGAATCCAGCATTTTGATCAGCACCCCCACAATTCGGCTTTGCGCGTCTTCATGGGAAAGAACTTGCAAAAGACCGTGACGGGATCATGACATTCGAGCAATATCGGCTTGCCGCTGAAGGGGCTGTCTGTGCATGATGGTGCGACTGGCGCATGCCTATGAATCTGGAGACGGAGTCCAGGCGGATGCGGTGTTGTCGGCAAAATGGCTCAACAAGGCCGCGAGTCTCGGAAGCTGCAGGGCGATCTACCAACTCGGAATTCCCTACCAGCAAGCAAAGACACCCCGCAACTCACAACCCATTGCGGTAAAATGGCTCATTGTCTCCCGAGAAGCATTAACAATTCCTCACATAAAAAACCTATGAATCGTCGCGAAATCATCCGTACCGGCTCGCTCGGCACCCTTGGCCTGCTTGCTTCACAAACTTTCCAAACCGCCCGCGCCCAAAGTCGGGTCACTGGCTCGAACGACCGCATCCGCATCGGTATCATCGGGTTTTCCGATCGCCTCAACAGCTCGCTGCTCCCCGCTTACAAAGCCGTGGCCGAACAATTCAACTGCGAGATCGTCGGCGTTTCCGATCTCTGGAGCCGCCGCCGCGACGACGCGAAGGCGTATTTCAAGAAGAAGTTCGACCAAGACATCGAGACCTACCGTAACAACGAGGAGCTCTATGAAAAGACCAAGCCAGACGCCGTCATTATTTCCACTCCGGATTTCGCCCACGCGACCCACGCCATCGAGGCGATCAAAGCTGGTTGCGACGTCTATTGCGAAAAGCCGTTCGCCGAGACCATGGAAGACGCCCGCGCCGCGCTCAAGGCGGTGAGATCGTCGGACCGCATCCTGCAGGTCGGCTCGCAACGTCGCTCGGGTGAAAATTACACCGCCGCCCACGATTTCCTGAAGAGCGGAAAATTCGGCCCCATCGTCGCCGCCGAAATGACTTGGAACGTCAACCAACCAGGGCGCTGGCGCCGCCCGGATCTCGTCGCCGCGATCAAGGAACAGGACATCGATTGGAAACGCTTCCTCTGCAACCGCCCGGACGATCAATGGGATCCGCGGAAATATTTGGAATACCGCCTGTTCTGGCCCTACTCGTCCGGCATCGCCGGCCAATGGATGTGCCACCAGATCGACACAGTCCACTGGTTCACCGGACTCCCCCACCCCCGCTCGGTCGCGGCAAATGGCGGCATCTATCAGTGGAAGGACGGCCGCAAGAATTTCGACACGCTCACCGCCGTCTTCGACTACGGCCCGCTCGATGATCCGTCCACCGGATTCCAAGTGAACTTCAGCTCGCGCTTCAGCAACTCCGCCGGCGGCACCAAGGAAATCTATTACTCAAACGGCGGCGAACTCAACCTCGACACCAACAAGGTCACCGCAAACGGCGGCATGACCAAATCGGAGGCTGCTGCCATGAAATTGCAGGCCAACCAGCTCGCCGAGTTCAAACTCGAAGGCACCGGCGCCGCTTCCGACGCCAACATGGGATCCGATCCACTCACCACCGCGCACATGAAAAACTGGCTGGAATGCCTGCGCTCGCGCAAGCAACCGCACGCGCCCGTCGAGGCAGGCTATCAGCATTCCATCGCCACCATCATGGCCAACGCCGCCGCCCGAACCGGCGAGCGCGTGACCTTCGATGAACAAACCCAGGAAGTCATGGCTGGCGGCAAGGTATTCAAATTCTAACTTTCCCGCCATGGATCTTATTTCCCGCAGAAGTTTTCTGCAAACCGGATCTCTCGCGCTCATCGGCACCGGACTCGCCCCGCGATTGTTCGCGGGAGAGTCCGGGAACAAGCTGTTCTCTGCCATGGGCATCGCCGCGCCGCTCGACAAGGCAGCGGCGCTCAAAGCGGAAGGCGCGGATTTCCTAACGGAAAGCGTCGGCAATTTCCTCGTGCCCGACCAATCCGAGGAAGCGTTCGAGAAAAACCTGGCAAAACTCGCAAGCTCCCCGCTGCCGATCCTCGCCTGCAACGGTTTCATCCGTCCCGCGAACCTCCACTGCATCGGGCCGGAAGCGAATCACGACGCAATCCTTACTTGGGCGGAAACGAGTTTCCGACGCATGAAAAAGGCAAACGGGAAGTTTATCGTCTTCGGCAGCGCAGGAGCCCGAAAAGTCCCGCACGGTTGGCCGAAGGAAAAGGCCGACGAGCAATTCGTCTCATTGCTCAAGAAACTCGGCCCACTCGCCGAAGCTCAAGGCATCACCGTCACCGTCGAGCAACTCCGCGCGGAAGAGTGCAATTACATCAACCACATCGGCGAAGGCGCCGCACTCATCCGCGCCGCAAACCATCCGAATATCCGCATGCTCGCCGACATCTATCACATGGCCTGCGGGGGTGACACTCCCGCCGATCTGAAAGCGGCGATGGATGTCATCGTGCACGTCGAGATCGCCGAAAAAGCCACTCGCACCGTGCCAGGCATTTCCGGCGACGACTTCCGCCCGTATTTCCACGTCCTGCGGGAAACCGGTTACAAGGGAGCAGTCAGCATCGAAGGAAAATGGGACCCCGGCCAGATCGCGCCAGCCTTCAAGGAGATCGCGAAGCAGGCAAGAGAAGCCTGAAGGAGCGCGAAATTCATTTCGTCCAATCTCGTCCGTTAGAGATCTCGCCATTTTACCGTGATCGCCTGCCGTGCAAGGATCATACACTAGACCCCAGCCGAACCCCGGCATTTACTGGCCGCCACGCGTTCGCGCATCCCGTGATCCTCCTGCGACTCCACATCGGGAGCCCATGGGTCTGGAAGGCACGGACGGAATGGAGACGGTCTCCAGAGCGGGAGCAGCTTTTCAACTTCATGAGCGGGTGGGATTCGAGCGTGTTGGGCGAAGGGAACCGACGAACCGGAGGCAATTCCCGATACGATGAAATTAACACGTCGACCATTTCGGGCAGTGAGCCTTTTTCGAGGACACAAAAAAGGGAGCCTTGATGGCTCCCTAAGTTGTTCATCCTCAACGGAAAGTGCTCGAAAGAGGACTCGAACCTCCACAGGTTACCCTACTAGATCCTTAGTCTAGCGCGTCTACCAATTCCGCCATCCGAGCATCCGGTTGGGTGGGCGCACTTGGTATGATCCACCCCGGAATTTGGCAAGATAATCTTTGAAAAAAATCCGGCGGACATTTAATCCGCTTCCTGCTTGATTCCGGGGGCTCAAGCGGAACCATGGGCCATCGTATGGCCATGGAAGCAATCATCGCAGAGAACGTCGTCAAATCCTTTGGAAACATCCGCGCGCTCGATGGGATCAGCCTGCACGTGAAAGCCGGCGAACTATTTTTCCTGCTCGGAGCCTCAGGTTGTGGGAAAACCACCCTGCTGCGCTGCATCGCTGGACTGGAAACTCCCACCAGTGGCTCCATCCATTTCGGCGATCGGAATGTGACGCACATGCCGCCGCACAAACGCGAGGCGGCGATGGTTTTCCAAAGCTACGCGCTTTGGCCGCACCTTACCGTAGGACAGAACATTGCCTTCGGACTCGAAGAACGGAAGGTGCCGAAACCGGAGATCAAACGCCGGGTCGAGGAGGTGCTCGAAATGGTCCAACTCCCAGGATTCAGCGATCGATCTATCGACCAGATGTCCGGCGGCCAACAACAGCGCGTTTCGCTGGCCCGCGCTCTCGTCGTGAAGCCGAAGTGCCTGCTGCTCGATGAGCCGCTCTCAAATCTCGACGCTCAGCTTCGCGTGGAAATGCGTCGCGAGATCCGCCGCATCGTGAAGGAAAATGGACTGACTGGCATTTATGTCACCCATGATCAGGAAGAAGCGCTCGCCATGGCGGACCGCATGGCAGTGCTCACTCGCGGAAAAATCGGCCAGATCGGCGCACCTGAAGAAATCTATCGAGCCCCGCTGAGCGCCTATGTGGCGAATTTCATCGGTGAAACGAATCTGACCCCAGGCGAAGTTCTGGAAACACGCGATGGGTTCACACTGGTGAATTCAGCGATGGGTCTAATCGCCGGTCGCGTCACAGATCCTGATTGGTGTCCTGCCCCCGGCGAATCCGTCCGCCTCTCCATCCGCCCGGAAGCATGGCGCCTCCACAAGGAAAACGGTGACAATGCGGTGGAGGGAAAAATCACCGAACGCAGTTACCTCGGGCAGCGCATTCAATACTGGATCGAGACTGCCGCGGGCCGCCAGCAGGTGGTGGAAATGAATCCGCACGTCATTCATGAGCCTGGCGAAGATCGCATCATCCTCCACGTCCGGCACGATGACGTGGTCGTTTTGAAACCCTAGTCCCCTGCCCCGGTATGAAACAACGCGCTTGGGTCATCTTTGGCCTGTTGACCCTGATCATCGCCCTACCGCTGGCAATGCGACGACATTCCGCCACCACCAGCTCGCGAAACGCCGATGACACGCTCGTCATTCTAACTCCCCATAACGAATCCATCCGTCAGGAATTCGGCGAAGCCTTCGCCGCCTACTGGAGAAAAAAAACCGGGCGTTCCATTTACCTCGACTGGCGCACACCCGGCGGCACCTCCGAGATCCGAATGGTGCTCGACGCCGGATTCAAGGCGGCCGAGGAAACTAAACGCAGCGGCATCGGCGTGGACATCTTCTTCGGCGGCGGCGAACCGGATTTCGCCAGCCAAGCTAAAAAGAACCGCCTCGCGCCGCTCGATGTTTTCAAAACGCAGCCGCAGCTTTTCATCAAGGACGGCCCGGTCCCCGAAAATTTCACCGGCGAGCGCTATTTCCCTGCGGACCGCGTTTGGGTCGGCACCTGCATGTCGCAGTTCGGCATCTGTTATAATCCGGCAGTTCTCAAACGCCTCAATATCCCTACTCCGACCGCTTGGCAAGATCTTGGCGATCCCCGCTATGCCGGATCACTCGCACTAGCAGATCCGACAAAGAGCGGCTCCGTCGCCCGCGCATTCGAGTTGGTACTTCAGGGCGAAATCCAACGAGCGCTCGCCGTCCCCGGCGCGGATCGCGCCACGGCGATCAACTCCGGTTGGACCACCGGCCTGCAACTCATCCAGCGCATGGCCGCCAACTCCCGCTATTTCACCGACAGCGCGCCGAAGATCCCGCAGGATGTCGGAGCCGGAAATGCTGCCGCCGGCATGTGCATCGACTTTTACGGCCGTTCGTATGCCGAAGAACTAACCACCGTCGATGGCAGCCCGCGCGTCATCTGGATCGCCCCGAAAGGCGGCACCACTCTGAGCGCTGATCCCGTTGCCGTGCTCAAAGGCGCGCCGCATCCCATCCTCGCTCAGAATTTCGTGGAATTTTGCCTCTCCCCCGAAGCGCAGACGCTCTGGTTCGGCAAACCTGGCACACCTAACGGCCCGCGCGACCGCGCCCTCCATCGCACGCCGATCCGCCGCGACATCTACACTCCCGTCAATCTAGCGAACTCGACGATGCCTCACATCCACCCTTACGAAGATGCGGGTAATTTCACCTATCAGAAAGAACTCACCGGTGGCTCCTTCAACACACTACGCCAGCTCGTGAAAGTTATGTGCATCGATTCGCACGAGGAAATGAAATCCGCTTGGCTCGCCATCCGCGACGCAGGAATGCCTGCCGATGCGCTAGCAGTTTTCTCCGATATCTCCATCATGCCCTACGCCAAGGGCGGAAAAGGCGATCCCATTCTCGACGGCAGCGACGCCCTCAAAGCCGCCGACCATGCCGCTGATATCGGCGAATGGTTCCGCGCGAACTACCGCAAGGCCGAAGCCATGGCCCGAAATCATCAAAAACTGTAGCGCCGTTCTGTAACCATCGCACTTCCTTCCGAATGCCCATGAAACCCGCTCCTTGCGAAAAACCAGCGACGGTCGCAGACCTCCCCTACAGCAACCTGCCATGAAACGCGGCTCCGCCATCACCATCTCGATCATCGTCAGCGTTCTTTTTGCCGTTTTTTTCATCTATCCGGCAGGGATGGTCGTGAAGCAGGCGTTCGAGGGCACTCGAGCGGATGGCACGCACTTTTTCACGCTGGATTTCATCGCTGCGGTTTTCAGAAATCCAATCTACCGGGAGGGGCTTTGGAATGCGTTTGCCTTGGGAATCACCAGCACGCTTGCCACTCTTGCCATCGCATTTCCGCTGGCGTTGATCGGGCATCGTTATGACTTTTTCGGAAAGCAGGCGCTCGGCGTGCTCGTGCTCGCACCGATGATTCTGCCGCCGTTCGTCGGGGCGGTCGGGGTGAAACAAATCCTCGGTGTGAACGGCGCGTTCAACGCCCTTCTGATCGATACCGGCTTGATGCATGCGGATCTGCCATACGATTGGCTAGCTCACAGCCGCTTCGCGGGCATTGTGCTGATGAACGCGTTGCATCTCTATCCGATCCTTTATATGAACATCGCCGCCGCTCTTTCCAATCTTGATCCGGCGATGGAACAGGCCGCGGAAAATCTAGGTTGCCCGCCATGGAAGCGGTTTTTCAGGATCACCCTGCCGCTCGCCATGCCAGGCGTATTTGCGGGTGCGTCGATTGTTTTCATCTGGGCCTTCACCGAGTTGGGGGTTCCATTGGTGTTCGATTACGCACGGGTCGCTCCGGTGCAGATATTCGACGGGCTCAAAGGGCTCGATAAAAACCCGATTCCCTATGCGCTGACCGCGGTTTTGCTGATCGTGGCCGCCTTGGTGTTCGCGCTCTCGAAACTGGTGATGGGGCGCTCGCCGCTCGGCACGGCACCGCGCCCGAAGGGCCGCTCAAACTCACTCCGCCTATCAGGTTGGAAATCTGCGGCGTGCACTTTGTTTTTCCTTGGAGTCTTCACCATTGCCGCGATTCCCCATTTGGGTGTGGTTCTCTTATCGGTCGCAGGACGTTGGTATGGCACGGTGATTCCTGACACTCTGACACTGCGGCATTACATCGAAGCACTCGGCAACGGACTGGTCGTTCCATCAATCCAGAACAGCCTGCTTTATGCCGGTTGCGCCACCCTGATTGCCTTGGTCATCGGCTTGTGCGTGGCGTGGGTCGTCGTGCGTTCGGACCTGAAATTCCGAAACGTGTTAGACGCAGTGGTGATGCTGCCATTGGCGGTTCCGGGGCTGGTGATGGCGTTCGGCTATCTGGCTCTCTCACAGGAAGGAAAAGCCTTCCGTTTCCTAGTCGGCGCGGGGGACAATCCGTTTCTCCTCATCGTCATCGCCTACGCGATCCGGCGGCTTCCCTACATCGTCCGCTCGGCAGTGGCGGGATTGCAGCAAAGCAATCCGACGCTGGAAGAAGCTGCTAAATCCCTCGGTGCCAGCCCGGCGCGCACGCTCCGCCGGGTGGCGATCCCGCTCATCGGTGCCAACCTAGCAGCGGGCTCGATCCTCGCGTTCGCCTTCGCTATGTTAGAGGTGAGCGACAGCCTCATCCTCGCCCAGCAGGCGCAGCACTATCCGATCACCAAGGCGATCTACACGCTGCTCAGCACCTTGGGAAATGGCACGGAGCTCGCGGCAGCCCTCGGCGTGTGGGCGATGGTTTTTCTCTCCGTCGCGATCATGGGAGCCGCCATCCTCGGCGGGAAACGCGGGGGCTTGTTCAAGGTTTAGGAAGGCTAGAATAGCACCGTTCAGGAGCATCACTCCTCGTCCATTTCCAAGCGGTAGCGCTGGATTTTCGGGTCGATTTGCTGGCTCCAGGCATCGATTCCGCCGCGCAGGGCGTAGGTTTCGAGCAGGCCGTGACCGCGGAACCAGGCGACTTGATCGAGCGCGTTGCAGCCGGTGTGGTCGTAGAGCAGGATTTTCGTTTGGGAATCCCCGGCAAAGAGTTGTTGCTGGAGTTCCTGGGTGAAAAATTCCGAACCAGGAATCACCACCGCCTCGTGCTCCTCGCGGGTGCGGAGGTCGATGAGCCGCAGTTCGGGGAGTTGCTCGTTCACGGCGGCGGGCTCCATCCACATCGCGGAGTCGTGGGCGTGGCTGGTGAGCAGGTGTGCGAGAACCTCGTCCACCGGGAGTTCGCTGCGTTTGCAGAGTTCGGCGAGAGTTTCCTCGTTCGAAAAGGCGCAGCTCTGACAACCGCCGAGGTGGTAGCGGGCAAAAATGGCTCGCCGTGCGCCGGGCAGCGTTTCGAGGATCAGACTCATCGGGGAGTCGGCGGTGAGGTCGGAGGGCTGCATGCGAGGATGGTATGCCGGGGAAAAGAGCTTGGCACGCCGGTATTTTACTCTGTTTCCCGAGTCCAAACCGTGGAATAAACTCGCTCCATGCCGAAGGACCGCGACCCGGACGAACCGAAAATCTACTTTTTGCCGAATCTGATGACGGCTTGCAATCTGGCCTGCGGGTTTTTCGCCGTGCTGATGATTTTCAAGGGCCTCGTCGAGGTGGGTAACGTGAAGCTGCCTGAAAAGGAGTATTACGAGCAGGTAAAGCAATACTATGAATATGCGATCCTGCTGATTTTCGGCTCGTGTTTGTTCGATCTTCTCGATGGCCGCCTGGCGCGTTTGGGCGGGCAGGAATCGCCATTTGGGCAGGAGTTTGACTCGCTGGCGGACATCATTTCGTTCGGCATGGCTCCGGCGATGCTGCTCTCGAAAGCGGTGCTTTTTCCGCTGGGAAACATCGGCTGGGCGATCGCGCTCGTCTATCTGATCTGCGGTGCAATGCGGCTGGCGAGATTCAACTGTCTTTCATCGATGCCGAAAAAGCCGGGTGCATCAAACGATTTCCGCGGCCTTCCAATTCCGATGGCGGCGGGCTTCATCGCGTCCATCACCTTCCTGCTGATCGACTTCTATAAAGACGACCACGAGCTCGGCATGTGGAAATACATTCTGGCAGGTGCGATGCTAGGACTATCGCTGCTGATGATCAGCGATGTGCGCTATCCGAGTTTCAAAAAAGTGGACTGGAGCACGCGCGGCACGCTGGGAGCGATCGTGGTCGCGATGCTGGTGCTGCTGGTGACGGTGCAGTTCCGCTTCGTGATGCCAGTGGTGCTTTTCAGCATCTATCTGCTCTATGGCTTGCTCGTCAGACCTTGGATTTCGCATCGCCTGCGAAAGGAAATCGAGGTGGAGGATGGGGATGAAAACGGAGATTTCATCGCGCCGGACAAGGAAAACGAAGCATGAACGAAGCAAAAAAACGATCCGGATGGGTCACTTTTCTGCTCGTTCTGCTGCCACTTTGGTTGATCGGCTCAGGTGGCGGGGCGCTGTGGTATTATTTCCATAAAGAAAAAAAGCAGGCGCTGGTGGAGCAGGAACGTTTCGCGCAAGCGGTATCGACACCACCGCTAGCTGACGACCTTCGCAAGCTGGTAGAAGTGATCGGCGAGCGGAATGGCTCGTCTGAAAGCGCGGCCGCGAATTTGTCACGCACAGCAGTGATGATCGAAGGGCTGCTAGGGCCATCGAATACGGGATACGCCGTGAAGCTCAACCGGGGGCCGGCGGATTGGCCGATCCTGCAAGTCAGCATTGCCGGAAACGATACAAAAGCCCCTGCCCTATGGATCGTTACTTCATACGACAGCCGCGCCGGATCGCTCGGCGTGGAGGCAAATGCGACGGGTTTGGCTGCGACTCTCGCGGCGGCTCAGGCCATGGCGGGTGACAAGCCGAGCGTGGCCATTCACTTCGTCTTTCTGCCGCATGTGAATGATCCGGAGTCCCCTCTGCTGGGGACGGCTGCGAAATTTTCCGAACTCGTGAAAGCGGCGGGTGGAGCACAAGCGGTGCTGACCGTAGAGGCGATGGGCGCGGGTGAAGTGCTATGGCTGAGCTCGCGGGAGGGTTCGGCAGCGCCACTGAATTTGACCGCCGGACTCGGGGCGGTGCATGGCGCTGAGGATGTCTGCCTAGGGGATGACACGGATCTGGCGAGCACGCTTTTTGAGATGAATCTGCCTGCGGTGCGGGTCTCGACGCGAGCGCACTTGGCCGCCGACGAGCCGGACGAAAAACCACCCTTCGCGCCGACGGTGGCTGCCTCGACGGGGCGTTTGATCGAATTGATCCGCCGTTGTGCCGCGCCGGTGAAAAAATAGAAATTAGATTCCGGGTTGCAGAATTCCAAAAGGCGTCCAAAATGCCCCATCAAAACGACTCCCCACCCTCCCATGAGACCTTCAGACACTGATTCGGCCTTCATCTCTCATGCACCAGGATACTGGTCGAGGGACGAAATGTCCCACTGGGACGATTACCGCTGGCAACTGCGCAACCGCGTGGATTCGCTGGCCGATCTCGATCTCCGCCTGAATCTCACCGACGAGGAACGCGCGGGCGTGCTGCTTGCGGGAACAAAGCTGGCCATGGCGATCACCCCGCATTTTTTCAATCTAATCGACCGCGATGACCCCAATTGCCCGATCCGCCGCCAAGTCATCCCGCGGATCGAAGAAGGCTGGAATGCGCCCGAGGAAATGGCGGACCCTTGTGGCGAAGATTCGCACATGCCAGTCCCGGGGCTGGTGCATCGATATCCGGATCGGGTGCTCTTCCTCGTAACTGACCGCTGCGCGTCGTATTGCCGGTATTGCACAAGGTCCCGCGTCGTTTCCGGGGTGGGCGAGCAACACCTTGAAACCCAATGGGAAATGGCATTCAGGTATCTTGAGAAACACACCGAAGTGCGCGATGTGCTGCTTTCCGGCGGCGATCCGCTGATTTTCTCGGACGACAAACTGGATAAAATTCTCACCCGTCTGCGTGCGATCCCGCACCTCCAGTTCATCCGGATTGGCTCACGCATTCCCATTTTCCTGCCCCAGCGGATCACTCCTGAACTGTGCGCGATGTTGAAAAAGCACCACCCGCTTTTCATCTCCATCCACACCAATCACCCGCGCGAGCTGACCAGCGAGGTGCGCGATGCCCTCGGACGCCTCGCCGACGCCGGCATCCCACTGGGCAACCAAAGCGTGATGCTGCGAGGAGTGAATGACAGCGTGGAGATACAAAAGGCACTCGTCCAAAAGCTGCTGATGTGCCGGGTGAAGCCGTATTACCTCTATCAGTGCGACCTGATCAATGGCTCATCGCACCTCAGAACGCCCGTCGCAGAAGGCGTGGCAATCATCGAAGGCCTGCGCGGCCACACCACCGGCTACGCGATTCCCCAGTTCGTCATTGATGGCCCGGGCGGCGGCGGAAAGATTCCAATCAACCCGAATTACGTGGTCGATACCGCCTCCGGCCGGATCACCCTGCGGAATTTTGAAGGTGAAATTTTCGAATATCCCGATCCTACACCGATCCCTGAATCCGATCTGAGCCGCCTGCATCAGGAAGCTCTCAGCCGTTGTTCCTGAGAGAGCTACCGCACGACGGGAAATCTTCCAGTCACCACGGTATCAGGGCTGTGGTGCCGTTTTCCCAGGTTCGCCCGGTGCTGGCGGCGGAGTGACCACAGGGGGCACCTCAGGCAGTGGCGCGGGTGGAGGTGGCGGTGGTTTCGGCAGCAAGTCCGTCCATTGAAAAAGCTGATAGCCCTCGCCAAGGCCGCCGATCTCGCCTAGCAGCTCGAAGCAGCGCTGACGCCACTTTTCATAATCCGGCGGCCCGCGCTCGGCTTCACGGCTGCCGGGGAAAACGATATAACTGATTTTTAGGTCAGAAACCGGGCGGTTGTAAGGATTGGATTTCGGGTTTACCTCTCGGGCAACCCGCAACGAAGCCTCGCCGACTTTATAGGTGGGACCGCCATCGCCGACGATTGCCGGATAGATTTTCTCACCGTATAAGATCACCGCGTAATCACCAACTTTCGGGGCAAACGCATCATTTGAACCCAGGATGTTCACCGGAATGACGATGAACGGGTCATAATCCGCGATGAGGAAGCTGCGCCCCTTCAGATCCGCAATGCCGCGTTTGAGATACTGAATCCGATCACGCAACGACGTCTTGCGCGCGGCGGTTGTCCCATTAACAGCGAGCTCCTTTTCCGCAGCCTTCTGCCGCGCTTCCCAACCGGGAACCATTGGATTCACAGTTGTCGATTTTTTCGTCCAAGCATAACTGGTGAATGGCTGATAATTCGGTGAATTCACGATCTCATCCGGCATCGCCGGCAAGCGGTCGCCGTCGGAGCCGTCCGAGACGACGTCCATTTCAGACTGCATGAAAAACACCCGCCGTCCGCCGGCTGAGCGGAGATGCAGGATCGTTTCGCAATCATAGAGGTTATGCTTCGTCAGGAGCTCGTTGAGCGAGTTCGCATCGCGGCGGATGCGGGCGGCCTTCTCCTCATAGATTTTAGCGAACCAATTAGAAACTTCAGCCTTCTCCACAAGTGCGGGCAGGCCGGGTAAAATCTTCGATAGATTCGGATTCGACGCCTCGAGTTCCACCAGCGTTTTCGCGGGGGCGGGCAAGCGGAAAGAAAGCTGATAGCTCGCCGTGTAACTCGCCTCGTCCACCCGTTCGCGGGAGGCGATTCCGCCTTTTTCCATCTTCACTTCGGTCTTGAATGGAATACCGGAGCGGAGTTTCCGTATGTCCGTCACATCACCCGGCTCGGCTTCCAATGCGCCAGGAGCAGGCTCTTTCTGATCAGCACCTTGTTTCTTGGCCTCTTCCAGGGATTTTTTGAGGGCCGCGATGTCGCGCTCGTATTTTTCCTCCATATCCACCCGGATACGCGCTTCGGCTTGACGGTAAATGTCCTTCTCATCCGCCGCGATCACCGTCGGTTTCGGGGAGAAAACCTCCTTCATCCCTCGCTTGATCTTTCCCGGAAGGCTCGTAAAGCAAAGACCAACTCCCAAAAGAACCAGCAACAGCAAGACCACGCCAATCCCTGAAAATCCCCGCGATCGCCGTTGATTGATGAGTTTTCCCATGTCCATGAGCCACCACCCTAGCGCTTTCCCGCCCGCCATCAATCCCCGTCCCTGAAACTTTTCCCGCCCGCATTCACCGGATTTTTCCATTTCCTTAAAACTCGGCCATGACAAACCCGCTGCCATCATTACACTCCGCCCCGTGAGCTATCAGGTCTTCGCCCGGAAATACCGCCCCAAAACCTTCGACGACGTCCTCGGACAGGACCACGTCGTAAGGACCCTTCGTAATGCCATCGCCCAAAAGAGGCTGGCACATGCGTATCTTTTCGTCGGTCCGCGTGGCACAGGGAAAACCTCCACCGCCCGAATCCTCGCCAAAGCACTCAATTGCACCGCCGGCCCGAAAGCCGATTTCGACCCCGATGAGGACGTCTGCATTGAGATCGCCGAAGGTCGCTCGCTCGACGTGTTGGAGATCGATGGTGCATCGAACAACGGCGTGGAACAAGTCCGTGATCTCCGCGAGTCCGTCCGCTTCGCCCCGGCCCGCGGGCAATTCAAAATCTTCTATATCGACGAGGTGCACATGCTCTCGAACGCCGCCTTCAACGCGCTGCTCAAGACGCTGGAAGAACCGCCGCCGCATGTGAAATTCATCTTTGCCACCACCGAGGCGAACAAGATCCTACCCACCATCCTCTCCCGCTGCCAGCGCTTCGACCTCCGCCCGATTCCCACGGAAACCATCGCCGAACACCTGCTCCACATCGCCGGCCTCGAAGGCATCGCCCTCGAAGACACCGCCGCATGGGCGATCGCCAAAGGGGCCGACGGCGGCATGCGCGACGCCCAATCGATGCTCGACCAGCTCGTCTCCTTTTGCGGCGATTCGATCAATGAAGCCAACGTGCTCGACGTTTTCGGCTTCACCTCGCGGGAAAAAGTCGCCTCGCTCACGCAGACCCTGCTCGCCCGCGACAACCCCGCCGCGCTCTCGCTCATCCAGAAGGAAGCAGAAAGCGGACGGGAACTCTCCCAACTCTTGGGCGAACTTATCGGCTGCCTGCGAGCATTGTTAGTTGCGAAACTCGATCCTTCCGCCGACGGCGAAGGCATCCCGGCCCACCTCTGGACCAGCCTGTTAGCCTCTGCCGACGAATACGCGCCTGACCGCATTCTCGCCGCTATCGACGTCTTCGCCGAAACTGAAGGCCGCATGAAATGGGCCACCAACAAACGCCTGCATTTCGAACTCGGCGTCATCAAAGCCATCCAATCCCTAAGTGAAGTCCGCATCACCGACGTCATCAAAGTCCTAACACGGGGAGCCGATTTTATCCCCGCCCCAAGTAGCGGCGGTTTTCAACCACCGAGCCCCGCACCCGCTGCGGAAAGGCCCGCCGTCGCGGCTTCAGCACCCGTCGCTGAAAAACCCGTGCCCGAGTCAATTGCCGACGCGCCAGTGACAATCCCCCCCCCGGCAGAACAGCCCGCCCCACGCCCCACCGGTGGCGGCATGTCCATGTTCGATTCTCTCATCGAAGCCGCCCCGGAAGTCAGCGAAATGCCTGCCGCCGAGCCGCCGCCATGGAAAAACGAGAAGCCCGCCGAACAACCCAAAGCCCCGGCTCCCGCTCCCGTCCCACCCGCCGATGACACCTTCCACAGCGACCCCCTCATCCAAGCCGCACTCGTTAAATTCGAAGGCAAGGTACTGAGCTGAGAATCACCTAACTCAAACACACCTATGAACATCCAGAAACTCATGAAACAAGCCCAGCAGATGCAAGCCGGGCTCGCCGCAAAGCAGGAAGAACTCGCCAATGAGACCGTCGAGGCCTCCGTCGGCGGCGGAAAAGTCACCGTCATCGCCACGTGCGCGGGCGATGTGCTTTCCATCAGCATTGATCCATCCGTGATTGATCCATCCGATGCCGAATTCCTCGAGGAACTCGTGCTCAAGGGCGTTCAGGAAGCGATTGCCAAAGGCAAGGACAAGTCCGCTGCGGAAATGAAAAAACTCACCGGCGGGCTCGGCATTCCGGGGATGTAAAATCTCAAATTTCAAACGTTCCACCACCATGTTCCGCCGCCGCTTAGGATGGATTCTCGTGGGGACTTCGTTGCTGCTCCACATCTTTACGGTTTACTGCTTCGCACGGCAGCCGGATCGTTTTGCGGCGTATACGGTGATGCCGATCTGGATGTGGGGAGGTATCGGGCTGTTTTTATCCACCGTGGCGTTTTATTTCCTGCGCGCCTCACTTTCGTTAGTCATGACAGCGGTGTGGGCGGTGACCTTGTTAGTCGGCGCGGACGAGGCACGGGTGCTGTCGAATTTCGGAAAATCGGCACCCAAGCCCGGCCGTGCCGAAAATGATCAGGGAAAGCCCGTCCTGCGCATCATCACCCTGAACTGCGCGTTTTTCACCTACGGAAATCCGGCACAGGAAATCGCGGCATGGCAGCCGGATATTGTTCTCCTTCAGGATATCTCATCCTTCCAGGTCCGGCAAATCGCCGATGTGCTCTACGGCGGCCGGGGCGATTACAGGGCTCATGAAACTAACGGGATTGTGACCCGCTGGAAGATCCAACGTGAAATCCGCAATCCCACTCAGCGAGACCATCAGGTTACCATCCTAACTCCTTCCGGAGCCCCGATCGAAGTTGTCAATGTGCACCTCCGCACCGCCGCCACTGATCTGCGTTTGTGGGATCGCTCGGCCTGGCAAAACCACCGGACCAACCGGGTCTTGCGGGAAAATGAACTCACGCTCACCCGCAACATCCTCGAGCAAACCTCCGGTTTTCCCAACACACCCACCGTCTTCGGCGGTGATTTCAATTCGCCTGCCTCTGATGTGGTGCACCGCCAATTGACGCGCGATTTCCTCGATGCTTTCGCCACCGCCGGCACTGGCTGGGGAGATACCTTTCAACGCCGGTTCCCGATCCTCCGCATCGATCAAATCTACACGACCCGCCATTTCACCCCGGTGCGGTGCCGCGCCGTCACCACACGTAACAGCGACCACCGGATGGTTGTTGCCGATTTGTTGACGAATCTGATAGACAAACCTTGAAAAAACGAACGCAGCGGTTTTCTCCACTGCGTTCGCACACCACTCATGAATCACCCTGAAAATCAGGCTTCCGCAAGGGTCCCGGACAAGGGCTTAGGCAGCGGCTTTTCCTTTTTGCGAAGCGCCCGGCGCATCTTTGTGAGCGCCGAGTTCTGAAGCTGGCGGATCCGTTCGCGGGTCACCCCGAATTCGCGACCCACTTCTTCCAAAGTCAGTGCCCTGCGACCATTGAGACCGAAGCGCTCGTCGATGATGCGGCGCTCACGTTCATCGAGAACGGAGAGCAGCCCATCGAGTTCCCCATGGAGATTCTTGTCAGAAAGCATGTCCAGCGGATTCACGGCGCGGTCATCGCTGATCACTTCGCCAAATTCGGTGGCCTCACCTTCGTTGATCGGAGCATCGAGCGAGGTCGGGCGGTAGGATGCCTGTCTAAGCATCGCAAGCTTGCGATGGGGAAGGCCAACTTCGTCCGCCAGTTCTTCGTCCGTCGGCTCGCGACCCAAGGCCTCGGTGAGAATCGTAGCGATCCTGCGCATTTTCGCAATCTTGTCCACCATGTGGACAGGAAGCCGGATGGTCTTCGATTGATTGGCCAAGGCCCGCTTGATGGATTGTTTGATCCACCAAGCCGCGTAGGTGGAAAGTTTCCCGCCCTTTTCAGGATCAAAACGTTCCACGGCTTTCATCAGGCCGATGTTGCCCTCCGAGATCAGGTCGGTCACAGGCATGCCGTAATTGGAATAGTCCTGAGCGATCTTCACGACCAAGCGCAGGTTCGCGCGGATCATGTGGGAGCGAGCCTCCTCATCACCGTTCTTGATTCTCGCTGCGAGAGCCACCTCCTCCTCAGCAGTGAGTAGAGGAGTTCTGGAAATCTCACGCAGGTAGAGCTTTAAGCTGCTGTCGGATTCGTAGGCCATTGTTTTGTGGGGTTACTTGTTAAACGCCGCAGAAGTCATTTTATTCCTTTTTTCTCAAATAACTTCATTGTGAATACAGAGTCAATACTTCATTTCCAATTCTGACGTTCTTTGCAAGTTCACAAAGTATTGAGCAATCTGCATGCCTGAACGCACAATGCACAAGTCATTGGTTATCAATAGTCATAAATATCTTGGCTGTGACAAAACGCTCGATTGACTGTTTCTGCCCATACATTGTGCCACATTGACACATGAGAGATTCGACAATCGATGACTAATGGATCAACCTCGCGGGGTGTTTGCCTCAATTTATCCAATTGCACGCGCCGGGTTGTTTTGCCTGGATGCGGAAGTCGCTCACCATTTGAGCATGGCAGGGCTGAGACTGGCTGAAAAAACCGGTTTGCTGGGCCTGCTGACGCCACACGAGGAGTTGATTTCCCCGGTGGAGGTGATGGGATTGAAATTTCCCAACCGCGTGGGCTTGGCAGCCGGGTTGGACAAGGAGGGCGACACGATTGATGCGCTTGGCCGGTTGGGATTCGGCTGCATCGAAATCGGCACAATCACTCCCCGTCCGCAGGCAGGAAACGCTCAACCCCGGCTTTTCCGATTGATCGCACAGGAGGCGATCATCAACCGCATGGGCTTCAACAATCCGGGAATCGACATCGGAGTGGAGAATGTGCGGCGATCGAAATCCTATCACGGCATCGTCGGCTTTAACATCGGGAAGAACAAAGACACGCCTAACGAAAACGCGGCGGATGACTATCTGGCCTGCCTCCGGAAAGCCTATTCCGTGGCCGATTACATCGCAGTAAACCTTTCGTCGCCTAACACGCCTGGACTGCGCGATCTACAGGGCGCTGAGGCCAGCGCACGGCTATTAGAAACTCTCAAGAAGGAGCAGCAGAAGCTCGCGCTTGAGCACGGCAAGCAGGTGCCGCTGCTTTTCAAAGTCGCACCGGATCTGGACGAGGACCACATCCGCGATTTGTCACAGGTATTTCTGGATGGCGGCTTGGACGGATTGATCGCCACTAACACCACGGTGGATCGCGAAAAAGTGGCCGGGCATTCGCGCGCGGCGGAAGCGGGCGGGCTTTCCGGCAAACCGGTTTTTGAAAAAAGCACCGCAGCGCTCAGGGCGTTTTCAGGACATCTGGGCGGACGGATTCCAATCATCGGCGTGGGCGGGATTTCCTCGCTGGAAGATGCCCGGGAAAAGATCCGGGCGGGCGCTTCACTGGTCCAGATCTACACTTCATTTATCTATCAGGGACCAAAACTGGTCCATGAGCTTGCTGAAAACCTCTGACTTGGGAAACCACTTATGAAACAAGCACGCACTCTGATCTTGCTGGCAGACGAGAAAACTCTGCGCTTCTCACCAGCCGCGTGGTGGGTTCCAATCCCCTCGCACGTCCGATGACCGAGAACTTCTACCAACAGACCACGACCGCGCCCGCCACGCCCTTCGATGTTTCATTGCGCCCACCGGCATTTTCCGAATTCATCGGGCAGGAAAAGGTGAAGGAACGGTTGCTGTTGATGCTGGAGGCGGCGAAACAACGCAGCGATGTGCTCGATCACGTGCTGCTTTCCGGTCCCCCGGGGCTAGGAAAAACCACGCTCGCCAACCTCATTGCCAAAGCCGCGGGAACCCAACTTCACACCACCTCCGGCCCACAGATCGAAAAAGCCGGCGACCTTGCAGGCATCCTCACGAATATCCAAAAGGGCGACATTCTTTTCATCGATGAGATCCATCGGCTCCACCCCGCCATCGAAGAATATCTTTACCCGGCGATGGAAGATTTCCGACTGGATATCATCATCGACTCCGGCCCGTCGGCGCGATCGATCCAGATCAATTTACCACGATTCACGCTGGTTGGGGCGACCACCAGGTCCGGCATGCTGACGGCCCCTCTCCGCTCGCGTTTCGGTTTGGCAAACCGCCTCGATTATTACACTCACGACGAGCTCGCCCAAATCATCGAGCGCTCCGCCGGTTTGCTGGAAGTACCGATCGTCCGCGAAGGAGCCATCGAAGTCGCCTCCCGCTCACGCGGCACCCCCCGCGTCGCGAATGCCCTGCTCCGCTGGGTCCGCGACTTCGCCCAAGTCCGGGGCACCGGAAACATCGATGGAAAAATCGCCGATGCCGCACTCGCCATGATCGAGATCGATTCCCAAGGCCTCGACGAAATGGACAAACGCCTGCTCGAAGTCCTCATTTACAAATTCAACGGCGGCCCCGTCGGCCTGAACTCGCTCGCCGTCGCTGTTGGGGAAGATGCCGCTACCATTGAGGAAGTACATGAGCCGTTCCTCATCATGCAGGGATTCCTCATGCGCACGCCGCGCGGCCGCATCGCCATGCCCGCTGCCTACGAAAAAATCGGTGCGCCCCTGCCGCAAGGTCGCCCGGAAGATCCGCAATCGAGCTTGTTCTAGCCTCGGTGACTGGTGGCTTTTTCACCGCAACGACGCACAATGTGTTCCGGCTATCTCAGCCGGATTTGCTTCCCGACTGAGACAGTCAGGACACATTCTTCTCCTTAATCACCCAACGACAGCTCAGGATTCACGGCTGCCCATCACTTTCAATTTCACCCCTCTGCACACCGAACCGAAGATCATGAAAACCCTCGCCATCATCCTGTGCGTCGCATCGCTCCAAGCCGCCACACTGGATGCGGGAAACACGGAGAAAAAAATCAGAGTCCTGTTGGTGGACGGTTTCAGCAACCATAACTGGCAGCTCAACACCGCGCTCATCCGGGGAATTATCGAACCGACCGGAATCTTCGCTGTCACCGTCTCCACCTCGCCACCCAAGGCGGATTCGCCCGGCTGGGACTCGTGGCGACCCAAGTTTTCCGACTACGATGTGGTGATCCAGACCTGCAACGACATCAACGGCGGACCGTCGTGGCCGGATGAGGTGAAAAAGGATTTCGAGAACTACGTGTGGAACGGAGGCGGCGTCTTTATCTATCATTCCGCGAACAACGCGTTCGCGGATTGGGATGCCTACAACCACATCATCGGCCTCGGCTGGAGGAAACCGGATCAGGGCGTCGCGCTCGCGATCGCCCCGGATGGAAGCATCATTCGCATCCCGGTGGGCGAAGGCAAAGGCACCGGACATGGCGACCGGGTGGACGCCGTGATCACCCGCATCGGCGAGCACCCGATCCACGAGGGTCTGCCACGGAAGTGGAAGACTCCGGACATCGAGATCTATCACTACGCCCGCGGCCCGGCGGAAAATGTGGAGGTAATGTCCTACGCCTACGACGTGAAAACCGACATGCGGTGGCCCATCGAGTGGACCGTCAGCTACGGCAAGGGCCGCGTTTACACCGCCACCTACGGCCACGTCTGGAAGGATGATGTCCAACCGGAACGCATGCGCTGTGCCGGAGTGCAGACGGTGATGATCCGCGCGCTGGGGTGGCTCGCCAGGCGGGATGGAAAACTTCCGGTCCCGGCGGATTTCCCCACCGAGACGGAAGTCTCCATCAGAAAGGAAATCCCGACCGCACCTTGATCCGTCCCCCGCGGTCCTGAATGGCGGGGTGGGTAGGTCGTCCGGATTGAAAAGCCCATGATCTTTAAAAGGACGATAGGGACCACAATGGAGCGCAGCGGACATGGACGAGCCATTCCATCCAAATCACGAGTCAAATTACACAGAGGCCACGGATATTCCTGACCTGACTTGCAAGGAGGCGCTCGACTGTAGCAGAGTCATTACTGGCCAGAATGAAATCACCGTTTCCCAAACGCCGCCGCAGTGCCAGTGCGGATGCGGCATTGAAAGGTGAAATCAAGCGGGTTGAACAAATGTCCATTGCCGAACGCATGACGACAGCCCTTGCGATGGGCAAATCTTTGGCCGCGTTATCTGCGGAGACCCAGCAAACGAAATGATCCCCGACGCAGATGCCAACCTGGTGGACGCCGACCGGATCTCGGCAATTCTGGGCTCCTCGCCTCCCGCCTGAAATTGTTCCGGCAATCAAGCCAAACCTCGGCTCGCTACCACCGCAACGCGCCATCACCGGCAAACCGCTCCCGCCACTTTGCATTGCAACTGTTCTACCATGGAATCTTCCTGCACCGGAGCGTTCCAATGTCTGTTATTTGGGACTGACCCCGCCGAGAGACCCCGCCGAGATTTGGGACTGACCCCGCCGAGAGAGACCCCGCCGAGGCATCTATCAATTCGTCTGCACGTTTCCCGGCCACTGGGCGATGATGAACGGC
>JBDTNJ010000520.1:0-2001 GCA_039933825.1 Luteolibacter sp.
CCGTCCGCTCGCAGAGAAGCGGGGGCTGGATACTTGGGAGAAGCTCAGGAGTTTCACGGAAGTTGAGTGGTATCCCTCGCGGTTGGCGTTCGGCAAGTTCAAGGGCAGGCTGTTTTACGAGGCGGGTGAGGATTCCAATCTGAGATCGTGGCTGGATTGGCTGGCGGAGTCGTCCAACGAGAAAAGCGCGATGATGGGCCGCTGGTATCTCGCGCAGTTAGCAGCCGGGGCCGGGCCGCAGGATGCGGTGCTGGTTGATTTGGAAATTCAGGAAGGTGATGAGGGATCAGGCGGCGGGTTGGTGGTTTTCCAAGCGCCGGAGATCGGGCATTATAAGACATTGGTGGAGGCTGCACGGAGCCGACTGGCGGATTTGGAACTGGAATACGGGATCGACAGGTCAAAGGTGGATTCGATCCAAGCGACTTTGTTCGGGGCCTTGCGTCCGTTTTATCAGCGGCGGGACCGGCTGCGCTTGCTGAACCAATACCGCAGGATCTTCATCGACCGTCTGCTCGCCGAAGGTGAGGAAGCTGCCGAAGCGACCGTCGGTGACTATCAGCGCGAGTCCGCGGAGAAGGATCGCGAATACGAATCCACTGCCTCCGCGCTCAAGGGGAAACGGGAACTCAACGAGGAGGAAACCGCGAAGCTGAAGCAGCTCTGGCGGAAGCTGGTCCGCATGTTTCATCCGGATCAATACGAGCACGACCCGGACGAGCGGAAGACTTACGAACGGCTAACACAGGCGATCAACGAAGCCCGCGACCGGGGAGACATCGAGCTGCTAGAAACCATCGCCAAAGATCCGCAGGCGTTCATTTTGAAACAAGGTTGGGCGTCGGTGTCCATAGATGGCTCGCGGGATCTGAGGGAATTCCGTTCGCTTTACGAGTATCTCCAGGCGAGGATTCTGGAATTGATCGAGACCTTGGACGAGCTGCGGGCCAGCCCGGATTTCGAGCTGTTCCAATTCGCGGAGAAGGACCCGGCGGTGATCGATCAGGTGGTGGAGGCGCAGCGGGTGGAGCTGGAAAAGGAGATCGGCGAGCTGGATGCCGAGGCGGAGAGGAAGAAGCGGGAGATCGAGGAACTGGTGGGAGAGGTGGTGTTTTAATCAGCTCAATGCGGCACTTCGGCCTCGCGGGAAATTAGCGATGGTCGCAGACGCGCCGCTACAGGAGCATGATTTCTCAAGCCGCCGGTTTCACTTCGGCGTCGATGCGTTCGCCGAGTTCGATGCGGGTGCGTTGCATTTCGTAGTGGAGTTGGAGCCGCATCCAGAAGCCTGCCTCCATGGAGAAGAAGCGGGACAAACGGAGGTCGTATTCCGGCGTGCAGCGGCGGCGGCCGGATTTCATTTCGGAGAGGTGCGAGGCAAGGATGCCGGTGGCGGCGGCGATTTCCTTCTGTGAAGCGGGCCACTCGTCCAGAGTGTCGCGCAGGGTCTCGGCGAAGGCGTTGGGAAGAGGCATGGTTTCCATGGCGGTTCAGGGGTAATCGGTGATTTGGACTTGGTAGGCGTGATTGTCTTTCCAGATGAAAACGAGGATTTCAGAGTGGATCGTTACTCGAAGCGGGACGCTCCGGAAACAGCTTGGCGCCAGATGCGCCAGCCACTTTCATCGCGGGGCAGCGTTGTATTTCTCCGCGGCCTCGACGAACTCGCCGAGTCGGGTGACCACGGAGGCGTAGGATGAAATGGCCTGGAACTGGTTGATGACGAGCGAGAAGGCTCCTAGCAGCGTCGCGAAGGCCATCGCCGACTGCCCGATTACCCCAAACTCTACCTGATGGCTGATGAACAGCGGCGCGACGATGAGCACCGGGATGAGCTGAATCATGTAGTTGTAGCCGGTGGTGAAGAAGCTGAGGTTGCGGTTGATGGAAATGATGCGGCGGAAATTTCCCACCAACCCGTCAACCCGCGTCATGAGACGCTCGCGGATTTCGGGCTCCTTGCCGCCGCGTGACAATTCCTGAGCGTTGGTGTGGGTGTCA
>JBDTNJ010000521.1:0-8823 GCA_039933825.1 Luteolibacter sp.
AAAAGTGCGGAGGGGATCGCCCTCGAAGCGGCCCTTGAAAAAACTGCGTTTGCCCATCGGTAATTCATGGAGGAAGACGCGGCGCTCGATGGCTTCGTCGAATTCCCCACCCATGGCTTTACGTAAAGCGTCCATCGCTGCCTGAGGTTCAGGGCAAAGACCGATCACTTTGGCCCCTGCCCGCAGAAATGATGCGGTGAATTGGCTGAAATACATCGGATGATGACCGATCCATAAGGGATCGATGAGAGCCACGGTTTTTTCAGTAGTGGGCATCATGGAGTAAACAAGGGAAGCGGCCGGGCCGCGGTGTGAATCCACGACGAGCGGACCATGAAGGCCTGTGGCAGGCCGGCCATCATGCCGAATATGATGCCGACAAGGCGTTCCTGAAATGGATTTGCGGTGAGTGTTTCACTCAGAAGGCAGCAGGTAGCGACAAACGGGAGGAATGCGAGCCATTGGTCGGGGCCCGGATCGGATGCATTCGCCCGCGCGGTGAGCAGGCTGAGCGCTGCGGTGCTCGTGAGCACGGTTACATAACACCCCAGCGCGATCACCCCGCCTGATAGGAGTCCGTAGGTCCACACCGAGTGGCCTGCGGACCAGATTTCGTCGGAACCGGCCTCTTCCTTCGGTATCACCAGATTGATTTCTGGTAGATAGGCAGGGTCCCAATAGTACGATGAGCCGATTCCGCGGCCGTTGATGAAGTGCACGGGATCGTCGCTGAGGATTTTCATGATCGCATCCGCCTCCGCCTTGCGGGTGAGATAGGAAATGTCAGCTCCGAGATTTTGCGCGGATGCGTTGTGAAAAAGCCGCTCGTTCCAGCGCTCTAGCATGACCGGCTGGACAACGGCGATGGCGGCGAGGGCGAGGACCAGCAGTGCTCCGGCCGCAGCCACGGGCAACAGGCGTTTAAACAGGCTCGACCAGCGGAACTGGTGCCAACGCACGCCGAGCATGAAACAAACCGAGCTTGCCAAGCCTGATGCAATCACCGGGAAAAACAGCGAGCGGGTCACCGTGATGAAGATCCCGGCGAATAGAATGCCACTGGCCACCACCAAGCTCCATCGGACGTGCCCGCGCAGCAGCAAGGCGCAGCCGATCCATGCGGCGACCCAGTTGGTGGCCGGGCTCTGGACTTCGAGTCTTACTGTTTCCAAGGTGGCACCGGTGAACATCAATCCATGGAAAATCCGCCACACGACGTTGGTGCAAGCCGTAATCAGAATCGGCCGGACGATGCGTGATGGCGCGATGCCCATGCAGCCCGCAATGTGTGCGTTGATGATTCCGAAAAGGCAGAGAATCAGTGGCAGGCTCACGCGGATCGAGCGGCCCGGGGCAACCCCTTGCAGCGTCGAGTTTGCCAACATGTAAGTTAGGAACAGTGCCCAGAAACCGATCAGCCATGCGCCGGGACGGACAGTAAGATAGCGCCAGCCCAGTTTCACGATGCCCACGGTGGAGCCGATGCAAATTGCCAGGGAAACCAGTTGGTCCACACCGGTGCTGCCTCCGCTCACATTGGAAACCTCATTCCGATGGTCCAGCGCGAACGAAAGTGCGAACATCCAAACCAGCCGCTCCACCCAGACGGCCTCGGGGGCTTTCGGGATGGCGATGTGGTCCGGAGGGTCTGCGGCGGCGAAGATCACGTGGATTACATGGCCAGAATACGTTCAAAAATGGCGGCGGTTTTTTCGATGGGAAACGTCCTTTCGGCATAGGCACGGGCATTCGTGGCGAGTTCCCCGCGCAGGACGTCTGATTCCCGGAGCTGGCTCGCGGATGCTAAAAATCCCTCCAGATCACCCGGTGCCACCGTGAGGCCGGCCTTGTGATCGCGGGTGATGCGGGCTGCTAGATTATCCAACGGAATCGCGAGCAGCAGCGGGCGACCGGCGCACAAGTAGCTGAGGGTCTTGGATGGAACGGAAAATATCCCTGCTTCTTCTTCCAGAATGCCGACAAGCACATCGCCCGAAGCCAGCACGGATGGCAGCTCCTGAAACGCCTGATAGGGGAGGATGATCAAATTGGAAAGCTTCGCTGCGGCGGCCTCCTTGCGCAGCCATTCTGCACCGATGCCTTCGGAAACGATAACGACACGCACTTTTGAGTCATCCTCGTGACGACGGGCGATCTCCAGCAGCATTGCCGGATTGTGCTTCATGCCGATGGTGCCGGAGTAGAGGAACACAAACTTGTCATGCAGGCCGTGCCGGCGCGACCAGCCATTATCTTTCGGCAGCATCGGGATTTCCTCGATCAAGGCCCAGTTCGGGACGACGCTGATCTGTGAGGGATCGACGCCGAACTCCTCTGATAGGATCGGGGTGAAGTCCTCGGTGATGGCGATGATTTTCGAGCTTCTCTGGAATTGGCGCCGGTCAAGGTGTCGATACCATGCTCCCACCCAAGCACCGGCGACCGGTATTTTGCGGCGGAGGATTTTATCCACCGCAAGGCTGTAGAAATCCTGCACCCAGTAATAGAAGCGCCCGCCATCGGCGATGGCCGCGCGGGTGATCGGTTCCTGGGTTTCGGTGGGGGTGTTGCCGGAAAGCACGGCGTCAGGTTTCCAAGCGGTAATGAATTCTGCCACTTGTTTTCCGTAACAAATCTCCATGTTTCGGCGGCGGCGGAATGAATACTTGTATCGCACGTATTCCGGATTCATCGGGATTTCCCGGAATTCGAGGGTAGGGGAGTCGCCGGGTTTGATCGTCAGATCACCGCGTGGAGTCTGAAGGGAGCTGGCAAACGCGTGCACCACGTCATGCCCTCGTGCCGCAAGGGCGCGACTCAGTGAAGTCGGAAACGCATGACCGGCATAGTCGTGAACAACGATTCTCATAAATGGGGGGAAACCAACGGAAGAACCCAATACCGGGCGGACTCGCGGCAGTCTAGATTCGTGGCCGCTCCTGTCAACGCCGCCGCCCCACGTGTTCACGTATCACAGCAGAGCTGGCTTCCGGCACTTGAAGTCGCCGGATTTGGCGCGGGAAGCGCTTGGAACGGGGGAACATCCGTCCCAAATTTGGTGCTTGAGTGATTGCATCGGACGATTCGTTATCCTAGTTTTTTGAAAATGGTTGTGACAAAAACGTTACGTGCAGCTGCGGGTTGGCTTGAGCTAGGGCTGGCCGACGAGGCGTTGTTTGAGCTTCAATCACTGCCTTTCGAGCACCAAACAGGGAGGGATGCCCTGGAGGTGAAACTGGCGGCGCAGATGGATTGCCAATCGTGGAATGGTGCCTCTGAGACGGCCAGACTGCTGTGTTTAAAAGTGGCCGATGAGCCAGAATTTTTCCTCCGTGCCGCCTATTGCCTCCATGAAACAGGCGATACTCTGGCAGCTTGCAATCAACTGCTTCGTGGTCCGAAGACATTGTTTGAAATGGCAGTTTTCCACTACAACCTCGCCTGTTATCTGTGGACGCTTGGCGAGGCGAACCGCGCGCGAAGCCATTTGAAACAAGCCATCGAGATGGACGGTTCGTATCTCGAAGCGGCTCTTGACGATCGGGATCTGGCAGGCATCGGTGAGGTGTGACGTGACACAGGCATCCCTGCCTGTTCTTCATCTAACTGTTTGTAGAAAACAGGCAGAAATGCCTGGATCTCGTTATTCCACGTTCTGCACCTGTTCCCGGATTTTTTCCAACTCGGTCTTCGCTTCGACAATGGTTTGCGCGATGGATGCGTCATTCGCCTTCGAGCCGATGGTATTGAATTCCCGAAACAGTTCCTGACAAAGGAAATCCAGCGCACGGCCAGGTGGCTCGGCGGCATCCAGGTATTCGCGGAATTTAGCGAAGTGTGAATCGAGGCGGGTAAGCTCCTCGCTTACGTCGCAGCGGTCGGCGAAAAGTGCGAGTTCCTTGGCCACCCGCTCGTCTGATAGGTCGAGGTCGAGGCCGGCATCGCGCAGGCGCTTGGTCAGCAGCTCGCGTTGACGGATCGGTCGCCCGGGGGCTTCTGTGGCGATTTTTCCTGCGAACGCGATCAATATTTCGAGGCGGGCGATGAAGTCCGTTTTCAAATGCGAACCTTCCGTTTCCCGCATGGCTGCGAGTTGGGTGAGTGCATCTGTTAATGCGGGCTCGATGGCTGCCCACGCGGTTTCGGCATCGATCTCATTGCTGCCTAGAGAAATGATTCCAGGTTGGCGCAAGTAGTCCGCAGCAGTGGGAATCAGGTCGTGGCCGATGCTTTTTCCCAATCCCACGAACGCATCAGCAAACGCCTGCGCGAGCGCGGCATCCACACGGATGACGGCGGCGCTGCTTTCCGAACGATCCAGATTGATGGAAACTTGGATCCGCCCTCGCGATACGACTCCGAGAACGCTCTTGCGAATGCGGGCATCGAGTTCGGACAACTCGCGGGGTGCCTGGACGACGACCTCAGCCTGCTTGCGGTTGACCGAGCTGATTTCAATCGTGGCCTGCCATGCGTTCGTCGCCGCTGAACCGCGGCCAAATCCTGTCATTGAATGCATAAACGAGAAATGAGGGATGAGCGCTACCCGGTGCAAGGATGAAGTGGGGTGCGGGTAGTAAGAACCTCCCAGCATGCCCAAAAACGTAGTGGTCGCGTCTCGCGGCACTGCCAATAAAACGAGAAGGCATCGACACCCAACAGTTCCCTCTGTTTCCTCCATGTCCTCCTTTTCAAAATCTTTTCTCTCCGAGCCCGCTTCTAAAACCGCACCTCGCCCGCCAGTTCCCCGGCTTCCACCGTCACCCCTCCCTATTTTGGATCAGGGAGCGGGTGGTGGCTCGGGGTTGTTGTCTTCCGGACCATTGCGCGAGGTGCGGTGGATGTGCCGCTCTGGGTGGGCAGAGTTGACGATTTCATGTCCGAGGCGCTGCTGCGATCTATCCTCGCACGGACCAGAAGCGGTGTTTGTAGTATGTCTTCACTTGCTATCCCTGCATTGCGTCTGAATTCTTGCGCATGGCGAAAGTTTTGGTCGGGCTCTCAGGTGGGGTGGATAGTGCCGTGGCGGCGGCTCTCCTCGTGGAGCAGGGTCATGAGGTGGCGGCCGGCTACATGAAAAACTGGATCAATGACGAAGGGATTCCTGGGAATTGCCCGTGGGAGCAGGACATCGAGGATGCGAGGGCGGTTTCCAAAACACTCGGCATCGAGTTCCGCGTGATCGATCTGATCGACTCCTACCGGGACCGGATCGTGGAATACCTGATCGAAGGCTACCGCGCCGGGATCACCCCGAACCCGGATGTTTGGTGCAATCGCGAGATGAAATTCGGCGTTTTTCTGGACTACGCGCTTTCCCAAGGCTTTGAACAGGTCGCGACCGGTCATTACGCCCGGCGGCGGACCCTATCCGATGGCTCGGCGGCGATCCTGCGAGGCGCGGATCCGAACAAGGACCAAAGCTATTTCCTATCCTTGATGACCCAGCGGCAGGCCATGCACGCACTTTTACCAACCGGCGAGATGCTGAAGCCGGAGGTGCGTGAGGTGGCGCGGCGTTTCGACCTGCCGGTTTCTGAAAAAAAGGACAGCCAGGGAATTTGTTTTCTCGGCCAGGTGAAAATGAGCGATTTCCTCCGCCACTACGTCGCTGATACGCCGGGTGAAATTGTCGATCCATCAGGAAAAGTCTTGGGCGAACACCGGGGTCTGCATCTATACACTTTGGGGCAGCGGAAAGGACATGGCGTGGCATCCCCCCGCTCCGGGATGGCGTATGTGGTCGTTGGAAAGGACGCCGCCAAAAACCGCCTGATCGTCGGTTGGGACACACTGGAATCCGAGGGACTCTACACGCGGGAATGCACGGTCGGGACTCTATCGGCGCTCAATGAATCGTTTGACACGAAGCGGCTGATCGATGCGCAGCCCCGTTACCGGGCGAAGGCGGAGCCTGCGGTGATGGAGCCGATCGAGGGCGGAAAAGTCCGACTGAAATTCCAACGTCCGCAGCGGGCGATCTCGCCGGGCCAGATCTGCGCCTTTTACGATGGCGGGAGAATGTTAGGCGGCGGGGTGTTTGAGACGGTGGCGTGATGCGCAGGCGGAATAAATCTAGCAGTTTTTAAGATTATGATTTTTCAACCGCAGATGGACACAGAGATACGCAGATTAAGAAGGAAATTCCTGGATTTTCATCTGCGTCCATCGGCGGTTTAATTCTACGGTTTGAATGCTTCAACCGACGGGATTAGGCGAGAAGCCTCAACCACCGACGGGGAAGGCTCTCCTGCAATCTGAATTTATATTAGGTTAAGAAATTCAACCCCCGGTGCGCGGGCGCTTTTTCTTTGGATCGGGCGTGACGTCTTTCATTCCTTGTTGTCCTGCTTTGCGCTCACGCTGGATCTCCGCTTGGCGGTCGGCGGCGCGCTGGACCCAGGATTTTTTACCGGTGATGACACGGGCCTTAAGCTCCGGCTCGGGGATTTTGTTCATCAACCATGTTTGGCCGATGGAAAAAATATTCTGGGTGGTCCAATACAACGCGAGGGCGGAGGCGAAGTTATAACAGAAGAAGAAGAACATGAAGGGCATGAACTTGATCATGTTCTGCTGCATCTTGTCGCCGGTCTTCGGCGTCATCTGGATTTGAAGGAAACTGGTGATCGCCATCACGATGGGCAGGATGTTCAGCGGCACTCCGGAGATGTGCATGAGCGTGTCCGGTTGTGATAGATCATGCACCCAGAGGAACGGCTGGCCGCGAAGTTCGACCGCGTATTGCAGCATCCGATAGAATCCGAAGAAGATCGGAATCTGGATGAACATCGGGAGGCAACCGCCGAGTGGATTGATGCCGAAGGTTTTGTAGAGTCCCATCATCTCGGTATTGAGTTTGTTAGGATCGTCCGCGTATTTTTCCTTCAGCTTGGCCATTTCAGGCTGGAGCTTGCTCATCCGCTTCATCGTGCGGGTGGACTTGGCATGAAGCGGCCAGATGACGGCACGGACGGTGATCGTCAGGAAGATGATCGCCAGACCCCACGACCAGTTTTTCGCGATACCATCAAGCACGCGGTGATAGGCGTTGAGCACCCAGTTCAGAGTGCGGGAAACGATGTCAAACCATCCGTATTGCATCACATCGCCCCAGCCGGTGCCCCAATGTTTATCCATTTTGCGGAGCATGTCGTTGTGCTTTGGACCGATGAAAATGAGATAGGAAAGTGTCTTTGGCTCGCGGGGGTTGAGGTTGATGGCAGGCAGTTGCATTCCAGCACGCACGGAAGTAACCGGTTTCGTGCCGTTAGGTAAGGTGACCAAGCTGGGTTTTGCCCAAACATTCGTGACCGCCGGTTCCTTGGCACGGAGCACGGTTGCGAAGAACTGGCTGGTGACGCCTGCATACTCGACGAGTTCCGTACTGGCGCTGGTTTGTGTGGCCTTTTCGGAGCCGAACATTCCGCCCTTGAAGCTCGACCCGTCCTTGAAATTCATCTTCCCATTTTCGTGCCAGAAGAATCCGGTTTGTTGGCCGACTTCCGCCTGATAGGTCGGTGCTGCCTCACCGATGAAAATGCTCCATTGATTGAGATTGATGGCGTTCGCTGCAGCGTTTTCGAGTTGGAGATCGAAATTGAGTAGATAGGGAGCGCCGACTTCGGGGCCTTCGTTGAGGCTGAAGGTTTTCTTGGCGATCAGTCCGGACGGCAGCTTTGCGATGAAGACCGCCTTTTTGTTCGGAACGGATTCCTCTGGTTTATATGCATAGGAAATGTTTTCGAGATTTTCTCCTGCACCTGCGATGGCCCCGATCGGACCGGAGCCGAAGCGGTTCGCGCGGACCCGGGTGGTTTTGCTGCCGACTTCAAATTCGGTTTTGAATTCCGCGAATTTCACACCGCCGCCAATCGAGGTCAGGGTAAAGGCCATCCTGGCATTTTCGAGAACGACGAGTTCTTCTTCGGTCGGCGGCGGTGGGGGCTCCACGGTGAGGTCCGCAGTGGTGACGGCAGCCGGGTCCTTGTCAGGAGCAATGGTTTTCTGAAGGGCTTCCTCGCGGGCACGGAGCTCAGCCTGTGCCTGCTGGTTTTTGTTCATGTAGTAGAAGTTCGCGGCCAGCAGTGAGCCGCAAATGGTGAGGATGACCCAAGTTTTTTTATCGTACATGGAAGCGTGTTGGAAAGTGTTAGCGGTGGGATGTTTTGTGGTGGCAGGCGCAGGAATGTTTTTCCTCTGCCGCACCTCGGGGTGACGGGACGGGGTCATAACCGCTGCCGCCCCATGGATGACAGCGGAAAATCCGGCAAATTCCTAACCATGAGCCCCAGAGCGGTCCATGGGTCTCCACGGCTTGTAAAAAATAGTGGGAACAGCTCGGGGAAAACCGGCATCCGGCAGCGGGTCCAGCCGCAAATTTGAGCATCGGACTCAGGACCCGTTGGTAAACCCGGATCAGAATGCGGATGAGAAAAGTGAGGAATCGCGGAATCACGATTTTTCGTCGGGGCGGGGGAGCAGTCCGAGCCGCCTGGCTTGTCTGAGCCAATCGGCCTCCAGCTCGGCAAATGTTGCTTGTGAGGCGGAAGGGCGGGCGATGGTTACCAGGTAGCGACGGATCTCGATAAAATGTGGCGCGTGATCCCTGACCAGCGAGCGGAAGCGGCGGCGGAGCAGGACCCGATCATGCGCTTTGCCGCTGCGCTTGGTGGTGATGAATCCGGTGCGGATGGTTTCCAGAGCCGGATCCTGTAGCGTGCTTAAAATGACAAACCGGCCAGCTTTTGCCTGACCGGTATTTTTCACCCGCGCGAAATCCGCACGGTGCGTCATACTGTATGTCCTCGGAAGTCGCATGTT
>JBDTNJ010000522.1:0-8053 GCA_039933825.1 Luteolibacter sp.
CGAGCAAGGAATTCGCCATGCGTTTGTTGGAAGAAGAAAGCGTCGCCTGCGTGCCTGGCAGCGCGTTCGGTCCGTCCGGCGAGGGTTTCCTGCGTTGCTGTTATGCCACGGCGTTCGAGGACATCCGCACGGCGACCGACAAGATGGAGCGTTTCGTCGGCCGCCTGAAAAAGGCATGAACTCGCAGCCACAAGCGCAGGATACCGAGCGGCTCACCCGGGCCCACGTGGTCCCGTTTGGAGTCTTCATGGGATTCATGCTGGTGCTGATGGTGCTCGGGTACCTGATTGAGTGGAAGCACCCTGATGCGCCCTGGTGGCGTCAGGATCCGGCGCAGTTTGTTTATCCCGTTCAGACGCTCGTCACGCTCGGATTCCTGATTTATTACTGGCGGAATTATACCTTCAACTGGTCGCTGAAATGGTCGTTGCTTGGGATGGTTTTCGGAGCCGTTGGGATTGGTTTTTGGCTATTACCCACGACACTTTATGATTTCTGGAAACTCGATGGTCCCACTCACGGCGTTCTCAGGTTGCTAGGCGTTGCAGATCGCAGGGAAGGCTTCGATCCTGGGATTTTTCATAACCCGTTCGGTTACTGGACCTCGTTAGGTTTTCGGTTCTTTCGTGCTGTGATTGTCGTCGCGCTCGTCGAGGAAATCCTCTGGCGCGGGTTTCTGATGCGATTTATCTGTGATTGGGAAGGGGATTTCTGGAAGCAGCCGTTCGGACGCCCGCATTGGCTTTCTTATCTCGTCGTTACAGGGCTTTTCATTGCCGCCCATGGTCAGGTGGACTACGCCGGAGCCTTTGTTTACGGCAGCTTGACCTATCTGCTCTGCATCTGGAGTAAAAACCTGGGAGCCTGTGTGATCATGCACGCCACCGCGAATTTGTTGATGGGTGGGTATGCCATGGCGTATGGCAAGTATGGTCTTTGGTAGGTGATCGGACAGGCAACCCCCCGTCGGCTCCGTCCAGACTCCCGGCTGAATTTTAAAACAAACGGGGCGTGATGCTTTCGCACTACGCTAATTTTCCTAGAACCGCCGGTGGTCGTTCTCAGATGTCAATCTCACCCTCGAAGACAAAGTCAGCCGGGCCAGTGAGGGTGACGTTTTTGAACGTCTGATCACCGGTTTTTTCGAAGCCGATTTCTAGGGTATCGCCACCTTCGACGTCCACTTTGATAGGGCTCGCTGCTCCGGTTAGGAGATGGTGGATCAGGGCCGAGGCGACCATACCGGTGCCGCAGGCGAGGGTTTCATCTTCCACGCCGCGCTCGAACGTGCGGATGGAAATATGATCGGGCGCAAGGATGGCGGCAAAGTTGGCGTTGGTGCCGGCGGGTGCGAAAGCGGCGTGATTGCGGATCGCGCCACCGTGGGTGAAGACATCGAAGTCATCAAGCTCGTCAGCGCTTCCGAGGAAAACAACGACGTGCGGGACGCCGGTGTTGACGAAATGGAGCGGTGCGCCGAGACCGGAGACTTTCGCGTCGGCATTCAGCCGGAGATCCTTGGGTTCGGACATGGCGATGCGGACGTCGTCACCGATCATGTCCGCTGCTAGGGTGCCGGCGATGGTTTCAAAGGTCACACGCTTGAGCACGATTTCCCCGAGGTGCGCGGTGAAGCGACCGAAGCAGCGCGCGCCGTTGCCGCACATTTCGGCCTCGCCGCCATCGGCATTGTAGTAGCGGAAACGGAAGTCTGCGCCTTTTGTAGCGGGTTCGACGGCTAACAAACCATCGGCACCGATGCCACGGTGGCGGTCGCAGAGCGCGGCGATGGTATCGGCGTCGAGTTCCTTGGAGAGCGAGAGGTCGCGATTGTCGACGATGATGAAATCATTGCCGGCACCGTTCATTTTGAAAAAGGGAAGGAGCATGGTAGGGAGAAATTTTGGATGGTGAACTATGAATGTTGGATTCCAGACGAAGCCTTGGTGGCTGCGATGAGAGGAGCGGTGAAATCGCGAACGGCTTGGGCGGCGGTGGTTGGGTAGAGTTCGACTTGTTTGACGATGGCCGAGCCCACGATCACACCATCAGCGGCATTCGCGACCATGGCGGCTTGTTCTGGTGTGGTGATGCCAAAGCCGACGCAGACGGGAACGTCCGTGTGCGATTTGATAGAGGCGACGAGACTTGCGATGTTAGATGATGGCGCGCCGTGAGATCCGGTAACCCCGGTCCTTGAGAGCGCGTAGATGAAGCCCTCAGCGGACTCTGCTAGAATTTTTACGCGTTCCGGGGGAGTGGTCGGTGCGATCAAGCGGATGTGTTTGAGGCCCGCACCGATGGAGAGATCCTTGTTTAAAGCAGCCTCATCAGGAGGGAGATCTAGCAGAAGTATGCCGTCGGCACCGGCGGCTGCAGCATCGTGGTGGAAGGCCTCGAAGCCGTAGGTGAAAATGGGATTTAGATAAGTAAAAAGAACGATCGGAGTTTCGTGGGTTTCGCGAAAGCGGCGGATCAGTTCGATCACGCGGATGGTGGTCATGCCTGATTTGAGCGCGCGGTCGGCGGCCAACTGGTTCACGATGCCATCAGCGAGTGGATCGGAAAACGGCAGGCCGAGTTCGATGATGTCCGCTCCGGTGTCGGCAAGGGTTTTGATGATTTCAAGTGAGGTTTCGAAATCAGGATCGCCAGCGGCGACGTAGGCCACAAAGGCTTTCTGCCGGGTTTCGCGAAGGCGTGCGAAGGTGGAATCAATGCGGTTGGTCATGCGGAAGCTGGGAAAACGTGGGTGAGGAAAATGAATTTACAAGGAGTTGGCGAGATTTTCGCAAGATTTGATGTCCAGTTTTCCGGAGGCGAGCACAGGGATTTCAGTGACGGGGATAATTCGTTTCGGGCACCAGAGCGAGGAAAGGCCTTCGTCCAACAGTTTATAACGCAGGTCGATGCATTCCTGTTCGAGTGCGGGTCCGGCAATGGTGGAGAGGAGGAGGATGGCCTCGCCTTTCTGCGCATCCGGCACACCAACGACTGCGATTTTGCGTTCGGCTTCGGAATCGAGACCGAGGACTTTGTTGACGGCGGCCTCGACGGTTTCGTGGGGCACCATTTCACCGGCGATTTTCGAGAAACGTGAAATACGGCCCTCGATGTAAAGGAACCCGTCATCATCCATGCGGCCGACATCGCCGGTGCGGAACCAACCGTCGGAAGTCAGCACCTCCGCCGTTTTTTTCGGATCGCCGAGGTAACCTTGGAAAACGTTGGCACCCTTGAACCAGATCAAACCTTGATTACTGATAGGAATGGACTTGTCCGTTGCCGGGTCGGTTAGCTTGATTGCGAGACCCGGAAGCAATTGTCCAACAGATCCATTGCGGGACGATGACAGCACGACTGTGTTTGCTATTGGCTCGGGGTCGGGTAGGTTGACGTTCGTGGCAGGGGAGGTTTCGGTAAGGCCGTATCCTTCCTGCGGACGGACGCCGAATTTTTCCTCGAAGGCTTTGGCCAGGGATTGCGGGAGTTTTTCCGCACCGGTGACGACCAGTTTCAGAGAGGAAAGCTGCGCGGGCTCGATCCGTTTCATGTAGCCGCGCAGGAATGTCGGGGTGGATAGGAAGATATTGATTTGATGGAGAGCGATGAGTTCCGCGAGGCGCTTGGTTTCAAGCGGACTGGGATAGGTCACCAGGTTGATGCCTTCGATCACCGGAAACCAAAGCGTGACGGTGCAGCCAAAGGAATGGAAGAGCGGCAGGCATCCGAGAATGGCGGAGCCGCGTGGCAGATGGAGCCGGGAGCCGAACTGGCAGACGTTCGCGAGCACATTGCGATGGCTGAGCACGACTCCTTTTGGTTCACCGGACGAGCCTGAGGTAAAAAGCAGGGTGGCCTCATCATTGCCGCGGCGCTTGTTGAGCCCTAACATGGATCCGAGGACTGCTGATGGAAGGATCTTCGAAATGACGGCCCACGCGATGATTTTCCTTTTGAGTGTGGGGAGGACACGCTCGATGAAGATGAGATCCCGGTTGGGCGGCCATGGGAATGAGGAAACTTTTCTAACGAACGGGTCGGCGGTGATGAACCGGTCCACATCCGCCTGGCGGATACTGGATTTGATCGCCTCGTGACCCGCGGAAAAATTCAGGTTTACCGGGGTTTTTCCCGCGAAAACGACGGCCAGATTCGCAATGAGTCCGGCTTTTCCCGGGGGGAGAACGATCGCCACACGCGGCTTTTCGGTTTCCGCACGGATGAATTTCGATAGGACGATGGCGGCTGCCAGGATCCTGCCATAGCTCAGTTCGGAATCATCCGCTCCATCGATGATACGGTTCTTGGAGGCGTTTTTCTTGAGCCCTTGGAGAAGGACCATGGCGAGGGAACTCTTTAAAATCGAGCGGATGCCATAAGCTTCTTCAGCGGCTTCGAAAAGCGCTTGTTGAAACGCGGCGATGCTAGACTCCGCCGCCGCGATGGGGGGGGCGATGCAGATAACAGCCAGAGGAAGGGATGAAAGCCGCTCCACGCAAAGACCGGATTCACGGGGGCAGTCGATGGCAACCGGCAGGATCGGGAGGCCGAAAGCACAAAGCGCTTTCAAGTGGGAAGAGGGAATATGGCAGGGCGTTGCATTCCGGGTGGTGGTATCTCCCGGGACGTAGATCAGGACGCCGCCGTTGGCTAAATATGACTTGAGTTGTGCACCTGCGGCGGCCGGAGCGGCATCGGTGGCGGAGAACATCGCGCCGGAGCCGGACTTTTGCAGGTGGTTGCTGAGTGCGGGATCGTATTGAGCGCTTTCTTCAACGAGCCAGGTGATTTGCCGCCCGGTGAAAAGCTTTTCAAAGTGAAGCAGCTGATCAAGCCCGAGCCGCCCGGGAATTACGAGGCAGCCGGTGGAGGGAAGGCGCTCTTTGTGAAGGAATTGAATGGGAGAGGAAGACATCTCGTGAGAATCGTTTGGGTGAAAAGGCCCGAGGCCTTGGTTCACGGCGATTTAGACGCGTTTTCCTCGAAGTGACACGGATAATTTCCGGGAAATCGCAACCTGTGCGATACGGCCCGCTCGACAAGTCAGCTGCCTCTTACAGTCCATCTTTCGGCACGGTGATGAGAAACTTCGTCTCACGACCGGGCACCGAGGTGACACCGATGGTGCCATGGTGGGCTTCGATAGCACGCTTTACAATCGAGAGACCCAGTCCCGTCCCCTTGATTTCCTGCTGCGAGTGATGCTTTTCCACACGGTAGAAACGCCGGAAAATGTGCGGGAGATCGGCGCTCGGGATACCAACACCATTGTCAGCGACCCAGATTTGGTGATTCTCACCCACTATCTGGCAGCCGATCTCGATGCGGAGGCCGCCGTAGGGGTTTTGTTTGAGAGCGTTTTCCACCAGATTGAAAAGCACTTGGGTCCAGTAAAAGCGGTCTCCATGAAGGGTGATCGTGGGGTCCGGCATGGTGATCATGATTTCCGCGTTTTGACCGCGGATCACCGATTCCAGCCGCTCGAGAATGTCATTGATGCAGGAGCGGAAACGGAAGGGCTCCACCTTCAGCGCGCTCGCCTCACCGGATTCTAACCGTGAAATGACCAGCATGTCCTCGACAATGCGGGAAATGCGGTCCGCATGCTTCCTCATGACTGTTAGAAAACGGCGGGACATTTCCTTGTCATCGAGCATGTCATCATCCAACAGATTTTCCAGATAGCCATTGATGATCGCTAGCGGCGTGCGCAACTCGTGGGAGGCGTTGGCGACGAAATCCTTCCGGACTTGTTCTATCTGATGCTCGGTGGTCACGTCGCGGATGATGACACGGGTGATGGGATCGCTGTCCGGGTGATTGGAAAGCTGTGCGGCATCGATGATCCAGGCATTGACGCCACGGGTTTCGAGGTCGCCGCGCGGGGACGTCTGTTGGGGGAGAACCACGCGGGATTGCACGGGTTCACCGGTTTCAAGGCAGCGCAACAGGGCATCGGCGAGACGGGGATCGATGAAGGCTTCTCGAACGGGTCGGTTGAGAAGCTCGCGTTTGCCGAAAAGCGAGCGCGCGGCTTCATTAGCAAAACGGATTTCCGCGTGCGAATCGACCAGCAGGAAGGCATCTCCCAGGGCATCGAGCAGGCGGTTTCGCTCCTCGCGGGCTTGTTTGAGATCGAGTTCAAGGCGGAGTTTCCAAGCGTTGACTTCGGCAGCAGATTCCTTGCGGGAATGGCGGTGACGGAAAACATAGATCGTCAGTGCGGTGATGGCCGAAACGGTGGCAAAAATGGCAATTTCGTTAGTCATTCGTCGGCTTGGCTACGCGATAGCCGATTCCTCGTACCGTTTCAATCCAGGAACCGGCAGATCCGAGTTTTTGGCGGAGGCGTTTCATATGGGTATCGAGGGTCCGGCTGTAGCTCGTATCGCTATATCCCCAGATGGTGCGGAGGAGCTCGTTGCGATCCTGCGGTTTTCCAGGGCGTTCGCAGAGAAACAGCAGCAGTTTGAACTCAGTCGCTGTTATGTCGGCGGGTTCGTTATTAAGGTAGAAACTAAGGGAGTTTTTATCGAATCGAAAGGGGCCATAGGAGAAGTCCACAGTGCCTGGAGACGAGTCCGTTCGTTTCAGAATGGCTTGGACCCGCAGCATCAGTTCCTTCGGGCTGAAGGGTTTTGTGAGGTAGTCGTCAGCTCCGGCTTCAAGGCCCTGAATGCGATCCTCGGTCTGCGCACGGGCGGTTAGCATGATGACGGGGATGTTCACGGTCCGGGCATCGCGGCGCAACTCGCGGAACACCGAGTATCCATCGCGTCCCGGTAGCATGAGATCCAACACAATCAAATCCGGGCGTTCGCGCAGGGCGACCTCGGTGCCTTCGATCCCATCGTGCGCTTTGATGACCTCGTGGCCCGCTCGAGACAGGTTGAAGCCGATCAAGTCGGCAATGTCACGCTCGTCCTCGATAATCAAAATTCGATTCATTTCGAGGACAACATAGCTAGCGGGTTGTCACACGGCGAAACCCTCACGTGTGACGATTTGGTCACAATATATCCTTGGCGACGTAGGTCCCGGGCTGGGTGGTGCGCGCAATCCCAATTTTCACCCCCGCCGCGAGGGAGGTATTCACGCCGGTGCGGACTCCGTCGCCAAGGATTGCACCCAGTTTGAGGCGGCCGGTATCGACCGGGATTCCTTGGATGATCGAGACGTGGTGGCGTCCGTCGGAGCGGTGATTTTCCGTGCACGTGCCCGCACCGAGGGTGACGTGGGTGCCGATGATCGAGTCCCCGACATAACATTGGCGGGAAATGTAGGTGTTGTTGTAAATGATCGAGTTTTTCACCTCCGCGCCGTTTCCGACATAACAATTCGCGCCAATGCTGGTGGCCCCGCGGATGTAGGCATTGGGGCCGATCTGGCTGTTTGCTCCGATAAGGACGGGCCCCTCGATGACGGTGCCGGGAAGAATCCGGGAGCCATTGGCCAGCCGGATGTAGCCGGACAAGCTTGCCAGCGGGCTGACGTCCCCTAGCAGCGAAGTTTCATCCATCAGTGAGAGCGCTTCCTCGTTCATGCGGAGCAGATCCCATGGATAGAGGACGGGAAAACAATTCGCATCGGTGATGATTTTATCAGCGCAGTCTTCTGGGCGTTCCGCGCCTTTCCAAGCCAAGATGCTGCCTTCGCTATTGATCAGGCATGCGCTGATCTGGTTGCTGCCGAGCATCATCAGCGCGTCCATATCGATCCAGTTGTCAATCGGGATTCTGAGCGTGTGTTCGCCGGCATCCATGGGATCAACGAGTTGCAGGCCCGCTTGGCGGAGATCTGCGGAGAGCAGTTCCTTCATCGGTATATTTGCAATCAAACATGCACCGAGATCGCGGTTTGACGTGATCGGCGCGCAGAGGGCTGGGTTGCGGGGAGGTAAGAGAGTTGCCTGCATGGTTTAATGACAGTTCATCACGATCATTTTACGGATACACGAAAATTCTCCAAAAAAACGGAAAACCCGCTGATTGCCAACCACTAGGAGGTCGATACCAAGCAGTGCCGACCGACTGCTTGGTTCAGGTTGATT
>JBDTNJ010000523.1:0-1538 GCA_039933825.1 Luteolibacter sp.
ACTCCAACTGGCGCGGCCCGATCTGGTTTCCGATCAATTTCCTCATCATCGAGGCCCTCGAGCGCTACTACTATTTCTACGGTAATACGTTTAAAATCGAGTATCCCACCGGCTCCGGCAATATGGCCACGCTGCTCGAGATTGCCATCGATCTTTGCGATCGCCTCATCTCGCTTTTCCTTCCGGACGAAAAAGGCTACCGCCCGTGTTTCGGTCAAGCATACCGCTACTCGGATGTCTCACACTGGAAGGACACGCTCCTGTTCCACGAATATTTCCATGCGGAAACCGGCGAGGGACTCGGTGCTTCCCATCAGACCGGTTGGACCGCGCTGGTCGTCCGCCTCGTCCGCGAGCGGCGCGAGAAACTAACACGCACCAATTTGGAAAGCCTCTGAATCACCGGACAAACAATAGGCAAATCGGATTCGGTGCGGCAACGGTGCTCAAAGGTTGGCCGAGCAGACCGGTTTCCGGATCAAGGGCGAGCACGCTGATATCATCGGAATCCTGATGGGCGCAGAGCAGCCATTTTCCGCTCGGGTCGATCTTGAAATGGCGCGGAGTTTTTCCACCGCAGTGTGCATGTTGCAGGAATGACAGGCCTCCGGTGATCGGGTTGCGTTGATAGACGGCGATCGAGTCGTGGCCGCGGTTGGAGGCATAGAGGAAGTTTCCATTCGCATGCACTTCCACTTCGGCGGTCTTGTTCGCTGAGGTGAAATCAACGGGCAATGTCCGAGTCGTTCCTAGCAACGTGAATTTCCCAGTGCCGGATTCATAACCTGCTACTGAGACCGTCGCATTCAGCTCATCGATGACATAGGCGAATTTCTCATCCGCCGAAAATGCCATGTGCCGTGGACCGGCACCGGGCGCGATGACCAGCGATGGCAACGGCTCGCCGAGATTCGAAGTCGCCGCGTCAAACGGATAGACGAACACTTGATCCAGTCCTAGGTCCGGCACGAACAGATGTTTGTTTCCCTTGTCGAAATAAACACCGTGCGCATGCGGACCATCCTGCCGCGGTTTGCTCGGACCTGTTCCTTTGTTAGCAATCATGGAAACCACTTCGCCCGGAAGGCCATTTTCATCGAGTCGCAAGGTGGAAATGTGGCCATCGCTGTAGTTTGCCACCGCCACCGTTCGGCCTGTGGCATCAATGGAGAGATGGCAGGCACCCTTGCCGCCGGTGGAAACTTCTGAGAGAAATTTCAATGCGTGATCCTTGCCGATACTGAATGCCGCCACCGAGCTGGCGCCATCCGCGTAGGGTCTTGTCGGCTGGCCCACCGCATAAAGGATCGGCTTGGTCGGGTGGATCGCGAGGAAACCTGGATTCTGATATTCCGCCGCCAGGACCGGTTCGGTGAGTTTACCCGTGGCGGAATTGAAATCCGCAAAATAGATCCCCTTGCTCTGGCCACTGCCGCCGCTGCTTGTGCCGATGAAAACCGGATCAGCGACGAGCGAGACTGACAGCAGAAGGAAAGGAGCAAAGATGGATCGGATCATCGCAACATAACGAATGAGAA
>JBDTNJ010000524.1:0-12423 GCA_039933825.1 Luteolibacter sp.
GCGGAATGTGTCCTTGCGGCTGGCGTAGGATTTCTGGTTCACCGCCAGCCCAGCAACCGCTAACAGCAACCATGCCAGCGCGGGCAGGATCCGTGCACCGCCCCTGGCCAACCAGATACCCGCCACTATCGCGATTGAGAAATGCACCGCTGCGTTGCGCCAGAGCAAGGATTCACCCCAGGTGCCGGATTTCAAATCCTCCGCATGCTGGATAATGAAAAACGCTGCGGAATCCATCCACACCAATGCGGTAAATAAAGCCAAGGCACCCCACATCGGGAAAATCCTCGTGGATTCCTTCACCCGCCATTCCGTCACGGAAGGCACTGCTAACAATCCCATGCAAGCAAAGGCCGCGCCCACCCACGCTTGCCCTGTTGGAGACTGTGTGAAAACTGCCGGGAAATTACAAATGGCGTAACCCAAGCCCGTGCCCAGCCCCACCCAAATCACGCCGCACCATGCCGGAAGCAAGGCGGCTAAGCTGACCGTCGCCATTCCTATCGCCGCCCCGGTCACCACCGCTACGCCGAGCGCGCCGGGCATCACTTTCAAACAAGGAGCCAGGCCGGCACTGAGCCCCGCCAGCGCGAGAGCGATCCTAACCAACTGCGGGCTCGCACCACGCCATGCAGCGAAAAACCCACCACTCGTCCCGGCCACCGCCATCACCCCGAGTGCGATTTTTTCCTGGGTCAAATCCGCCCCTCCAGCACGCAGTAGCTCGACGAACGAAAACTGTGCGAAGATCAGGAAATACCCGTAAACCGCCGCCACCACGATGGCCGCACGCAGCGAGAGCCAGCTCATTTGTATACCTCTTTCCACCAACCCTTCCGCAAGATCACGATTTGGACAACCGCCACCACGGCATCCGAAACACCGACCAAGCCCCATGCACCTGCCATGGAACCGGACAAGATTTTGAATGTTAGAAAAACAGCAACCATCGCCCGCACCACCGAGGTGAACACCCAAACCGTTTCGCCCCGGCCGCGCCTTCCGAAGACCAATCCATAACTGAGCCCGATGGACATAACAAACACCCCGATCCAACTCAGGAAAACCAATGCATCCGGCGCAGGTGGCGCGATCCCTAGCAACCCAAGCACCAAGCCGGGAAAGAAGATGAGAAGCAGTCCGGTAATCGCATCCATTGCTCCGACTGCCACACTCCAGTTTCTTAAAAATTTGATCTGTGTCATGCGGTTCTCCAATTTTTAAGCCATATCGCGGAGGTAGCTAACATCACCACACCGCAAAGGGATCTTACGAACAAACCAAACACCCGCCAGAGCGGGTTTTCAATCATCCACGACGGCTCGGCGCCCTCGCGCCAACCCATTGCGGCCAACGTGATGATCATCGTCAGTACCGCGAGATTCCAGAGCAGCACGGTGAAAGATCCGGCAAGCCATCTGCCGGTTAGCAGGACGACAAGCAAGGCACAGAATGAGGTGGTGAAACCTGCCATTGCCAGATGTGAGTGCGCTACTAGGCCCTGGGTAAACTTGATCCGATCCAGAATGAATGGGAAATACATGAAATATGCAGTGGAAACCAGCAGGGCCCACCAAGCGAACATGGAGAAGCGCCAAATCCCTGTTCCACGAGGCCAGGCGAAGCCCATCCAATCGCGGAACAACAGCCATGCCCATGGCAGCATCAGCACCAGCGATGCATTCTGCCACCAATCGAAATGCGTTCCGCCGACGAATTCCGCTGCCCCGAAAAACAACCAACAGAATCCGAAATAGATCCAAGTCCCCCACCCTGCCTTGCCTTTACCCGTGCCCACTACCACACGCGGCAGCAAGAGCATCAACCCCACCACAAGCAACGACGAACCTAACAAGCTCGATCCCGATGGCCCGCCGGTCGTGGCATCGATCGGCGGATAAGTCTTTGGCGAGGCGGTGATAATAATCGCCGCAGGCACCGTCGCCAGGACTAACAATCCAGCGAGCGAAAGCCACTTACGCAGTCTGGTCCAAGTCCGCGCACGTTGCGACCACGCAACTCCTAGAACCAGCCAGAGAATGGCGAGCGCTGCCACGAAGGCCCACAAGGCACCGCCTTTCCAGTCGAGGAAAATCTTCCCGCCAGTCACCCCTTGCAGCCAGTGCATCGCGCCAAGGGCGAGTGCCGCCGTCCATGCCCACACGGCCGCGCCGGCCCAGGTGGCCGCTTTGCTGCGGTTCACCTCATAAATGGAAAACAACCACGCCACCAGCGGCAGTGCGGTCCAACCATAAAGCTGCACATTCAAATGAACGGGCACCCAACGACCGTAAGTCCACTCGCCAAGCTGCCACTGTGGCCTGAGCAGGAGGAGTGATAGATAGAGGCCGACCGCATTTCCCGCCACCAACCATCCCAAAGCATGTTTTACCGCGGTGGAAACACCCTCGTCTGTTTGAATGACCGGAAATTTCGCCATCAGTTTGATATACCCTCGATCCTGCCGTCCCGCATCTTCACGGTGCGGTCGCAGCGGCGGGCCAACTCAGGATCATGAGTGGCTAATACCAAGGTGCGGCCCCGGGAGCGAACCAATTCAAGCAGCAATTCGAACACCTTCTCCCGGTTTTTTTCATCGAGGGCGCCGGTTGGCTCGTCACAGAGCAGGAGTTCCGGATCATTCATCAATGAGCGGACGAGAGCCCCGCGTTGGCGTTCACCGCCTGAAAGTTCACGCACCCGCTGTCCTAGCCGATGCTCCACTCCCGTTGCCGCCGCCAGCTCCAACAAGCGGGCCATGCTATCCGCGCGGTTTCCACCAACGGCGATGACAGGCACCATGCAGTTTTCTGCAAGCGTCAGATCCGGCATGAGATGGTGGAACTGAAATACATAACCGATGTGATGCCGCAACAGATCCACGCGGGTGGACTCCTTCACCACATCGAAACCGGAAACCCGCACGTTCCCCCGATCCACTTCCTCCAACCCGGAAATCACATTCAGCAGCGTGGATTTCCCGCAACCTGAAGTCCCGCACAAGGCCACGATCTCACCTTTGGGGACCGTGAGCGCTACGCCCTTGAGCACCTCGATGCGACCTCGATCAAAGCTTTTCCATACGTCTTCCACCAATACCTGAGTATTCATATTGTCTCCTTTTGCTATTCAAATCTCAACGCCTGTGCCGGCTTCAGCCGGGCAGCATACCATGCGGGATACATCGCACCCACCAATGCTGTTAGAGCAGCGAGCGCCATTGCGCCCGCCACCTCGACCCAACTGATGTTAGGTTCGATATAGCCCTGAAGATCGGGGACCGCTTTGAGCAAGCGCAGCCCGGCCGCACTCAGTCCCCACCCTGCCACGGTGCCGATTGCAGACACCAACAGGGACTCACCAAAAATCATCAGCGCCACCTGGCTTCTGGAAAACCCACAGACGCGGGCGATGGCGAGTTCCTTAATACGCCCGAAGACCGAGAGGATCATGGTGTTCGTCACGCTCAGGCCACCTAGCAAAAAGGCGCATCCGCCCACCACCCATGCGGTGGTTTTCATGATCTTGAACTGCGAATAGCTGCGGCTGAATTCCTCATTCTCCAGTGCGCTGAGCCGCTCATGATGTTTGCCCATCCATGCCTTCACTTCCGCCGACTCATGGCCTTGGGCGAGCGCTACTGTCACCACTGAGCAAACGCCTTCTTTGTGAAAGGCTTTCTGGCAGGTGAGCAGCGGCATGAAGACACCACCGTTTTCAAATCCATTTTCCATCCGCACCACGCCTGCCACGGGATAAGATGCCTGGCCCAGCTCCACCCGCCCGCCGAGTTTTGCATGGAGAAAATCCGCCGCGCGCTCGCCTAACACGATTCCCTCGCCGCCATCCTGGAAGTCCGCTTGTTTTCCTTCCAACCACTCGCCTTTCTTCAGGCGTCCGTCCGAAGCACGGATGCCGAAGCAAGTGACCACCGGACGATCCGGCGCGGCGATAATCGTAAAAAGAACTGGCAGCGCGTCCTTCACAAACGACTGAGTCTTCAGCTCATCCACCACCTCCACGGGCACGTTGCTGAAAAACAGATCGGACACGTTTTTTTCAAACACAACCATCTGCGAATCACTGCGTAAAATCCGCTCGAACATTTTCACCGCTCCGCCAAGCAATCCAACCACACTCAACATCGTAGCCACACCGAGAGCGATGCCCGTGGCTCCGATCGCTGTGCGCACGCGGTGGCGGCGCAAGTTCGTGAAAATCATTCTCCAAAGACTCATTCGCTAATCCTGTTATACTGGGGGTGTTCTCAGATTGCTGCCGAGAACAGCGAGGTTTCGCACCCAGCGGCGGATACCGGCACTGGAACACGAAGCATTTCCAACATCTCCCAACGAGCTGCCGGACCTGGCAAGACCGCTTGTACCCGGTCCGCCGCATTCGTCAGGCGGCGGAAGCGGCGAAGGGCGGCAGGCAGACCTCCCGCCGCTACCAGATTCGGGCGACCAAGTTCTTCATCACGACCACCGGTTTTTCCCGAATTTCCCTCTGGAGATATCACATCTTTCAAATCATCCGCGGCTTGATAGGCGAGTCCGCGCAGAAGAGCGAGGCGATCGAGTATTTGGATTTCACGAGCAGTGCCGCAACCCACGATAGCGGGAAGCACCAAGGTAAGCCGCAATAAATCCCCGGTCTTGCGGGCGGCGACTTCCGAGACATCCGCTGAGGATTGATTACCACGCCAGCCACTCAGGTCATACGCCTGGCCACCGATCAGGCCAGCGATGCCGAGACGTCCATCGATCCATTCGCCAGCCTTGGCACGGCATTGTGGATTTGCATGCGAAATTCCCTGCCACAACAGGGCGTAGCCACGATTGATGAGTGCGAGGGCGGCTAACATCGCGACCCCTTCTCCGTGAACCAGATGGGCACAAGGTGCCGCCCGGCGCATGCAGGCATCATCCATCGCAGGGAGATCGTCGAAAATGAGCGAGGCAGTGTGCATATACTCTATCCCGCATGCCAGCGCCTTAGCGGCTTCCTCGAGCATGCCCATCTCTATACCGATCAGATAGGCCGTGACCGCGCGAACCAATGATCCGGGTCGCGCAAGAGTGTCCCGGATCGCGTTGGACATACGAGGCTCGACTTTATCCATGCCGCCCATCCCGTTGTAAAAGCACTCCGCCATAAGCATACGTGCGCTCTGCCATGATCCCAGTGTCATAAAATAGATAGAAAAAGGCTGTTTACTTTACCTTGCCGACGACGTGAAAGCGGACGACCAGCTTCGGATCCACAGTGATGAGAGCCATGGAGCTGATGATCGGGAGACTGAAGTTCTGATAGTCCAATGAAACCCTGCCATCGATGGTCAGCCACTCACCGTCTTTTTTCACGGAGTAGGGAAATGATACCAGCTTTGGGACGCCGTTGATGGTCAGGGTTCCCTGGGCACTTCCGCCGTCTGGCTTCGTGTCCCATGATTTCATGAATTCGAACGATCCTTTCGGCTTACCGCCGCCCAGCCAGGCGATCATTGCCTTGTCGCGCTTGTCATCAGCGGTTTTCAGATCGTTGAAGTCCCAGGAAAGCTTGAGCGAGCTTGGTGTGTTCGTGGCGGGATCACCTGCTGCGGTGAGCGTGTATTTCTGAAGGTCACCCGCAAAGGTATGGCCCGTTGCCTTGGCATCGACCTGAATGCGGCTGCGATCCTTGTCCACCTCAAGAGTGGCCGAGTGGGCGAGGGTCGCCATGGAAATCAAGGCCCCTGCGGCGGAAGTGATGAAGGAAAGGTTCATGTTGAATTGTTTGGACTGTCGCTTGGACAGCGGCACGCCGCAATCTTTTGCTTGTTTTCCAAACGGATTGTTACTAATCCCCGATGCGACCGAAACACACATGAACACCTGTCTCCTCAAACAATTCAGCCTCACGCTGGCAGCCTGCGCCATCGGCGTTGTCTCCGCATTTTCAGCACCTTATGAAAAGGGCCAGCGCGTGGAGTCATTCCAAGCGAAGGATCAGTTTGAAAACGCTTTCACCTTTAAACCCGCCGAAACCCGCTTCCTGCTTGTCAGCATGGACATGGAAACCGGGAAAAAGGCAAACGCCGCGCTCACCTCACAGGGCAAGGATTTTCTCCCCGGCAAAAAGGCAGTATACATGGCGAATATCAATGGCATGCCTGCAATCGGCCGCATGTTCGCGCTTCCAAAAATGAAAAAATACGCGCATCGGATCGTCCTCGGTGACGATGCCGCGCTGATCGCCCATTTTCCGCAGCAGGCCGGCAAAGTGACCGTGCTCGCGCTGGCGGACGGCAAGGTGGAATCGGTCAAATACTGGACACCGGGCGCGGAAGGTGTGGATGTCTATCTCAAATAACTGGCAGCACTTCCCAAATCTCCCCGACCCTCCCGGCTGTGAAACAATCCGCCGCGAGGGTCTTTTCTTTCAAAGCTCGCTCTAGCAACATCACGGGTTCGCCCATCGGCTCGTCAGTCAGCGCAAAAGTCCCCCAATGCATCGCCACCGCGCGGCGGCAGCGGCTTTCCTGGAATGCCGTTACCGCCTCCTCTGGATTCATGTGCATGGCCTTCATGATCCGGCGGGGATTATAGGCGCCGATGGGAATCATGCCGAAATCGATGGGCCCATAGAGTTCCCCTATTTCATGAAACGCCCCGCAATACCCGCTATCCCCCGCATGCCAGAGCTTGCAGCCCGCGCCCTCGATGAGAAATCCACACCAGTGACCGTGATTCCTATCAAATGGCGTGCGGGCGGTGAAATGCTGGGCCGGCGTGGCGGTGACCCGGATGCCGGGGAGCATCTCCGTGGTGGCATGCCATGGGAGTTCGCGGACGTTGGGAAAGCCTTTTCCTCGAAGCCAATCAGCGTGACCTTCCGAGATGATGATGGGCACCCTAACATCGATTGAACGTAGGGTTTTGAGATCGAGGTGATCGTAGTGGGTGTGGGTGAGGACGATGAAATCGATGGGCGGGAGATCGGTGATGTCACAGGGCGGCTGGACTTTGCGGCGCAGGCTAGGTAATGGCAGCGGTGCACAATGTTGGGAAAAGACCGGATCAACCAGAATCGAGGCACCGGCACCCTGAAGGAGAAACGAGGCGTGCCCCAGCCAGGTGACGCGCCATCCTGCTGCTGGCGGTGAGGCGATTTCCCGCCGGGATACAGCCCGCCACTCCGCAGGTGTATTGAGAGCGCCCGGAATCTCTGCGGGCTCCGTTGGGGTGCGGCCCATTTTCCAACGCAGAATATCTGCAATGTGATGCAGCGGGTGTGGCCACGGGTTTTCAAAACGATGGGGCATGAATCTGCAGATAGGTAGCCGCTCAATGAGGAAACGCCAAGGGTGAGCTTGAAAGTTTCCTTCCGACCCGCGATGAATGGGCCGCATGAATTTCGATTTCGATATCCCGATCACCCGCCGTGGCACTGGTTGCATCAAGTATGACCGGCGGCCGGAGCTGGACCCGTTCTGGGTCGCGGACATGGATTTCGCCTCCGCCCCACCGATTCTTGAGGCGTTGCACCAGAGGGTGAACCACGGCATCTTCGGCTATGCCCAGCCGCATGAAGGGCTTAACGAGGCCGTGATCGACTACCTGAGTGTCCGCCGCGGCGCTGATGTTCCACTGGAGCACATCGTCCACCTCGGCGGACTCGTCCCAGCCCTTTCACTGGCAGTGCGCGCCTATTGCAAGCCCGGTGAAGCCGTGATGACCTGCACTCCCGTCTATCCGCCCTTCATCGGCACGCACCATGATGCCCACGCCGCGCTGATCACGGTGGATCACGTGCTGTTGGATAGGCAATGGACATTCGATTGGGATGCCATGGAACGAGCTGTCACTCCGGAGACCAAGGCATTTCTCTTATGCAATCCGCAGAACCCGCTAGGGCGTGTCTTCTCTGAAGAGGAGGTCACCCGACTCGCGGAATTCTGCGAATCTCACGATCTGGTACTCGTCTCGGATGAAATCCACTGCGATCTCATTTTCGATGAAACCACCACACCGCATTTCTCAGCGCTGAACCTACCGGAAGCCCTCGCGAAACGCAGCATCACCCTACTTTCCCCCAGCAAGACTTGGAATATAGCAGGTCTCGGATATGCGTTTGCCGTCATCCCGGACGACACTGTCCGCCGTAGGTTCGCTGCCGTCCGTGGCCACACACTTTCCGAAATCAACGCGCTGTCCTATTACGCCGCCGAAGCTGCTTATCGTCATGGTGAGCCGTGGAGGAAAGAGCTCGTCACCTATCTGGCAGGCAATCGCGATATCCTGGTAGAGTTCGTCAAGAACCGCGCCCCCGACTTGATCGTGCGTCCCGGCGAGGCCACGTATCTTGCATGGATCGACGCGCGTGCCATGGGGATGGACAACCCGGCCCAACACTTTGAGAAAAAAGCAGGACTCTTTCTATCCGACGGTGCCTACTTCGGCTGGCCCGGCTGGGTCCGCTTCAACTTCGGCTGTCCAAGAGCGCGTGTGTTGGAAGGCTTGGAGAAAATCGTGGCGGTGCTTTGACTTCCGGCGGATATTTGTATTTCCGCATTTGCTGCGGGTCATAATTCGCATCGACACACACCAGAAATACTCCCCGCCGGGCGACAAAACCCCGAGTCCTACAGCCAGTCTACCAACGAAAACCAAGATCGTCTAAAGATTCCCGCATGTCCAAATCTTTGAATCCTCCAACGGAATGAATTTTAGCTTTCGGCACGAATCAAGCTGGTGTAGAACTGATCAATCTCTTACCGCCAAAACCATGTCCACCCTTGCAACCACCGTCGATGGCCTGAATTTCAAAAACCCCTTCGTGATCGGTTCAGGCCCTCCGGGCACCAACGTAAAGGTGATCAAACGCGCATTCAAGGAGGGCTGGGGCGGGGTGATCGCAAAAACAATCAGTCTCGATTGCTCGAAGGTCGTTAACGTCGGCCCGCGCTACGCAAAACTCATGGCCAATGATGGAAAAGAAGTGATTGGCTGGGAAAATATTGAACTCATCAGCGATAGAAAATTCGAGATCTGGCTCGACGAATTCAAGGAGGCCAAGGATGAGTGTCCCGACGGTATCCTTATTGCCTCTGTTATGGAGGAATATAATCGGGACGCCTGGTGCGAAATCATCGAGCGCTGCCAGGACGCGGGTGTTGATGCCTTTGAGTTGAATTTTTCCTGTCCTCATGGTTTACCCGAACGCAAGATGGGAGCGGCCATGGGCCAGGATCCCGTGGTTCTCGAAGAAGTTTGCGGCTGGGTCATGGGGGTCTCAAAAATCCCCGTTTGGGCAAAAATGACACCAAACGTCACCCACATCGAGGAACCTACCGCTGCCGCGCTGCGCGCCGGTTGTCACGGGGTGAGCGCAATCAACACGATTCGCAGCGTAATGGGTGTAAATCTCGAAACCCTTCGCCCCGAGCCCACCGTGGAAGGCTATACCACCCCAGGCGGTTACTCGTCGAAAGCAGTGAAGCCAATTGCGCTGCGGATGGTCATGGAGATCGCCCAACTCATCAAAAAAGATTTCCCCGGCCGCACTCTATCAGGCCTTGGTGGTGTCGAAACGGGAGCGGATGCCGCACAGTTCATTCTACTGGGGAGCGATACGGTTCAGGTGTGCACCGGGGTCATGAAATTTGGATATGGCATGGCCAAAGAGTTATGCGAGGGCCTGCTGGAATTCATGGAAGGAAAGGGATTTGAAACCATCAGCGAATTCAAGGGACTCAGCCTTCCCTATTTTACCACCCACGCGGAACTCGTTCGTATGCAGCTTGCCCGAAAGGCTGAAGAAGCTGCCATTAAAGAGCGCGCCAGCATGGTCAAGAACGATGCCGAATGGGATGGCGATGACTTTGTCAAGCAGTCTAACGAGCTGTCACGCTAATACGTTAGATTAATTCACGGAAACTTACGAAGGTAGTCTGCCAACTGCGAATGGAATAGGCATATCCAAGAACTGCTGAATCCTGTCAACTTCGGCTCAAGCTGTGGTGGGCAATTCAGCTGCATCGGAAACATCCTGAATCAAAGGGAGTAACGCATGGTGAATGCCGTTCAAATGCGCATCTTCAGCAAAAACCCGCTCTGCCAAAAGACGGGCCTCACGGAGCAAGGCAGTATCAGCCAGGAAATCCGTGAATCTTAGATTGGATAGACCACTCTGGGTTGTTCCAAGCACATCACCGGGTCCCCGCAAGCGCAGGTCTGCTTCTGCGATTTCAAAACCATCTGAAGTCTCTTCGAGAACCCTGAGTTTTTCCAACGCTTCCGGATCCCGATCATCCGTGAGAAGAATGCAATAGCCCTTGTGCCCTCCGCGTCCGATGCGCCCGCGGAGTTGGTGCAGTTGCGCGATACCGAACCGCTCGGCGTGATGAAGGATCATCACGCTGGCATTTGGAACATCAACGCCCACTTCAATCACCGTCGTTGCAACAAGTGCGGCAATTTCGCCTTCGCGAAAACGCCTCATCACGGCCTCTTTTTCATCAGGCTTGAGCCTGCCATGAATCAATCCAACCTCGTAGGGTGCCAGCCGCTTTCTCCATTTCTCAAACGCTACAGTAGCAGACCCGGCTTTGAGCGATTCACTTTCCTCCACAAGTGGATAGACGAGATAGGCTTGCCGTCCTTTCCCAAGTTGCTCTTTCACAAACTTCGTAACGTCCGTTTGTTTCGCACCAGTTCGAAGGGCGGTAATGATCGCGCCGCGTCCAGGGGGTTTTTCATCGAGCATTGAAACATCAAGATCGCCATAGACTGTCATCGTCAGTGTCCGGGGGATTGGAGTTGCCGTCATCACCAGCACGTCAGGCACCACACCTTGGCGAATCAGCGCGGCCCGTTGGGCAACTCCGAATTTATGTTGTTCATCAATCACGACCAACCCGAGGTCGGTGAAGGACACGGAATCAAAGAGCAGCGCATGGGTACCGATGATCATTTGGCTACCCCTGTCGGTTTCCAAATGATTGTCTTCACCCCGGCTCCCGGTTCGAAGGGCGATTCGTATCCCTAATGGTTCCAGCCAACGACAAAACGTCAGGTAATGTTGTTCCGCTAGAATCTGGGTCGGAGCCATCAGCGCGGCTTGAACGCCTGAATCAATGGCAAGCAACATTGCCGCCATTGCAACGAAGGTTTTTCCTGACCCGACATCGCCCTGTAACAGGCGGTTCATCGGGCGCGTGGATCGCATATCATTGACAATCTCCTTGATTGAACGCTTTTGGGCTCCCGTCAGGTCAAATGGCAGCGTCGCATAGAATTGCTTCAAGTAGGTTGTCCGCTGCCCTAACACACGTCCGGTTTTTTCTCGATGACGTGACCGCCGCCAAACAACGTTGAGTTGGATCTCAAAAAACTCCTCCAGTGCAAAACGACGCCGTGCCTGTTTTGCTGCTTCCATAGATTCAGGAAAGTGGGTGACTTGCAATGCTTGTGCACGCGACGAGCTGCTATCGACATCAAACCGGGCGGCAAGCGTTTCCGGGTCAGTCTGCAATAACAGCAGGTGAATGATTTCCCTGAGTCTGCGTTGGGCCAGTCCGGCGATGTTGCGATAGATCGGCACGATGCGCTCGATGTGAACCGAGGTTTGCTCATCATCATCTCGAAGGATCTCGAATTCAGGATGATCCATGATAAGACGCCCGTTTGCATCTTTGACTTTGCCATAAATGATCAACTCATGGCCAGTAGCCACCAACTTCTGAATGAATGGCATGTTGAACCAACGACAGGTTACCTTACCCGATCCGAAAACACCGCCAGATCCATCCATCACGATCACCTCGTAGAACCGACGACTTGGACCAAAATTTTTGAGCGATGAATCGATGACAGTTCCACGCAGGCATACCGCACTGGCTGTGGCTTGGTTGGGAAACGCATCAAATCGCCGGCGGTCCTCATAACGTTTAGGCAGGTGATCGAGAACAGCGGCTGAAGTGATGAAGCCAGCCGATGCAAGAGCCGCCAGATCCTTGGAGGAAAGCAGCGGCAAGTCTTTTAAATCACGTTGAGCCGAAAACATCTCGTTAGGAATCGATCTTACACCGAAGGCAAACCAGCGAGCTTCTGTAAATATGAATAGCTGAAGATCCCCGTTGAATGGCCATCGCCCCAGAAAGGCTGGATTGCATAGCCGCCGACCTGCTCGAATTTTACTAGATCAAATGCACGTGGGCCATGTTCAATATGTGGTCGCATTACCCGCCCGAGTGCATCGGGTTCGCCCTGGCAAGCGGCACACGGGCAAGCACGCCTCAGCATTGTGAGTGGCAAATACGCTTCAAATCCGTCCCCGAATGATAGTGCCAACTCGGTTCCGATGACCGTTGCTTGTTCAAGAGTCAGGCTCATGCGCTAATTTTTGCGTTTATCCGAGTTCACCGTCCACCCGATAGGCTCG
>JBDTNJ010000525.1:0-4479 GCA_039933825.1 Luteolibacter sp.
AAGGTGCCATCGCTTCCGGTGTCCGCCGCATCGAAGCCGTCTGCGGAGAAGCCGCCTGGGCCTACCTCAACGAGAACACGGAAAAATGGCACGCCGAGCTCACCGCCGCCCGCGCCAAACTCCACGCCGCCAACGAAAAGCTAACATCCCTCGGCGAGGAACCCGTCGCCGTGAATGACTTCCCGCACATCATGGGAGCCATGCTCGCCGAGCGTGCCGACATCGCCCAGATCAACGCCACCTTCGCCCACGGCCAGCGCACGTTAGAAGAAACCCAACAAGGTGCCATCGAAGCCGAGAAGCGCATCAAAAAAATCCAATCCTCCCAAGCCGCCGCCCTCGCCGACGAGTCCCTCGCAGAACTCATCGATTCAGCAACGAAAGATAGCAAACCCATCATCGTCTCCTTCGAGTCCGACGCCTCGCTGCTCCAGGAACTTCAGAACGGCCTCAAGAAAAAGCAATTCGCCGGTCCCGCCCTACTCATCGTGGACGACGGCGAAAAACTCCACCTCGCCACCCACTGCGGCACGGACGCTCTTGCAGCAGGCCTCAAAGCCGGCGACCTCCTCCGCGATCTAGCAGCCCTCGCCGGCGGCAAAGGAGGTGGCAAGCCCGACCAAGCAAGAGGAGCCGCACCGGACCGATCCAAGCTGGAGGAAATCAAAACTGCCGCAGCAGCAAAGTTAGGAGCGCGTTCATTCTGAACGCTATTTGCCGCGGACATCCTGTCCGGCGGCACAGTCCCGCCCGACAGGATGTCGGGCGGAAACAGTCGTCAGAATGACGACGCTCCTAAGTTGCAATCTTCTCCCATAGCGTGAACTTTCCTTCAGGCAATTTCGCTTTGAGCGGATTCCGGCGGATATAGCGCAGCACGTTCGCGTGGTGGTCGGCGTCCCGGATCATCGTGTCGTGGTAGTCGCGCTGCCAGATCGGCCCTTTTCCCAGGACCCTTGCGCTGTGACCTTTCCATGCTTGGACCAGTTTTTCTATCGGCACCCTGGGACTGAAAAGCAAATGCACATGATTCGGCATGATCACCCACGCCTGATGGAGAACACGTTCGCCTTCGAAGCGCATCAGGCAATCCGCCAGGACCTGCCGGGCGTCCGGATCGGCGAACAGGCAGGAGCCCATTCCTTGATCCAGCCAGCGCTCGATTCGGGCACTGAAATTCCGATGATACTCCGCACCCACCGCCGCCGACCATGGTTGCGGATGGGCTGCGAGCCATCGGATCCTTTCCGCCTGCCACTCCCTAATTAGAGATAGCGGAAGGGCGTCTCCGAGGCGGAAGGTCACAAATTGCAAGACCACTCCTTGCTGCCAGTGTGGAAGCTCGACGCCGGATTTTTGAATCTCCGATTCGGGATTCATGTAGTTCATGCGAACACATTGGTGAAAAATGGCGCCGGCGATCAAGCGCAAACTTCCGGGGCGTCGATATTCTATCGACTGTTTCCGACCGACATCCTGTCGGTCGGATCGGTGCCGGCGGACAGGATGTCCGCCGCAAATAGCGTTCAGAATGAACGCGCTCCTTTTTAGAACGGATAACTCGACCGGCGGGCGTGTTCGTCGGCCCATTCGTAGATCATGCGGCGGGAGTTGGCGTCGTTGGCGGCATAGGCGGAGTTGAGGCGCTGCATCCAGACTTTCTTGTGCTCCTTGAGCAGCGGGTCCGGTTCGAGATCGGGGTGGAAGGCTTTGGCCAGAAGCCTTTCCAATTTAATTCATCTCTACGCTCCTCTCGCGGGCGCAGGGACCTTCGCAAAAACAGCACACAACCCCCGTCCTTGCTTTTCGACTCCGCAAGCTCCAGCATTCTCGAGATTGAAAGTTTCCTACGCCCATGAAAGCACCCGAGACCACTCCGAACTCACGCGCCTCCAAGGAACAACCTGCCTTCATCGCCCGTAGCCAGGCCGCGGCCAAAGCCATGGCGAAGGAACTCCGCGCCGAACACAAGCGTTGGAACCTGCCCCTGCTCTCGTGGAAGGACGGAAAAGTGATCGCCACCAAGCCTTGAAACTGTATCGCCGCCCTCGCCGACGGCAAACCAAGCCACGGCACCGCGCCGTAGGAAGCTGGAGGAATCGAAGACCTCCGCTGCGGGAGCTTTCAATACTAATGATCCATCAATCCACCATGTCCCATCTTTCGCTCAAGATCGCCGCCCTCGCCTCATTGTTCTGCTCCGGACTCTTGAGCGCAGAATCGGAATCACATTCTTTCCCTCTGGTGATCGAAGGCACCAAGTGCCAAATCACCGCTTATCAGCCAGCGGCCCCCATTGTTTGGACGCCATTGTTGACGAAGGAATCCATCCCGGAATCGCCATTGCTTCGTGTGATCATGCTGACGAACTCTGACCTTTCATCGCTCCTAAGTGACGAAGAGGTCTCCAAACTCCTCAAGACCACGCCCGATAGGGAACGTCTCCAGAAAATGCGTGAGGGCGCGAAAAAGATGTATGACCCAACCGGTTCATCTGCCGCGGAGAATCCGTGGAAGGGAATGAAATATGCCCTCACCGCAGCTTTCGTGATCGAGTCTGAGAGGGGTAAATTTCTCTTCTACCAGATCGCAAGTGTGGACAGGGAATACGGCACGTTTTCATCCCAGTTGAAAAATATTTCCGGCAAGTGGTTACAAAACGGGGATGAAAAAGACCCTGCTCAGAGTTTTAAAATCTCTGACTTGGCAAACATTCCCAAGGAATTCACCAAGCAAAAGGAATCAGTCGGCTTACAAGCGCTGCCACTCGAAACTTTGCTCAAGTGAGCCTTGAAGCATGCAAATCGGATTTTGCTCTAATCCGGAGCTTGGAGCTGTCGTGACGGAAAAGAATGAGCAGCTCTACAACTCAATGATTTGAAGCGCCCTCTGCGTTTCATTCCAATGAATGATCTTCTCGTTCGCCGTGATCAGCGGGATTCCCAAGGTGATGGCCGTGGCGACGATGATGCGATCGGCGGGATCGCCGTGAAAGTCGGGAAGGCGGCAGCCTGTCAGAGAGATTTCCGCCGTGAGCGGTGCCAGCAAGACGGGCGGCTCAAGATTGGCGGTGAACCAAGATGCCTCATCGGGCATCAGGCTGAGGCGTCCTTTCATCGCCAGCATGGAGACTTCCCATTGGGAAATGGCGGAAATAATCGCCGTGCCCGAAAAATCGCGCAGTTTTTCCGCACGGGGATCGCCGGCCGCCGACCAAACCCAGACGTGGGTGTCGAACACCGCCGCGATGAGATTTTCAATCTTCAGCATCCCAGTGTTCTTCCGTGCTCAGGAGATCGCCAAGAATCACGGTGGATTCCTTGGACCGACCAAACAATTTTCCCGGCGAACTGGCGGAAATCGGGATCAATTCGGCGGCGGGTTTGCCATGACGGGTGATGGTGACGCGAGATTTCTCCCTCTGCACCTTGTCGATCACACCGAGGCAGGTGGCCTTGAATTGGGTCACGGTGATGTCCATGGGAGAATTATAGTCAGCCCATGGTCATTTTTCAATTCTTTTAAAATGGATTGCTCCTTTGCCGAGCGACAGTGCCCGGATCGTAAAAAGCGGTGGTCGGCTGGTGATTGAGTCCGCCGAACCTTTGAGTGATGACGCAATCCGGATGGCAATGATCAGCGACCGTAATGCGAGGGGCGACAAACTGAGCGGTTTGAAATGATCGTTGCCGCAGACAGTTCCGTTTTGATTGCCTTGGAGGGACTTCAACTAGTTAAACTTACCACCCGCTTTCTCCGGAACGACCACGACATCCGCCTGCCGGAATCGGATCATTTTAGTGGAAACTGGTGGCAGTAGGTGGGCTCGAACCACCGACCAAGGGCTTATGAGTCCCCTACTCTACCACTGAGCTATACTGCCTGAATCCAATCGCGGGGTGGTAAACAGCCCGCACAGAGGCGAGTTGGTTACCGTCCACCCGCCGGATTGTCCACCGGAATTTTGAAATTGCGTCAAAGTTTCCGCTCATGCCGCGCCAGCGCCTGCCCCGTCGGGGACTGCTTGTTCTTGCGAATTACCGCCGGCGGGCCCGCTGCCACAAGGTTTCCGCCATGCACGCCGCCACCCGGTCCCAGCTCGATCACCCAGTCGCTCGCCGCGATCACATCCAGATGGTGCTCCACCACCAGCACGCTGTGCCCCGCATCCCTCAGCCGCATGAATGCCGCCAGCAGCCGCTCCACGTCGCCGAAGTGCAGCCCGGTCGTCGGCTCATCAAACAGATAGAGCGTGTGCGGTGCCTGTGGCCGCGCCATTTCCACCGCCAGCTTCAGCCGCTGCGCCTCACCGCCGGATAGAGTATTCGCCGCCTGCCCGAGTTTTAGATAACCGAGCCCCAGCTCTTCCAGAATGTTCAGGATGTGGAAAATTTTCGGAATCGCCCGGAAAAACACCGCCGCATCACTCACCGCCATTTCCAACACATCCGCGATCGACTTGCCCTTGAACGTCACCTC
>JBDTNJ010000526.1:0-3314 GCA_039933825.1 Luteolibacter sp.
GTCACCCCTTTCAACGCCGAATTAAGGAATCGCCGCCCAGCGGCTCTGTTCAACCAAGGAGTGCTGATCAACACGCTGCCACTGCTGGAGGCGCAGGCGAGTTCCGAAATCGAGAATATCGTGACCACCGCAGACCGGCTTTTCCGATTCCGTGAAAGCGATGGAGGAGCGGATGCACCCACCAAGGAGGCGCTGCGCCACAGCCAGGCTTTGCTGGAAGGATTTCGCACTCTGGCAGAGCACCCGTTGAATACTCGCACGGCGGAAGAGGTGTGCAGCAAGATCAAGGGCACGGCCATGACCGTGCGTCGGGTCCCGGGCACGACACTGGCAAATGATCGCACCGGGGAAGTCATCTACACTCCGCCGGTGGGCGAGTCGCTTCTGCGCGATCTGCTGGCGAACTGGGAGCGCTTCCTGCACGAACAGGTGGATCTTGACCCGCTCATCCGATTGGCGGTGGCGCACTATCAGTTTGAAGCCATTCACCCGTTCACGGACGGGAACGGGCGCACCGGGCGTGTGCTCAACAGTCTTTTCATGATCCAATCCGGCCTGTTGAGCCTGCCCATTCTCTATCTCAGCCGGCATATCATCGCCTATAAGACGGATTACTATCGACTGCTGCTAGGTGTGACGCGGGACGAAGCATGGGAACCTTGGGTGATTTTCATCCTGCAGGGCATCACCGAGACTGCCCGCTGGACCACGGGGAAAATTGCAGCGATCCGCGAACTCCAGGAAAAATGTATCCTGCATGTGCGCCGCCAGTTACCCAAGATCTACAGCCGGGAGCTGGTGGATGCGGTGTTCGAATTTCCCTACTGCCGGATCAGCAATCTGGTGGATCGCGGCATCGCCAAGCGACAAACCGCCTCCATCTATCTGAAGGAATTGATGAGAATCGGTGTGCTGGAAGAAATGCAGGCAGGGAAGGAGCTGTTGTTCATCAATCCGAGGTTGCTGCAACTGCTAACTCGCGAGACGAATGAATCAGCGCCCTACACCGCATGAACGAATCCGAAACCCGCGCCGATTTCTCTCCACTTCGACGTTGAGAGTTCACCGCAAAGGCGCAAACGCCTCCAAGGGACGTGGAGGCGGGGAAGTCGCAGAGAGATAGACGGAGACAGCTATGGACGGCGCGACTGCCACGCATGCGCACTGCGGCGAGACGCCGCAGCCACGTTTTTGGGAGGGCCATGGCTGAACCTTGCCTTCTTACTTGATCCAGTAACCGCCGACTTTGCCGTCTTTCAGGCTGAGGGTGCCTAGCAGATCATCTCCGCCATCTTTAAAGGTGATCTTCCAGAGAGTGACGGCGTAGCCTTTCTGTTTGAGTTCGCCGAGATAGGTGGTTTCGTAGCCGCCCTTGAATCGTGCGGAGAGTTGCTTGCACACTGCTTCGAACTGTTCCTTTTTCAGTCCTTTGAAAGCAGTGTCACCATCGGCCACGAAAGCGTCATAGTCGCTGTTGACGAGAGCCGTCACCAGTTTGTCGGAGGCGCTTTTGGCCTCTGCCGGAACATCGCTGGCGAAAGCGGACGACGCGGAGAGAATCGTCGCGCAGAGGATGGGCAGGGTTTTCATGGCGGTGATCTTTGTTAGTCGGTAACGAAGCGGTTGAACTCAGTCGAGCGGATATTCCCCGTCGCCATCGACACCGATCCATCCCAAGCGGCCGAAGGCGCGGAGGATGGAGGTGGTAGGCTCGCCTTCTTCCTCGCCTTCGCCATGTTCGATGGTGGCGGAACTGCTGAGGCCGCGGTTGGATTCGATGCTGATGACGGTGGTGTAACTGTCCAGATAGATCCAGTCACCCCAGGCTTTCGCCTCGTGGCGGGGCTCGAAGTGTTCCTTGCGAAGGGCTGCGAGCACTTCGATGATCGTGCTGGGGGCTGCGGCGTCCGGGAGTTTGATCAGGGTTTCCATAGGGAGATTCGGGAAAAAGTTGGGCGGGGGTAATGCGGTTCGGTAAAAAATAGCCAGTCTCAGTCGTGAGGTCGAGGATCGATTGAGAAACTTGCTGCGCAGAGTTTCGCGTAGGAAGCATTGTTGGCAATAAGCTCCTGGTGCGTGCCTTGTTCGATGAGGCGGCCATGGTCGAGCACGCAGATGCGATCAGCCTTTTGGACGGTGGAAAGGCGGTGGGCAATGACGAAGCAGGTCCGGTCCGAACGGAGATTTTCGAGGGCTTGCTGGACCAGTCGCTCGGTGGTGTTGTCGAGTGCGGAGGTGGCTTCATCGAGTAGTAGCAAAGGTGGGTTTTTTAAAAGCGCACGGGCGATGGACAGCCGTTGTTTTTCACCACCGGAAAAGCGGACGCCGCGTTCACCGGCGACGGTATCAAGTCCCTGCGGGCAGGCGCGGATGAATGTGGCAGCATTGGCGGACTCGAGCGCGGCCCAGATTTCCTTATCGGTGGCACCCTGTTTGGCGAGTTGGAGATTTTCGCGCAGCGTGGTGTTGAAAAGGAAACTTTCCTGGGTGACGTAGCCGAGCTGGTCGCGCAGCCACTCTTTGGATAGATGTTCCACTGGGTGGCCATCGATGAGAATACGGCCGCCGGTGGGTTCGTAAAAGCGGGTGAGGAGATTGAGGACGGTGGATTTTCCGGCCCCGGTGGCACCAACGAGGGCGACGGTCTCGCCTGGGTTTGCCTCAAGTGTGAGGCCGCTGATGGTCGGGGCTTCATCGGAGTACGAAAAGGATACATTTTCAAATTGGACGTGGCCTTTGAGTTCCGCAGGGCGTTCGCCTTCAGTGATGTGGGATTCATCCGGGGTATCGATGATTTTGAAGACACGCTTGGCAGACACCACGCCACGGGTGAAGGTTTGCGATAGGGTGTTGATGCGCGAGATGGGATCAAATAGGGACCCCCAGGCGGCGATGAATGCGATCACGGTGCCAGTGGTGAGCTGGCCCTTGAGCGTCCAGTGGGCTCCGAAGGCGACCATCAGGATGATACCGGATTCTGCAATGAAGGAGACGCCGGGCCAGACCATCGACTGGCCACGCATGACGGTCATGTGTTTTTCACCGACCTTCCTCGAAGCGCGATCGAAGTTCTGGAGAGCCTCCGGTTCCACAGTGTAGGCTTTGATCTGGCGGATTCCTGATAGATTGTCATGCAGTACGGCGTTCAGGGCGGAAGTCGCTTCGGAGGATGCCTCCCAGAGCGGCTCCGAGCGACGGCTCCACCAGCTGGTAATGACACCAATGATGGGTAGGGGAACCAGCGTGACCATGGTGAGCTGCCACGAGTGATAGAACATATAACTGATGACGATGGTAAACTGCAGGATCGCGGC
>JBDTNJ010000527.1:0-4333 GCA_039933825.1 Luteolibacter sp.
TCTGGGACATCCTCGCGGAAGTCACCAAGGGTCACCCGATCCTTCTCAACCGCGCGCCGACCCTTCACCGTCTTTCGATCCAAGCTTTCGAGCCGAAGCTCATCGAAGGTGAAGCCATCCGTGTTCACCCGCTCGTTTGTACCGCTTACAACGCGGACTTCGACGGTGACCAAATGGCCGTTCACGTCCCGCTTTCGATCGAGGCTCAGATGGAGTGCCGCCAGCTCATGCTCGCGCCTAACAACATCTTTTCGCCTGCATCCGGCCGCCCGGTGACCGTTCCAACTCAGGACATCATTCTCGGCACGTATTACCTCACGTGGGCCGGTATTCGCACTCAGAAGGATCGTGAAAAAGAGGAGCACATGCCACTCTTTGAAAGCGCTTCCGAAGTCGAGTTCGCCCTCGCTGCGGACAAGATCGAATACCACCAGTGGATTCGCGTTCGTAACCCCGACCATGGTAAAACCACCGTCTTCGGCTATAAGGGCGAGGAGCTCACGGACAAGGACCGTAAGGAACTCACCCCGATCCAGCAGGCACTTCGCCAGGGCAAGATCATCGAAACCACTCCAGGCCGCGTTCGTTTCAACGAAATCTGGCCCTCGGGTGTTGGCTTCATCAACCACAACGTGGGCAAGAAGCAGATCGGCGACATCATCTGGCGTTGCTATCAGGTGGCAGGCAAACCGAAAACTGTTGAGGTTCTTGATGAGCTCAAAACTCTCGGTTTCCGCGAGGCGACCCGATCGGGAACTTCGATCGGAATCGTTGACATGGTCATCCCCGAGGAAAAAACCGAAGTCATCGCCAAGGCCTACGAAGAAGTCGAAAAAGTCACCAAACAGTATCGCAACGGCGTCATCACCGACGGTGAGCGCTATCAGAAGGTCGTCGACGTCTGGACCCAGGCCACCGACACCATCGCCAACGCACTCTATCGCAAGATCGAGTTCAACGAAGGCAAGAAGAAGGCATCACCACTCTTCATGATGGTCGATTCCGGTGCACGGGGTAACAAGTCACAGATCAAACAGCTCGGCGGCATGCGCGGCCTGATGGCCAAGCCATCCGGTGAAATCATCGAACGCCCGATCATCTCGAACTTCCGCGAAGGCCTAACGGTGCTTGAATATTTCATCTCCACTCACGGCGCTCGTAAGGGCCTCTCCGATACCGCTCTGAAAACAGCGGACTCCGGATACATGACCCGTAAGCTCGTGGATGTGGCTCAGGATGTCATCGTCTTCAAACAGGATTGCGGAACCGCGAACGGCATCAGCGTCGCCGCCATTTTCGATGGTGACGAAGAAACCGCCTCACTCTCGACCCGCATTTACGGCCGCGTTTCCTGTGAGCATATCAAGGACCCGGTCTCCGGTGAAACTTTGGTCGCCGTGGACGACGTGATCAACGAGATCCAAGCGAATGGCATCGAGCGCATCGGTGTTCTCAAGCTGAAGATCCGCTCGGTCCTCACCTGCGAAGCCGAGCGCGGTTGCTGTGCGAATTGCTACGGCCTCAACCTCGCCACCGGCCTCCCCGTGAAAATCGGTGAAGCTGTCGGCATCATCGCCGCGCAATCGATCGGCGAGCCCGGCACTCAGCTCACCATGCGGACGTTCCACGTCGGTGGTGTGGCCGCCGCCACGTTCAAACAGCCGATTATCAAGGCCAAGAACAGCGGTCGCATTATCTATAAAGACATGCGCACGGTGCAAGACGTCGATGGACATTGGGTCGTGCTCAACAAGAACAGCACGATTTCCGTCCGCGACAAGGAAGGCCTCGAACTCGAAAGCCATCAAATCGTCATCGGCTCCGTCATTTCCGTGAAGGATGGCGAGGACGTGAAAAAGGGCGACACAGTTGTCACTTGGGATCCTTACAACGTGCCGATTCTTACCGAGAAAAACGGTAAGGTCGAACTCCGCGACATGATCTCCGGCATCACCGTGACTAACGAAACGGACAAGGAAACCGGCAAAAAAGGAATGGTCGTCACCGAGCACAAGGAAGACCTTCATCCGCAGGTCGTCATCATTGATGAGAAGACCAAGGAAATCAAAGCGAGCTATTCCATCCCCGTCGGCGCCCACCTTTCCGTCAAAGAAGGCCAGGTCATCACCGCCGGAACGCAGATCGCCAAGACTCCGCGTAAGGTCGCCCGCACCAAGGACATCACCGGTGGTCTTCCACGGGTGGCCGAGCTTTTCGAAGCCCGCAAGCCTAAGGACTCCTGCGTCATCGCCAAGATCGAAGGCGCTGTTTCCTTCGGCGGCAATGTCCGCGGCAAGAAGAAGGTCATCGTTACCCATGCTGAGACCGGCGAGCAAGTCGACCACTTGGTCCCGATGGGCAAGCACGTGGTCGTCACCGAAGGCGATGTCGTGAAACGCGGCGATCAAATCACGGAGGGCCCAGTGTCTCCCGAGGATCTGTTGGAAGCTTGCGGCGCTCAGGAACTCCAAGAGCACTTGGTCAACGAAGTCCAATCCGTCTATCGCGTCCAAGGCGTGGAAATCAACGACAAGCACATCGAAGTCATCGTTCGTCAAATGCTCCGCAAGGTGAAAATCACCGACCCGGGCGATGCCGACCAATACCTCTGGGGTGACCAGATCGATCGCTCGAACTTCAAGCGTGCCAACGCGGAAATCGTCGCCAACGGCGGCAAGCCTGCCGAAGGCGAGCCTGTCTTGCTCGGCATCACCAAGGCCTCGCTGGAAACCGATTCGTTCATCTCCGCCGCATCGTTCCAGGACACCACGCGTGTCCTTACCGAAGCAGCGACCCTCGGACGCGTCGATTACCTCAGCGGCTTCAAGGAAAACGTCATCATGGGTCACCTGATCCCCGCCGGCACCGGATTCTATCACCACCGCGAGGCGGAGTTTGAATTCACCGTCGAGGAACCGGAACCGATCATCGTGCCGAAGGAAACCTTCGAAGACGACGAGGACGCCGCAACCGCGTAATCCTAAACAATCCAACCAAAGCCCCGGCCCGCGAAAGCGAGCCGGGGCTTTTTTGATGATTGGCTGGTCGAAAGCCGCGTTGCCGCTTGACGGGCGAATCTAGCAACGCGCCTCACATTTGCGGACGCTCGTGGATCGATCCCATGCGATAGGCTTCGATGAGCTGAAGCAGCAGGTCGATGATAGAATCAATTTCCCGCCCACTCTCGGTATCGCCAACGCGACGGGGCTGCTCGTAGCTACGGAGTTGGGTCATTTTTGGAATGATGTCGATGCCCTCTCGGACGGCGGTTTCTGGATCGGGGAACGTGTGGTGCTCAGCGAGGGTTTCGCCTTCGGGCCCAAGGATGAGAGTGTAGCCACGGTCGCCGTAGGCTTCAGAAAATGCACCGTCGATGGTGACGGCGTTGCCGCCCCGTTTAAGTGGGCTTTCCCCTTGATCAACCTTCACCGGAACGTGGCCGTTGACGAGCAACCCGTCCTTCGCCACCCCCATATCGCAGGCGATCCGGTCGCAGAATGCGGCGTCATGAATCCAGCGGAACCAAGGTCCGGCAATCTCCTTGTGAGTGGACTTGTCCTCGATGAAGTAAGTTTCAAAGGTGGCCATGCGGTCCTTGCCGAAGAGCGGTGAGAGCGGACCGGCCCACAAATAGTAAAACCAGTCCTTGTCACCCGCGGTGGCGCTTTGGGCACCGGCGCGGAAGGCACGCTTGATGACCTTGGTAAAGGCGGTGAAAACTTCCGGCCCCTGTTGGTCCTTGCCGTCCACGCGGATTGGCAGGTATTCGCCTAACTCGTCCACAGGCAGGCACGCGTGGAAAATCACGGCGCGATCCCGCACCAGCGCCATTTGCCCGTATTCGGCCATCCAGCGCATGTGTTCCCACAGCCGGGGCGAGGTGGTGAAGCTTTCCTCCAGCCGCTGGATGCATTCCTCTTCTTCGGGGTTGAGACGGTTTGGGTCGGTGGGGTCGATGGTCGGAAGAAAGCTGTCACGCAGCGGGTAGGACTTCCCGTCGACTTCGAGCATTTGCTTCTCGAAATTGATTTTCCGCAGGATGTTGCGTTCGTCCATCTTCCATTCTGGATGGCGCTCGATGGTCTGGCCTTCGAGTTTGAACTGGAGGATGGCGATGGCCTTTTGCATGCGGGCGACAAGTCCACCATCCCGCTGGCCTTTGCGTTTCGCTTGGAAGCGGTCGGCCGGATCGGCCGGATAGAACTTGAGCGCGAGCACCTCGATGGCCTTAGTGAGCAGGCCATAGCCTTCCTCGATTTGGAACATTCTCAGATAGCGCAGGGAAACACGCAGGACGGTGGCGATGAGCGCACGCTGGCCAAGGCAGGCTCCC
>JBDTNJ010000528.1:0-2681 GCA_039933825.1 Luteolibacter sp.
CGTCGGTGGCTTCGACGCTGCCGACGTAGCCTTTGGTTTCGATCATGCCGAGTGCGGTGCTCATAGTGTTATTGGTAATGGTTAGGATTGAGAATTATTTGATCAGTTCGCAGAAAGTATCAGGCTTCAGGCCGCAAGCGTTGCCCTCGTCGGTGTCGATGTGGACCTCGTTTTTGAATGACGGATCCACGCGGACGACGAGATTGTCGAAAGTCATGCCGAGGGGGCCGTGGACTTTCAGTTTCATGACGTCGAGGTGTTTGACGCCATAGAAGGCCGCGTCTTCTGGATTCATGTGGGCGTGTGGTTGCGCGCGGATAACACCTTCATCCAGTTGGAAATAACCGTGGGGCCCCATCAGCATGCAGCCGGGAGTGCCGGCGATGTCGCCGGACATGCGGACTGGAATATCGAAACCGAGAGCGATGGCGTCTGTATAAGCGAGCTCGACCTGGTTCAGACTGCGGCATGGCCCGAGTATACGAAGATTGGAAATGATCCGGCTGCGGGGCCCGATCAAAGTGATGGACTCCTTTGCTGCGTATTGGCCATCCTGATAAAGGCCTTTCATCGGCGTGAGCTTATGGCCGGGGCCGAAAAGCGCCTCAACAGCCTCCTGCGTGAGGTGACAGTGACGAGCGGAGATATTGACCAGCAACGCATTGGGAGCTTTCGAGGCGGCGGGCAGCGGAATACCTAGACGGGAGTAAACCTGCTCCCGAACAAGGTGCTCGACAATTGCCCGTGGCGTAGATTGTGATATCGGTGCGGCCATCTGTGACTTGGTTTTTAATGGATTTGATTGACAAGTCAACAGAAAAAACCAATCTTTCCCAAAGAAACAAAGAAAAACACGAATCTTGCTCGCCATTGACCGTCACCGCCGAATTTTGGATCTGCTCAATCAAGCAGAATCCATTCGCACCACTGAGACTGCCTCCGAACTAGGGGTCACGGATGAAACGGTGCGCAAGGATTTTGAAATGCTTGAGAAGCGCGGCGAGTTGATCCGCACCCATGGCGGAGCAAGCCGTCCGGAGCGGATTCGCGAGGAATTGCCTTTTAACGAACGCCAGGAGGTCCGGCGGGACGAAAAACGGGCGATTGCGAAAGTTGCGGCCAGCCGGATTCAGGCAAATGAGACAATTTTCCTCGATGCCAGCTCGACCGTGCTGACTTTGGCAGAGTTTCTGCCTGAAGTTCCCCTGACGATTTTAACCAACGCGCTGAATGTATTCATAGCACTTTCAGACCGGCCGAATCTCGATCTCATCTGCACCGGTGGGCTTTTCGACCCGAAATCCCGCTCATTCATTGGCCTCACTGCGGAAAAATCGCTGCAACGCTATAACATCCACCGGATGTTTTTTTCCGGGAACGGTCTGCATTTGGAGCGCGGGGTGAGTGAGAGCAACTCCCGCCAAGCGGCGTTCAAGGAACGTGTCATCGCCAGTGCCGAAGATGTGGTGTTTTTAGCGGATCACTCAAAACTGGGGCAAAAGGCAGCATTCTTCTTCGCGCAGGTCGCAGACATCAGTTGCCTGATCACCGACAAAGCCGCAGACACAGAACTCATCGAACAATTGAAGGAACGCGGAGTCGAGGTGCTGCAAGGCGACTGATTGATTTGCAATCACTCGATCAGAACCGCCACCTCGGTTTTCACAAGGTGGCGGCAGGACGAATTGATTTTTCTCAGGAGAGACGTGCGGCCAGTAGTTCGCGTTGGAAGATGAGTTCCTTTGGCAAATCGTCGTAGAGGTCGATGAAGAGTTCGCCTTGACTGACGAGTTCGGCTTTCCACTCGGCGCGATTGAAGGCCATAGCCTTGTCGTAGCATTCATGGGTGAAGCCTTCCAAACCAGTGATGTTGAAATCCTCGAAAGCGGGAGTCCAGCCGATCTGGGTTTCATAGCCAGCGGCAGCTCCGTGGCAGCGCTTCACGATCCACTCCAGCACGCGCATGTTTTCACCGTAGCCAGGCCAGAGGAATTTTCCGTCCTCGCCCTTGCGGAACCAGTTCACGTGGAAGAAGCGGGGAAGGTGCTTGAGGTAGCGGCGCATTTCCAGCCAGTGGCCGAAATAGGCCCCCATATTATAACCGCAAAACGGCAGCATGGCCATCGGATCGCGGCGGACCTTGCCGATCTTACCGGCTGCGGCTGCGGTCATTTCCGAACCCATGGTGGCACCGACGTAAACGCCGTGGCTCCAGTTGAATGCCTGATAGACAAGCGGCATGGTGGTAGGGCGGCGTCCGCCGAACACGATGCCTTCGATAGGGACGCCGTCCGGGTTTTGCCACTCCGGATCAATGGTCGGGCATTGCACGGCTGGTGCGGTGAAGCGGGCATTTGCATGGGCGGCGGTGCGACCGCAGTCGGGTGTCCAGTCCTGGCCGGTCCAGTCGATGAGATGCGCTGGCTTTTCCGGAGTCATGCCTTCCCACCAGATGTCGCCATCGTCCGTTAGGGCGACGTTGGTAAAAATGGTGTTTTCCTTCATCGATTCCATGGCAATGGGATTCGTCTCATAAGCGGTGCCCGGGGCGACGCCGAAGAATCCGGTTTCCGGGTTGATGGCATGAAGCCTGCCGTCCTCGTGCGGCCAGAGCCATGCGATGTCATCACCGACAATGGAAGTTTTCCAACCTGCGTCCTGATAGGATTGCGGCGGAATGA
>JBDTNJ010000529.1:0-5528 GCA_039933825.1 Luteolibacter sp.
GCCGTAGAGCAGGAATGTCTCCGTCAGCGTCGTTTTTCCGGCGTCCGGGTGGGAAATGATCGCGAACGAGCGGCGGCGTGTCACCTCGCGTTGCAGCGCGGGCGAAGGAGTGGCGTAGGAAGAGAGGGACATGAAAGCGGGCCGCAGGGACTAAACCCCAGCGCTCTCCCAATCAAGCCCTGATGCTCCGCCTCGATCGCCAGACCCGTCGAACGCGACATCAACCGTGCTCCGAAAACCCCGAAAATCCCCGCAGTGCCGTTGAAGCTGCTGTGGGAATGGTGACACAGCCTGAGAAGCAGATCGGCGGATGTTGATGGGGGGAACCACCAATATCCGCCGAGGTGTTTTCGGGGGGGAATATGCCGTTGTCCGCAGCACTGTTGGGGGGATGCGCTACGGCGACAACCTATACATATCCCATTTCCGGCCGTAAGATATGCCGCGATCACGTAAAAATGTTAAATCGATGTTCGGTGCAAAAAGAATCGGTGGATGTTAAGGCGGACAATTTCACCACGATTCCCGCTTTCCGCGCTACCGAATCCCCCCATAATCACGCCGATGCGTGACGACACCCGCCAATGGATTTCTGCCGATCAGGCGCACTGCTGGCACCCGTTCACCCGCCAAGCCGAGTGGTGCGCGCGCGGCCATGAGCCACTGGTGGTCACGCGCGGCGAGGGCTTGTGGCTGTGGGATTCCGAAGGGCGAAAGTTTTTGGACGGAAATTCCTCAATCTGGACGAACATCCATGGCCACGCCCACCCGGTGATCAATGCCGCAATCTGCGAGCAGTTGGAAAAAATCGCACACACGTCGTTTCTCGGCTTCACCCATCCGCTGGCAGTTCAATTGGCCGGGCGACTTTGCGGGTTTTTTCCCGAAAACACCTTGGAGCGCGTTTTCTTCTCGGACGATGGCTCGACCGCCGTCGAGTGTGCGTTGAAAATGGCGCTGCAATATCGCCAACAAACCGGCCAGCCCCAGCGATCCGGCTTCATCGCCTTTGCCAACGGCTACCATGGCGACACTCTCGGCGCGGCCTCGCTCGGCGGCGTGGGGCGGTTTTTCGAGCGCTTCCGGGGCACGGGGTTTCCCGTCCAGCATGTTTCGGCGTTGGATGAGCTGCATTCGCTTCCAATTGAAAAAATCGCTGCCGTCGTGATTGAGCCGCTCATCCAGGGCGTCAACGAAATGCGCCCGTGGCCCGCTGGGATGCTCGCGGAATTGCGGACGTGGTGCGACCAGCACGGTGTACATCTCATTCTTGACGAAGTGATGACCGGCTTCGGCCGCACCGGCACCATGTTCGCCTGCCAGCAGGAAAACGTCATCCCGGATTTCCTCTGCCTCGCCAAAGGCCTTACGGGTGGATACCTGCCATTGGCCGCCACGCTCACCACAGGGGAAATCTACGATGCCTTCCTTGGAGCGCCGGAAAAAGCCTTCTACTACGGCCACAGTTACACGGCGAATCCATTAGGGTGCGCCGCCGCTCTCGCCAGTCTCGATCTTTTCCAACAGGAAAACACCCTCGCTCACCTATCAGGAAAAATCACGCATCTCCGCGAGGGCCTCGCCGCTCTGAAATCCCGCCACCCGGTTATCCACGAAATCCGCCAGTGCGGCTTCATTGCCGGCATCGAACTCCGCCGCCCGGATGGAGAGAAATTTCCGCCCGGCGAACGTTTCGGCGAATCCATCTGCCTGGCCGCGCGCAACCATGGCCTCCTTACACGACCGATCCTCGATACGATCGTGCTGATGCCGCCGCTCTCCACCAACCTCGCGGAGATCGATCACGCGCTCAACGCGTTGGACTCAACTCTCACCTAACGATACCACGCAGGCGGATGTCATTTCCTAGTTGGAGGAAATCGATTTCATTCAAATGCAGCGACTCCTTCAGCCCCGCTCCGCCGAGCGCAGGAGTCGGCCCGCCGCAGAGCATCGGCGCGTAGTAAACTACTACTTCATCCACCAAGCCGGCTTCGAACAACGCCGCTGAAAAAACACCACCGGCCTCGACCATCAACGTGAGCACGCCTTGTTCGCTGGCGAGTTTCCGGAGCGTTCCCGCTAGATCAGCGCGGGGACGGATCAAGGTTCTATCGGATTGCGGGGCCAAAGACTCCGGGCGATCCGTGACGATCACCCGCCACGGCTGTTGCCGGCCTTCCAACAATTCCGGGACACGGATAGTTAGCGCGGGCTTGTCTCGGCGGACGGTCTCGCCACTGGTGATGATCGCGTCGACGGTGGAGCGCAATTTCTGCACATCCGCCCGCGCTAGCTTGCCGGTGAGCCATTGGCCTTCGCCTGGTGGGCGGGTGATGCGGCCGTCGAGGCTCATCGCGGTTTTCCAGATCACCCACGGTATTCCCGTTTCGCGGACTTTGAAAAACGGACGCAAAATTTTCTCAGCCGCTTCCTGACAAACGCCGGAAATCACTTCGATCCCCGCCGATTTCAACACGGCATCCGCGCGCCCGGCGTGGCTTGGATTCCGGTCCACGCAGGCGTAAACGACGCGAGCGATTCCCGCATCGATCAGTCCCTGCGTGCAAGGCGGCGTGCGGCCATGCGTCGAGCACGGTTCCAGCGTAACATAAACCGTCGAACCCGCGACATCCTTGCCTGCTGCATCCGCCAGCGCTTCCCGCTCGGCGTGTGGCTGTCCCGCCGCATGGTGCCAGCCACAGCCTATCAAAACGCCGTCCTTCACGATCACCGCACCGACTGGCGGATTGGGCGCGGTGCGGCCGATCCCCTTCCGCGCTTCGTCCAGCGCCAGAAGCATCCAGTGCTCGTCATTCATTTGGCGTGGCGGCGGCGGGTGGTGTCCACTCGATCTGCAGCGGTGATCCCGTCTTCAGATGCATGTCGCGCTGCGGGAATGGGAATCCAATGCCGACTTCGCTAAATTGTTTTTCGATCATCATCCTGAGATCGCTTTCCACCAGTTCCGGATTGGTTTTCGCATCCAGAGCCACCCAGATGTAGAGCTTGAAAAGCAGGGCATTATCGCCGAAATCCTGGAATATCACCAGCGGCGGAGGGTCCTTGTGGATCAGACCGTGGCGCTCGGCACACTCGGTGAGAATAGCGATCACCTGCTGTGGCGAACTGCCGTAGGCCACCCCGACGGTGACAGCCCGGCGCAGCGAGCGGTTACTGAGTGTTAGGTTGGTGATGGTGTTTTCAAGAAATACGGAGTTCGGCACGAGAGCTTCACGCCCGTCTGGACTGCGGACCACCGACGAACGGGTGTTGATTTCCACCACGGTTCCCGCCGTGCCGCCGATGTCCACCACGTCTCCCACCCGGACCTTCCGTTCGAACAGGACGATGATTCCGCTGATGAAATTCTTGATCAGTGTCTGGGTGCCGAAACCGAGCCCGATAGCAAGCGCGCCACCGAAGAACGCGAAAACAGTTAGGGGTATTTTCAGGAAATGCAGCGTTCCCACCGCTAGGAGGAATCCGACGACGATCATCAGCCAGTTCCCCAGCGTCTTCGCCTGCGCCTCCGCAACATGGCCGTGGCGGATTACCAGATTCCGCAGCCGGTTGATGATCCGGGTGGCGATGAAATACGCGACGCAGAAAGCAAGAATCGCGATGATGAATTTCCCCAGCGAGACCCCCCGTTTCTCCGTGATGGGAACACCGCCGAGCATCACCGTGTCATCGTATTGGAAAACCTCGAAGTGCCAGACGCTTTTGATGGAATCCCAAGTAGTTGTGGTGGCGTCCGAAATCCTTTCTGAGAGTGGCTTTTCTACGTATGCCTTGTCGAAACCATCAATCCAGCGCTGCACCAACCTCCGCTGGGCGGACACGGCCTGGGATACCCGTTGGATGACGGCCTGCTTGTCCCACAGTGCCACCCGCACATCGCTGAGGGGGACTAACCGCGGATCACCGGCAGGCATCGAGTTCGCGCGAGATTCCTGGTTTCTGATATCCGCATCCACTGCGGCCAAATCGTTCTCGATGACGGTCTCCCAAGCGGTCAGGCGCACCAGCGCGGAGCGGAGCGATTGCATGGCGGCGGCACGGGCCACCTTGTCACTCGATTGCAGAAGCACCCGGCGCTTCTGGTAAATCTCCGTCACGTAGGAATCCAACTGATCCAGCGATTCCAAGGATTCGAGAATATGTTGGAAGGAATCGACGCGGGTTTCCTTTGATTCCATTTTGACCCGGGTGAGCGCGAGTTCCGGCGAGTTTTCTATCTGAGTCCCTGTCGCCGCTTCTTTTTCCAGCTTGTCCACGTCGGCTTGCATGCGAGCCTTGGCCAGCGTCGCCTCCTGATTGCTCTTGATGATTCCTGTGATCTCCTTGCGCAGCGCGGCCTGCCGGTCCGCAGCCGCCTGGCTCACCTTGGCCAGATCCTTGTCGGAGAATTCCACATTCTTCCTGATGATGGCGATCTGCCGTTCCAACAGGGACAACTGGATTTTCGCGGTTTCCGCCTGATCCTGCAGCAGTGCCACGTTGGCTTGCAGATAGGTCGCCCGCACGGAGAGAAGCCGTGAATTCGCACGCCCGGCGACGAGCCTCCATTTCGTCGCCCCGCCATCGCCGGAATCCTGTTCCGCATAGGCCGAGGCCCTTCGGGAGGATTCCTCCGCCGCCCGGCCTTCCTGCTGGATTTCCGTCAATGTGCGGTCGAAAAGCGCGAGCGAGGAGACGTAGGACCTAGCCTTTTCCTGCAGCGCGTCCTGCTGGTTGACCAGTTGGTCGAGCCACAAAATCGAGTATGGCGGTTTTTCGGAAAATCCCGTCCATGCCGCATCCGCATCGCGTGCCGCCTCGAGCCCCTTGCGGGCGTCCGGCATGGCATTGACGACTTTCAGGTAACGGTTGATGCCGAGAACGGTCTGTTCGAGATTCCGGCGGTGTTCTGCCAGTTCCGAGGCATCGATCCCGACAGGCAACTGCGCCTCAGCATCCGGCTCGTTGACCCGGGCGAAGGCGGTCCTCGTCTCCTTCAACCATTGCTCCACGCGCCCCTTCTTCTCTTCCGGGGTCTCGCCCGCCGTTTTGAGCTCCGCCGGCGCGGGGCTCATCGGCAATTTCGGAATCTGGGCCATCAAAGGCGCTCCGCATGCCAGCAATCCGAAAAAGGCAGGCAGGAATCGTTTGGGAGAAAATATCATCGGGGATGCGACTCGGTCAGTTGGAATTCCCTCAAACATCGCCGCGGGCGTCCTTTTCGAGCTGGATGCGGTCGTTGAGATTGCGGGCTTTCACGCTGTTGCGTTTGGCCCAGCGCTCGACGGCCATTTGGCGTTTCTCGGAGCGTTTTTTCAGCGCTGCGATTTCGGTTTCGAGATTGAGGAAATTTTCATAGCGCGCTGGATCGAGAGTTCCGGCTTCGACGGCGGCGCGGATAGCGCATTTCGCGTCCTTGCGGTGGCTACAGTCGGAGAATTTGCACTCGCCAGTTAGAATTTCTACGTCAGCGAAACTGTCGCGCAGCGTCGCCTCGTCAGTCCACATCTGGATCTCCCGCATGC
>JBDTNJ010000530.1:0-6768 GCA_039933825.1 Luteolibacter sp.
TCCCTGAACCCGCGAGCCCGCAGTGCAAAACTGCGGGTTGCCCAGCTTTTAGACCCTAAGCCATGAATCGCAGACGCAACGAAGCCCGTCCTTCCTTTTCCATTTATTTCGCAGTCATCCTGGCTGCGGCGATCGTCGCTGCCGGTGGCGTGCTGCATGCGTTCTATAAAAACAGACAAGTCACAATCACCCGTGAGATTGATGCGATCGATCGTCGGGTTGAGCAATACCACCTCGATATCCGGACCACCGAGATGCGGATGGACCAGCTGCTCAACCGTTTCGTCATCCGCAAACAGATTGAGGAAAACGGATCCACGTTGCGCCCGATTCCAATGGGTGTTGTGGAACAAATCGATCCCGCGAATTCCAACCGTCACAGTGTCGCGTCTACGGAACCCTAATCTTTGAAACTCACTTTTCAATCCCGCTGTATTTTTCTGTGCTCGATCCTGGTGGTCGGGCTCAGTGTGCTTTCGGCGAGATTGGTGCAGATTCAGTTAGTGGATCGCCATCGTTATGCGGAAAGCTCACGCAAGGCGTTCCACCGTGTGGAGAAACTGCCCGCGCTGCGCGGCATGATTGTGGATCGCCGTGAGGAGCCGTTGGCGAAAAGCATTCCTGTCTCGACGGTATTCATTGATAAGAATCATCTGTTGGATCCGAAACTCGCCGCTTACGGACTTGCCTACGAGCAGGCAAGCGGGGAGTCAGGCTGGGAGAAACTGGACCCGACGAAACAACGCCGCAGGATCAATGCGCTTCGTGGCGAATTGTTAGCGAATGAGGAGGCGGACGTTATTGTGCAAAAACACCTGGCCTACTCGGTCGGCATCCTGTCCCGCCCGCTCGGCATGCGGCGCGAGGAGCTGCGCGATAAAATCGAGAACAGCAAAGGCAAGTGGGTGCCTATCGCCAAAGATCTTCCTGAGGACGTCGCAGATCGCCTTCGTGACGAAATTGATAGTCACTGGATCCAAGGGTTCGAGTTCGAAAACTCGATCAAACGTTGGTACACCGCGCCGAATCTGGCGACACACTTGATCGGCTTCACCGGCGAGGTTGAGGAAACCGACGACGATGGAAAAACCCACACCAAGGTTCTCGGGCGTTTCGGGATTGAGTCCTCGATGGAGGAGTTTCTAGCAGGGCGTGATGGCTCGCGCGAACATTGCCGGGATGCCCGTGGACTTTTGGTTCCTGGAAATTCAGCGAGCTTGCGTCCGCCGCGTTCGGGACTTAACGTGCAGCTCACTATCGACATGGGCATTCAATCCATTGTTGAAGAGGAGCTGGACGCAGGACTGACCGAATTTGAATCCATGCGGGGTGCCGCCATTCTGATGGATCCTCAAACCGGCGAGATTCTCGGCATGGCCAGTCGTCCCCAGTTCGATCTGAACCATAAGGAAAATGTGGCTGAAAATGGTTATAACTATGCCATTCAGGCGATTTACGAGCCCGGCTCCACCATTAAAATTGTCGCCACGTCTGGCGCGCTCAATGAAGGATTGGTCACACCATTCACCTCGATCAATTGCCAGAATGGATTCTATCAGGATGGGAATGTCGTGCTCAAGGATGACCACCCTGCCGGACAGCTCACGTTCGAGGGTGTGCTTCAACATTCTAATAACATCGGTACCTATAAAATCGGCAGACAGTTAGGAAGCGGGCGATTCTACGACTATCTCCACAAATACGGGTTTGGCCGAAAGACGGGAATCCTTCTGAGTGGTGAAAGCTCCGGAATTGCTAGAAACACCGGCAATCCCGTCGATTTCTCTCGCGCCTGTTTTGGCTACGCCACGAATGTCACTCCGCTGCAGCTTACCTGTGCGTATTCCGCGATCGCCAGTGACGGCCAGCTCAGGAAGCCCCACATCATCAAGTCGCTCGTCGCCAATGATGGGACGGTCGTGGAAAGCTACCCGCCCGAAGTGGTCAACCGGGTGATTTCTGCCAAAGCAGCCGGTCAGATGCGGACGGCCTTGGAGAAGGTGATCGAAAAAGGGGGCACTGCTACCTTGGCTGCTGTTGCTGGGTTCAAGTCCGCCGGCAAAACCGGTACCGTCCAAAAACACAATCCCAAGGGGGGGTATTTTGAAGGCACCTACATTGTTTCTTTCGTCGGCATGATGCCCTCTCAGAATCCGGCGTTTGTTTGCCTGGTTGTGGTCGATGATCCTCACACCCACAAGGTCACCCGCTACGGCGGGACGATTGCCGCACCCATCTATCGGAAAATTGCGACGCGGGTTGCGGCGTATATGAATCTACAGCCGACCGAATCCATTACACCTGCGCTTGCCACTGCCGACCGATGATCCTCCGCGACCTAGTTTCCTGTCTCTCACGCGTTACGGTCGCCGGATCGTTGGACCCGGATATCCATGCCATCACCGCGTCCTCGCGGGAAGTAACACCTGGAATGCTTTTCGCTGCCATTCGCGGGACGTCCATCGACGGGCACCGATTCATCAATGACGCGCTCGCTGCTGGGGCGACAGCGATTCTAGCGGAGTACGCGCAACCGGCGGACTACAGCGCAGCTGCGGCATGGCTTCATGTGCCGGACAGCCGTGCGGCGCTCTCCACGCTCGCTTCCACACTTGAAGGCCATCCATGGCGGGATCTCAAGGTAGCCGGGGTGACGGGAACGAATGGGAAAACGACCACCGCATTCCTGCTCCATCATATCATGAAAACCGCGTGGCACCGCGCTGGTTTGTTAGGGACCATTCTCGTGGACGATGGTGAAACGGTGGAAACCGCTAGACACACCACACCGGGGTCGATCGAGCTTTCCGGCTTGCTCACCCGCATGCGCGATAATGGCTGCCGTGGCGTGGCAATGGAGGTGTCTTCCCATGGTATCGACCAGAAGCGCGTCTCTGCTATCGGCTTCGACGCGTGCATCTTTACCAACCTCACCCAAGATCACCTCGATTATCACGGCACGTTGGATAATTATTTCAAAGCGAAGGCCGAGTGGTTCCATGCGCTCGCCGCGGATCCCCTAGGCAAAAAGCCGGTGGCGGTGATCAACATCGATGACGCCTACGGCAACGAGCTGGCTGTCTCGCTAGATGGCAAGCTGCCGGTTATCCGGTTTGGCTTCGGTGTGCATTGCGATTTTCGTGCTAACAACTTCCGGCAGACTGCGCGCGGTATGGAATTCGAGCTCGCTGCGAAGGGCAAAAGTTATCTCGTCCGCGCTCCATTGATCGGCCGCTTCAATGTGTATAATCTGTTGGGAGCGATCGCCGCCGCCAGCGCCTGTGGCATCCGGCCACGTGATGCGGTGGCTGCATTGTCAGATGCGCCCCAGGTACCCGGCCGTATGGAAAACGTAGGAAATGCCGGTGGAACCACGGTCTTTGTGGATTACGCCCACACACCGGATGCGCTTGAAAATGCCTGCCGCACCCTTCGCGAGTTGAGTCCAAGGCGCTTGATCACCGTTTTCGGTTGCGGTGGAGATCGTGATAGAACAAAGCGACCGCTGATGGCTGCCGCCGCCGCCCGTCACAGCGATGCCTGCGTGATCACTTCGGATAATCCTCGGTCGGAAGATCCGTTGGCGATTATCCGCGAGATCGAGGCTGGAATCGGCAGCAAGCAATACCGCAGCATTCCGGACCGCGCGGAGGCGATCTCACTCGCAGTCAATGGTTCCCTCTCCGGGGATATCATTCTAATCGCTGGCAAGGGCCACGAGGCGACCCAGCAGTTCGCCGATGAGACAATCGACTTTGACGATCGAAAGCACGCAAGCAAGGCGCTGCGCGACCGCGCCCAAACGATTTCTGACATGCGATGAAACCAATTTCCGCCCAGCAAATTGCGGCTATCCTCGGCGTTCCTCTCGCCGCAGGAAATCCCGACGCGCTGGTGAGCGGCGGGGTTTCCACGGACACCCGGACACTCCCTCAGAACTCCGCTTTTTTCGCCCTTCGGGGTGAGAATTTCGATGGCGATGCGTTCGCGTCCCAAGCACTCGCTGCTGGTGCGGCGCTGGCAATCGTCCACAACTGGTCGGGTGATGTCCCAGCCGATGCTGCGGTCATCGAGGTTGCAGATACTTTGTTAGCATTGCAACGGCTTGCGCATTGGTGGCGCAAGCAACTGGATCTTCCTGTCGTGGCCATTACCGGCTCCAACGGGAAAACCAGCACCAAGGATTTTACCGCTGCCGTGCTCGCCCAGCGTTTCAAGGTTTCTGCCACACGCGGGAATTTGAACAATCATATCGGTGTTCCACTGACGATCCTCGCGACCAACGAAGAACATACCGCCGCCGTATGGGAAATGGGGATGAACCATTCGGGCGAAATTGCGCCACTGTGTGAAATCGCGAGGCCGAAATACGGGGTGATCACCAACATCGGAACCGCGCACATCGAGTTCCTTGGCACGCGCGAAGCCATTTCGGAAGAGAAGGGGATGTTAGCCAGGGCGCTTCCGGCGGATGGGATCCTGTTTCTTCCAGCCACCTGTGATTTTCATGATTATTTCCGCCAGCGCACGCGTGCGGCGATGATTGCTGTCGGAAACGGCCGGGGGCTCGTTCGTGCCGAGAACCTCCGCTTCGAAGCGGATGGCACGCGGTTCACCCTTGTTATCGAGGGCACGGAAAAGGTGGAGGTTTCATTGGCGGTGCCAGGACGGCACATGGTGACAAATGCTCTGTTAGCTGCTGGCGTCGGTTGGAAACTCGGGGTTTCAACAGAGGAGATCGCGGAGGGACTTTCCAGTGCCACAATTACGGGTGGGCGGCTCAAGCGGTTTGATTATCAGGGAACCACCGTCATTGATGATACTTACAATGCGAATCCCGAGTCGATGGCTGCGGCCATCGAGACCTTGGCAGATACTCCGGTGATCAATGGCGCCCGACGGATCATTGTTCTCGGCCGCATGGGTGAGCTTGGAGCCCACGCTCCAGCCGCGCATCTTCGCACGGGGGAGCTGGCGGTCGAACGCGAGCTAACCGTCATTGCGGTGGGTGAGGGCGCTGAAGGGATCGCGGAAGGTGCGAAGAACGCGCCCTATTTTTCAGACTTCGACCAAGCCGCGAAATGGCTGACGCGCGAGGTGAAACCCGGCGACGTGGTGCTCTTCAAGGGCAGCCGTGCCGCCACTGTTGAACGCGTCATGCACGCAGCATTCCCCCGTAACTAATGCTCCCTGCCATCTATGATTTCTGGTATAGCGCTTTTCAAGCTGAACAGCTTGCGGGGCACTCAGGCTGGGCACACACTTGGTCGTTTTTGAACCTTTTCCAATACGTTACTTTTCGTGCGGCGAGTGCCGGATTGCTGGCATTCATTGTTTCGGTCATTTTCGGGCCTCGCGTGATCCGCAAGCTCATCTCGCTCAAGGTGGGTCAGCCGATCCGCACCGCGGAAGAGGTTCATAAACTGGCGGAATTGCACGGAGGGAAAATCGGCACGCCGACGATGGGAGGAGCCCTGATCATTGGAGCTGTGATCGTGTCCACATTGATTTGTGCGCGCCCGCTCAATCCCTTCATCGCCGTTTGCGCCTGCACGATGGCTGCCTGTGGATTGTTAGGATTTTGTGATGATTACAAGAAAGTGAAGGAGAAGAAATCCGATGGTATCAGCAGCCGAAAGAAAATGGGCTGGCAGATATTCATTGCCTTGGTGGCTGCGAGTTTTATCTATTTCAAGACCGAGATTTCCGGCTTTGGGGCCTCCGCCAAGCAAGTTGCGGACGGTCTTGCTGGCTATCGACTGGGTGAGAAATCCATTGATATCGGGGCGATCTGTTTTCCGCTTTTCAAATTTTCCCTTGTGAACCTGCACTTGTTGGTCATTCCATTTTTCGCGCTTGTGATCGTCGGTTGCTCGAATGCGGTGAATTTAACCGATGGATTGGACGGTCTTGCGATCGGCACCACCATCAGCGTGGCACTGTCCTATGCGTTCCTCGCATATCTAGCCGGTCATTTCTACATGGCCACGGAGTATCTCGTCATCCCTCACAACCGTTACATCGGAGAGCTGGCGGTGTTTTTAATGGCGTTGGTGGGCGCGGGTTTCGGATTCCTTTGGTTCAACTGCCATCCAGCGAAAGTATTCATGGGGGATACGGGCTCTCTGGCAATCGGCGGCGCGCTCGGCACTGCGGCAATTTGCACAAAGCAGGAACTGCTCCTCACCATCATCGGCGGGGTGTTCGTGATGGAGGCGATGTCGGTCATTCTTCAAGTCGGCAGTTTTAAATTGCGCAAAAAGCGGATCTTCAAGATGTCGCCGATTCATCATCATTTCGAGCTTCTTGGCTGGCATGAAAACCAGGTGATCATTCGTTTCTGGATCATTTCAATCATGCTCGCCCTCTTCGGTCTCGCCCTTCTCAAGATTGCGTAAATCTATGAATCTCACCGGAAAACATATCGCTATTCTCGGTGCGGGCCGCAGCGGTCGCGCTGCGGCGGCGCTGGCGCTGCGTGAAGGTGCGACGGTTTCCATCTGGGATACCGCCGGGGCGGATGCGTTTTCAGGGGTGCCGGACGGAGTGATGATTCATCCCAATGCGTCGGCAGAGCAGGGTGCCAAGGTTTTCTCTGATATTCTTGTTGTTAGTCCTGGGATCGATACTTATGGCACCTACGTTGCGGCATTCTCGGGCAGGACCAGCGAAGTTATCGGCGAGGTCGAACTGGCAGCGAGGTTCTATCAGGGAAGGATTGTTGCTATCACGGGAAGTAATGGGAAAACAACCACCACTTCACTGACG
>JBDTNJ010000531.1:0-3842 GCA_039933825.1 Luteolibacter sp.
ATGGGAATGGATGTGTTTCTTGTCGGGCCCTTGCCCACGCCCGCCGTGGCGCACCTGACGAAGTCGATGGGTGCCGCCGCCGGCATCATGATCACCGCCTCGCACAATCCATACGAGGACAACGGAATCAAGATTTTCGGGCCGGATGGATTCAAACTATCAGACGATCTCGAAAGCCTGATCGAGCGCCACATTTTGGGCGATGAGCCGGAAGCACCACCGCTGCATCCGAAATTGATTGGTAAAGCCCACCGGATCGACGACGCGCGCGGCCGCTACATCGAGTTCGCCAAGCAGACTGCGGATAACATCTCGCTGCACGGCATGAAGGTCGTGCTCGATTGCGGAAATGGCGCGGCCTATTCCATCGCCCCGGTTATTTTTAACGAACTCGGTGCCGAGGTCATCACCATGTCCACCAAGCCCGATGGTTTGAATATCAACGCCAACTGCGGTGCGCTTCATCCGGAAAACGCCGCAGCACTCGTCCTCGAGCACAAAGCAGACCTCGGGATTTCCTTCGACGGAGATGCGGACCGCGTCATTTTCACCGATGCGACTGGCGCGGTGATCAGCGGCGACCGTATTCTGGCCATGTGTGCGATCGGCCTGAAAGAGCAGGGCAAACTCAAGCATGACACGCTCGTCGCCACCATCATGAGCAACCTAGGTCTGATCGAGGCCATGAAGGAGCACGGCATCAAAGTGGAATGCACGGCAGTCGGCGATCGCAACGTCATCGAGTGCATGCGGAAAAACGGATATAACTTCGGCGGGGAAAACTCAGGCCATCTCATTTTCGGCGATCATGTTACCACTGGAGATGGTATTTTGAGCGCGCTCCAGGTGCTGCGGATGATGCATGAAAAAAAGGCGACTCTGGCAGAACTCGCTAGTGTGATGCGCGAATATCCCACGCAGCTTTCCAATATGCCCGTCGCCTCCAAGCCGCCGCTGGATTCTTTACCGAAACTCCAGAAACTCATGCAGGAAGCCACCGCCGAATTCGGCGAAAAAGGCCGCCACCTGATCCGTTACTCTGGCACCGAGAACAAGATCCGCGTTCTGGTAGAACATCGCGAGGACGCACAGGTGAAGAGCTGGGTTTCCAAATTTTCCACCGCCATTCTGGAGGAAATAGGCTGAACGATGTCCGCAGTCGCGATCTATCCATGCTCGCTTTCCCTCACCCGGAAGGTCGAGGATTTTCCGATCGGGAACCTGCCCTTGCACGTTCATCACGAGCTTCTGCGCGCTGGTCCGCTTGAAAACCTCGCGATCCATCCGCAAGCATGGCTCGACGCAAGGGATGCTGTGTCATTCACCGATCCTCAAATCCGCACGCTCGTTGATGACCAGGGCACGCCTCTCGCATGGTTAGGCGAATCGCCTGATCTATCCAAGCCCGCCGTCGCGACGTGCTCGTTCGTGATCCGGCATCCGTGGGATTTGTTGAAAGCAAATGAACAATTCGTCGCCGCTGTTACACAGCCGGTGTGCCACGGGGAGGTTCATCCGCTGGCCGTCATCGAAGGCGTCACCCACATCGGCGCCGGCACCCGCATCCTCCCCGGTGTCTTCATGGAGGGAAACGTGATGATCGGCGCAAACTGCAAGGTAGGTCCTAACTGCTATCTCCGTGGCAACACCAGCATCGGTGACAATTGCCATATCGGCCAATCTGTGGAGATCAAGAATTGCCTCATCCTCTCGAACACCAACGTCGGTCATCTCTCCTATATCGGGGATTCGGTGCTCGGTGAAAGGGTCAATCTCGGAGCAGGCACCACCACCTCGAATCTCCGCCACGACGGTAAAAACCATCACTCCATGATCGGCGGACACCTCGTCGACACGGGCCGCCGGAAATTCGGCACCATCATCGGCGATGGCGTCCACACCGGCATCAACACCTCCATCTATCCCGGGCGTAAACTCTGGCCAGGCACCAGCACCCGACCGGCGGAAATCGTCCAACAGGATCTTCATTCTCAAATCTCAAATTTCAAATCTCAAATCTAATATGTGCGGAATCGTCGGATACATCGGAAAAGCAAACGCATCCAAAGTGCTCATCAACGGCCTGCGCCGCCTAGAATATCGAGGCTACGACTCGGCCGGATTGGCAGTACTAGATGATGACCGCATCCTCGTCGCCAAATCAGCGGGAAAAGTATCCGTGCTCAACGACCGCGCGCGTGCGCAGTGGCCGCAGGAACTTTTCAACCGGGTCACCACCGGCATCGCCCACACTCGCTGGGCGACTCACGGCCCGCCAACGGAGGTGAATGCCCACCCCCATCTCGACAAGTCGGGGAATATCGCGCTGGTTCATAATGGTATCATTGAAAACTATCGCTCGCTCCGTGCCCGCTTGGAGGGGAAAGGTCATCATTTTTTCTCGGAAACGGACACTGAGGTGCTCGCCCACCTCATCGGTGAGTGCGACAAGGGCGATCTCTTCCAAGCCGTTTGCGATGCACTGCATCAGGTGGAAGGTGCCTTTGGAATCGCAGTTCTATCCGCACAGGAGCCTGATCGGATCATCACCGCCCGCCGTGGCAGCCCGATCGTCATCGGCGTGGGTGATGGTGAGAGCATCATCGCTTCGGACGCATGCGCCATCCTCGCCCATACCCAACGCGTGATCTATCTGGATGACAATGACATCGCGATCGTCACTGCGGACTCGGTGGACATCCGGGACCTCAACAACGTCCCGGTCACCCGCGAAATCGCAGAGCTCGGCATGGACGCCGCTGCCACTGAAAAGGGTGGCTACGATCATTTCATGCTCAAGGAGATCCACGAGCAGCCGGAAGCACTCGCTAACGCCATTCGCGGCCGTCTGGATCACGAGATCGGTTCTTCCGTTCTAGCTGGCATGGGCACCTCGCCGCGCGAACTTGCGGAGCTCACTCGTGTGGTCATGATCGGCTGCGGCACCTCACTGCACGCCGGTCTTGTCGGTGAATACGCTTTTGAGGATCTGGCGGACATCCACGCGGAGGTCCAACAGGCCGCCGAGTTCCGCTATCGCAATCCCATCATTGGCAACTGCGATCTCGTGGTTGCCATATCCCAATCCGGAGAAACGGCGGATACCCTAGCAGCGGTTCGCGAGGCCAACCAAAAGGGCGCGTTTGTCATGAGTCTGTGCAATGTCGTGGGCTCCACCATCGCCCGCGAGACGGGCAGGGGAGTCTATCTGCATGCAGGACCGGAAATTTCCGTGGCTTCCACCAAGGCGTTTACCTGCCAGGTTGCGGTGCTGCTGATGATGGCTTTGAAACTTGGCCGTGGCCGCCGCTACTCGCGCGAGGATGGCATCAAGCTTGCCCGCGAGATCGGCTCCATTCCGGACCTTGTCAGCAAGGTGATCCTGCAAAATGATCGCATTGCCAAGATCGCTGCGGACTACACCAGAAACGAACACGCCTTCTTTATCGGGCGGGGTCCGATGTATCCCGTCGCCCTCGAAGGTGCGCTCAAGCTTAAGGAGATTTCCTACATCCACGCGGAAGGGTATCACGCCGCCGAACTCAAACATGGCCCGATCGCCCTATTGGAAAAAGGCACGCCGGTCATCGCGCTCGCCTGTGATATTCCCGGCAAGGACAAGACCCTAGGCAACGTCGAGGAATGCCGCGCCCGCGGTGCCCGTATTCTTGGGATCGTCACGGAAGGCGACCATGAGACGGCGGAATGCATGGATGATTTCATCGCCATCCCGCGTTGTCACCCGCTGGTCGCCACCATCGCCGCCGTCGTCGCGCTCCAGCTGTTTTCCTATCACGTCGCCCGGCTCCGCGGCTGTGAGATCGATCAGCCGAGGAACCTTG
>JBDTNJ010000532.1:0-5566 GCA_039933825.1 Luteolibacter sp.
GACGACGTCGACACCGGCACCGAAATGCGCTGGGAAGCCGTTGTCGCCTGCTATTCGACCAACAATGGCCGCGTTTATATTGCGGACAAAAATGCGACTACCCACTCCACTGCGATCGGACAGAATCTTGCCAGCTTCGGTGTCACCTCCCGCGACCAGACTTCCGCGAATGGCTTCAAAAAGGCTTACTACAATTCCGACCTCGACTCCGTGGAATTCTCCATCAGCCGCCAGTCTCTTCTTGATGCCGGCTGGAATGGCGACCCCTCCGTGCTGAATTTCCAAGTCTACACCACAAAGGATGGCACGAACAATTTACCGACGCCAGGTTCCGGCGATCTTGGCGGCCGCTCCGATATTCGCGATTCACTTTATGATGACTGGATCGCTTCGGACTACTACAAGGACCAAACCAGCATCTCCGGCGACAAGAGCGTGCTGAAATCCTGGTTCAGCACCCGCGCGAATCAGCAAGGCGGCAAAGGTTCTAACGACCGAGGCAAGCGTGCTAAAGTCGCACTGCTTGCCCATGCCAACCAAGCCATCGTCCCGGGCAGTCAGATTCAGGTGAAGGTCAATACGGGAGCTGGTGCCGGCTATTATCGTCCCCTCGACGTGCACGAAGCCTACTCCGTGCCCCTCAATCTGCACATCACGCCGACTACTGCTTCCGCGCTTCAGTGGGCCAAAGTCGATCCTGCGGTTAATAAACCGTATCTCGATGGTCCTGCCTTCAACACCCGAATCCGCAATCTGACAGCTGCGGGTGTGATCGACCCATTAGGTACCACTTTTGCAGATAGTCCCTTGCCCTATTTCACGAACAGCTTCAATGCAGATAGTGTGTCCCTCAGCCGCGACTTTCTTGGCAATATTTACGGTGTCGCTCCCTCCACCCGCGTCTTCTATGCCCCGGAACGCGTCCTCGATGGTGGTACCTTTGGCAAAATAAGCTCTCTCGGTTTCACCCACACGCTGGTCGATCAAATGCGCCACATCTTCAAATGGTATGGCCGCAACTCCGCGCTCGGCAACGACGGCTACCGCATTAATAACATTAATGGCATCAATACGTTTGTGATCAATGACGACGCCGGAAAGTTCCGTTTCCAAAACACGAACAATGGTCTTTCCAGTTCGCTTCGTGAATTGCTCAACCGCAAGGCCCGCGCCGATCAGCAGGATCAAGTAGTCATTCTCGCCAGCACGATGGATGACTTTACCACGAAGGCGAACGCCGATTCCTACGATAAAAATGTCCGCTGGCTCGCTTCCCGTCCGTGGACGCAAATCGTCTCACTTGACGACATTGCGAGTGGGAATCTGGATATTTCCATACCTCCTGATGGGACTCACGACGTCTGGGGTACGGTCAATCGTCCCACTAATACGAGCTTGGCTAACGTCAGCCCTGATTATGTGGATCATGCCACCCAGGAATCCTACGATCATTGGTATTTCGGTCAAAATGGAGTCGAGGAATCACTCTCAGGTAAAGTCTTTAACATCCGTTCAGGGAGTCCGCTGCCACAAGCTTTCGGGCAACTTGGCTCAGCCGGTCTACTCTCCAGCACTTGGTCTGCGGTACAGGCCATTTCACCATCAAGCGATTTGCAATCCCTTGCACGCATCACTACCCATGCCGGACTTTTTGTCACCGCTTTCCACGACCAGACCGCCAACGATCTATCGAAATTCAGCACCGGTGCATATATCTACCCCGATTCCAGTTTTCAATCGCTGGCAGGTTTCTCGAAAAACGCCCAATCGCAAGTGCGTCTGGCTGCGGTTTATCAACGAGTGGATACTTGGAGAGCTGCGGCCAATGCCGGTAGCTACCTCAACACCGTCACCGCTGAATCCAATGACGTCGATCTCGATGGCGAGCCGGAATACGTTCTCTATAACGACCGCATTTTCGCCCTCTTTGAGCGCATCGGTGGTCGCCTCGTTGGAGCGTGGGTCCGCGACATCAACACCGGGGAAGTATTCCAAACTGTCGGTAATCCGATGAGCTACTCAGGGTCGGAAACGGAGGAGGAAGGCACTGCCAATACACTTGCTGGACAGGTCGCCTGCTATCGCACCTCGGGGCTGAAAGATTGGTTTGCCGCGCCCGCAGGCACGAACTACGTTAACAACCTTTATACCGCCTCAGCTCCATCCAGTGGAACCGGATGGAAACTCACCAGTAGCGATGGCAAAATCGCCAAAACCGTGACCTTGTCGGCGGGTCAAAGTGCGTTGCAAGTCAGTTACACTGTCGCTCCGGAGTTCTCCAATCTATACATCCGGTTCGGACTTTCACCAAACCTCCAGGACTTGCTTCTCAATGGACAAACCTATCTATCAAGTCTGGGAGTCAGTTCGCAGGAGTTGAATCTCTACAACAATAATCCAGCCCACCAGTTGCGGGCCTATCTGCGTATCAGCGGAGGCACCTACACAGGAACATCCTACAACCCCGCCGCCATCGATGACAACCCGGCCGGGGGCGCGACCTTCGACACCTTGAACATGCGTAACCAAGCGCAAACCCAACAAGTCGAAATCTTTGGTTCCAACACCATGAACTTCGCCCTCGGATTCGAGACAGGGGCCACCATCAGCTACTCCGACGCCGACTCCGACGGACTGCCTGACGCTTGGGAAAATCTCTACGGACTCAGCACCGGCGATAACGGGTCAATCAACATCGACAATGGCCCGAACGGCGATCCCGATCAAGATGGCATTGCTAACATCGTCGAATGGCTTGTCGGACTGAATCCGAAATTGGTTGATAATTCGGCCTATCCAAAAGTTTCACTTGCGAAAATCGCGGGTGGTTTCCGGCTTAACTTCCTGACTTTGCCGGGCCGCAAGTATCAATTCCAGTCTTCCGCGACGTTGAATGTCTGGGATCCGTTCGGAGCGCCAATGGTCACCGCACCCACCGATCCGCCCGGATCCTTCCAGATCGACGATACTACCGGCTTACCGAAGCGATTCTACCGCATGGTCATCACTGCCGCTCCTTAATGTTGGAAACAGATAGAACCCATGAAATCGATCCTCTCATTTCTCTTCCGATTCCTGCTGATTGGCGTCATCAGCGCCAATGCGACCACCCTCACCGTCACCAGCCCGAACGGCACTGCTGATGCCAACTACTCCACCTCTCACGTCTTCGTCGATGAAATCGCAGGCGACTCCGTTCCGCTCACCTTCTTCTTGGACACTCAGACTACCTCGCCCTCCGTCGTCGAGACCGCTGAAATTCTCACCAACCTCAACCGGCGCGAACACGCTACGATGGACGCCAACTTCGACGGTATCGAGGACGGAATCGTCCCCCCCAATGCCGATAACATTCCCGCTGGAAACGACTCCAACTATTTCAAAGCTTACACGATGACGCCTGTCTCAGGCTCGAGCTTCACCCTCACGCTCAGTGCCACCAAAACAGGAGCCTACCGCGCCACCGGGCGCTATCGGCTCATTGGCGAGCCGGCGGGCACCTATCACTACTTCAACTCCGAGACGACCTCCCCCAACGTCTTCAAACGCGACCACGCCATCGTCGTCTCTCCCAAATCCTCCCGCGACGTGCGGCTCTACGAGGTCAACACCCTCAATATCGAAGCCTCGGGCACCAAGTTCACTCAGCGCAGCACCTTCGAGGACTTGAGCGACCGGTCTGGAGCCATCCACACCACTCCGGGACGAGCTAACAACTGGAATCTAAACTACGTGAAAAACCTCGGCATTAATTGGCTGTGGTTTCAACCTTTCCACCCCTACGGCTGGGAAGGTCGCCACCTCAGCGCAACAAATATCAACGACCGCCAGCCCAACACCAATGCGACTACATGGCTATGGAACGGCGGATCACCCTTCGAGAATGCCAATTACCCCTACGCCTTGGGCAGCCCCTATGCAGTGAAGAATTTCTGGGAGATCGATCCACGGATGTCGTCCACATTCGTTGGCGATCCTAGCAATATCACCGACGTTGGGAGCCAGACCAACCGCGATAACGCGATGACCGCCTTCCAGAATTTCATTGCCGATACCGATGCTGCCGGGGTGAACATCATGCCTGACGCCGCCTTTAACCACACCGCCTGGGACGTGGAACTCGGTGCCGCAGGCATCGCCACGGCTGTAGGCAACCCCAACGTCTCTTGGATGGCTGCACAAGGTGCTTCCGGCTGGCTCAAAACCGACCTCGTCCATGACCGGGAATTGCGAGTCTTCACCCGCATCGGCGACTACCGGCTACGCGCTAACTTCTACACCAGCTTTTTTGACAATAACATTGCTCCGGCCCCCGACCGCACAGATTTTGGTAAGTTCCTCGACGTCTGCGAAGTTTTCTTTGGACGCTATGCCGCTCTCGTCGGTGCGCAGAACGGCAGCGAAGTTAACAACTATAACAACGAGGGCGACTGGATCGACTATACCCCATCCGACTGGAACGGCTCGAGCGGAGGCAGCTTCGACGCCTTCACCTGCGCGAGTTGGCGTTACTTCGCACAATATGCCCCATATTGGCTAGGCAAGACCCGACCTGCTGGGCAGAACCGCAACAGCCTGTCCTCCGACGGCAACGTTGCCGCGCGGCAAACTTGGGACGCACGGGGCATCGATGGATTGCGCTGTGATTTCGGCCAAGGTCTTCCCCCTCAGGCATGGGAATATATCATCAACGTTGCCCGCAGCTACAAATGGAACTTTGTCTTTATGGCCGAAACTCTGGACGACGGTGCACCCGCTTATCGATCGAACCGACAGTTCGACATTCTTAACGAAACATCCTTCCGTGATCTCCGCAATGCGTCCAATGCTCAGAGCTACCGGACCTTGTTCGATAACAAGCGGAATGCTTTTGGCCAGGGGCTTGTCTTGTTAAATACCGTTTCGCACGATGAGGACACCTTCCAGGATCCTTGGGACGCCGTTGTCCGCTATGCTGTCTCCTCGACCCAGGACGGGGTTCCCATGATTTTCCCCGGGCAGGAGCTCGGAATCTCCACCCAATATGGATACGATCTGATGGAGAAGAATTTTGGAAAATACATTCCGCATTTCAAGACCTACAACTCGATGATGCCGATCTGGCTGAAGACCCAGGTCGGTGACCCGTCATACAATTATGGGCTTGCGCAGCTCTCGCCCGTCTATTCCGGCATTGGGCAGGCGAGAACTCTCAGTGCGGCCCTGATTTCGTCGAACCGCTTATTCCTTTCCCGGACAGAGTCTAACGGCGGCGGCGACGACCCAAACATCTTCGCTGTCGCTAAATATCAGACCTCCAACGCCTCGCCTGCCACCTCGGATGTCGTTTTTGGATTCGTCAACCTTGACCGCAATAGCGACCACGCCGCCACCTACGTCGCTAACATCGGTAATCCCAACCTATTCGGCATCAAGCCGGACCGTTATTATAACACCAAGAACATCGCCGCCTACACTGCGATCCGTTCCAACCGCCGCGATATCTGGCAATGGCGCGTGGCACCGTACGGCGAGGCCGATGCGCCGCTGCCGCGTCTCGGCTCGGACATTCTGGCTAACGGGATTT
>JBDTNJ010000533.1:0-16826 GCA_039933825.1 Luteolibacter sp.
TCAGTTCGATGACTTGCTTCTGATATTCCATCGGCGTGTTGCCGGGGCGCAGGATCTCGTTCGCTCCGCGGAAAACGCGGAGGACGGCATCGTAAACGTCTCGTTGGCGCTGGGTGAATTTGCCGTTCACCGGCACCGTGCGGGTCAGATCAGAGGCCCATCCGGCATATTCGGCGGCGACGTCCATCAATACCAGATCGCCGTCCTGACAGATCTTTTCATTCTCCACATAATGAAGGACGCAGGCGTTTTTCCCGGCACCGATGATCGGCGAATAGGCAAATCCCCTCGATCCACGGCGGACGAACTCGTGCAGCAGTTCCGCCTCGATCTCCCACTCGCCGACGCCCGGCCTGATAAAACCTAACAATCTACGAAAACCCGCTTCCGTGATATCGCAGGCCCGTTGCATGATTTTAATTTCCTCCTTGTCCTTGATGACCCGCAATCGATGCAACAAGGGCGCGAGCCGCTCGTAGCGGTGCAGCGGATAGCGAGCCTGGCAATCCTTGATAAACCGCGCATTGCGGGTCTCCACAACGATGCTCGCGCGGAGATGCTCGTTAGTAGTCAAATAGATATTCTCTACCTGCGGCGCCATTCGGTGGAAAAAACCCTCAAAGGATTGCGCCCACTCGATGCGCTCGAGTCCCGTCAAGTAGCGGGCCTTCTCCTTGGTCAGCTTCTCTCCCTCCCAGATAGAGATCAATTCGCTCGTTTCCTTCACAAAAAGAATCTCACGTTCCTTGGGATCGACCGCATCTGGCATCAGGAGCAGCGTGGTTTCCTCTTGGTCGACTCCCGTCAGATAGAAAAGATCGCTGTTCTGTTTGAAGGGCATCGTCCCGTCGGCATTCGTCGGATAGATGTCGTTCGCATGGATGATGACCATGCTGTTCGGCTTGAGCATCGCCCGCAGATTGGCACGGTTGCGGATCAGGAAGTCTGGGCAGATCGGTTCGTATCGCACGTCCCGACTTGACGTGATCCTCCTTCACAAGGCAACCCGGATTTTCATGAACTCACTCCGCGCCGCCGCCCGGTTTGAGCCAGTAGAGCACCGCCATCCTAACGGCAATCCCGTTTTCGACCTGGTCGTTGATGAGGCTGCGCTCATAGTCCATGACCGCATCGCAGAGCTCGACGCCCCGGTTCACGGGTCCGGGGTGCATCAGGTAGAGACCGCGGTCGCGGATGTCGGCAAGGCGGGCGTCGGTGATGCCGTAGAGGCGGTGGTATTCCCGTAAACTAGGGAAAAACTGGGCGTCCTGGCGCTCCATTTGGACGCGCAGTAGATAGACAAAATCCGGTTTCCACGCCATGGCTTCCTTGTAGTCGGTGAAGCGGCGGATGCCTTCCGGGCCGGTCATCGGGACGAGTGATCCTGGGCCAAGGAATGCAACATCCACGCCGATTTTTTTCAGGATCGTGCTGGTGGAGCGGGCAACGCGGGAGTGCAGGATATCCCCGATGATGAGGACCCGCTTGCTGGTAGGATCGGAAAATTTCTCCTTGATAGTGAATGCGTCCAGCAGCGCTTGGGTAGGATGCGCGTGGGAACCATCGCCTGCATTAATGACCGAAGCCTTCGTCTGGCGGGCGATCATGCTGGGCAGGCCGGAGCGGCTGTGACGGACGATGATGTAATCCGTGCGCATGGCCTGGAGAGTCTCAACCGTCTCCCTAACGGACTCTCCCTTCGTGATGGAAGAGTGCGCGACATCGAAATTCGTGACATCCGCAGACAGGCGTTTCGCTGCGACCTCGAAGGACGAGTGGGTGCGGGTGCTGGGTTCGTAAAAAAGCGTGAGCACGGATTTTCCCTTGAGCGCAGGGACTTTTTTCACCGAACGGGTGAAGAGCTCCTTGAAGGGGATGGATTGATCAAGGAGGTGCTCGATTTCCTCGCGGGAGAGGGAGACGATGTCGAGGAGGTCTTTACGTGCCATGCCGGAGTTGGGGAAAATAATAGAGTGCGCCGAAAATGATCACAAACAGCGAGATCACCGAGATGAATGCCGCATGATGGCGCGAGAAAGGTTTTTTGAGAAAGATGAAACCCGCAATGATCAGTGCGATCACTACACAAGCCGACGTGATGCTGATGGGAAGTTCGTAGAAGTAGTAACAGACCCCGCCGGCGATGGCGAAAAGATAGCCCGGAATCAAGAGTGCAAGGTGTGCGGTGATCGCCGAAAACGGGACGGCGGGAGCTTGCATCGCGATCGCTGCTTGCTTGCGCATTTGGTTCAACTCCTGATCGCTGTGCCTGTGCACGGGTAGATTGGAATCAGCCGGTGGGGTGTGAGTGACAGCAGGACTTAGAGGGACTTGTTCGGATTTCCGCAGCGAGCGGACGATTTTTACCGGCTGGCCGGTCGGCGCGGCAGGTTGGGATATGGCGTAAGCGGCTTCAGGCGACCCGGGCTCCTCGACCGGCAGCACCGGAATGCGCTCGGACCTTTTTAAGGAACGAACAGGCCGCGGGTGATACTGCGGGGCGATGGGGAGCGGGGCGATCAAGGCGCTAGGATCGACCGCAGGCGTAACGATTGCTGAGGTGGGAGCCTCAAAAACAGGCAACACTGGGGATATCTCCCCCGCCTTGGGCCCGTCAGGAACGCTCGCGGAATCAGACACAGGCAAGTCTTCCGCAGCCTGGGCTTGGCCGGGAATACCGAGGGTTTCGCGGAGTTTCGCGATTTCCCCGGCTGATTTCTTGCGCTGCGGCAAAAGACTCATGGTTTTTCTTTCTCAACGACCTGAATTTGGTCAATCCCGTCCGTCCCCTCGAGGGAAACCAATACATGGTCGAGGCGGCGGGTGTCGAGGATGATACCGACATAATCCGGCTGAATCGGCATTTCGCGGTGGCCGCGGTCGATGAGCACTGCGAGTTCGACCTTGGCCGGGCGCCCATAATCGGATAGTGCGTCGAGCGCGGCGCGGATCGTCCGACCGGTGAAGAGCACGTCATCGACGAGGATGATATGCGCTCCCTCCACGGGAAATGAGATGTCGCTTTCTTGAATCGACGGGTTCTCACGAAGGTGCTCGAAATCATCTCGATAGAGGGAAATATCGAGCACACCGAAGGACAGCTCGCGATCTTCCGACGAGAGCAGCGTAAGCACACGCTCCGCCATTTCATCGCCACGGCTGCGGATTCCGACAAGGGCGATGGGTTGATCCGGGTTCTTCTCGCGAATGGCCTCCGCGAGGCGTTCCACTCCGGCGGCGATGTCTTCGGCAGTTAGGGTGCGTTCCATGTTAGTATCAGTCAAAATTGAGGATGCCGATATCGCGGCGGCGTTGCAGCCCGTCGAACTGAATGAAGTCCGCTGCGGCGTGTGCTTTGGTCACCGCTTCTTCGCGGGTGCCGCCACCAGAAACAACAGCCAGCACGCGCCCGCCGTTAGTTTCCCAGTGACCATCGCCGGTGGGTCGGGTTCCAGAATGATAGACGCGGGCATCGGTGATTTTTTCAAGCCCGGAAATGCAGTCGCCATTGCGCGAGGTTTCAGGATATCCCGCTGAGGCGAGGATGACGCAGACGCTCCAACCATCGTCGAAGCTGATGAGATCCTCGCGAAGCTCGCCGTTAGCACCAGCGAGGCAGAACGTGGCCAGATCACCCCGGACGAGGGGCATCACCGCTTGGCACTCGGGATCGCCGAAGCGGCAATTATACTCGATGACCTGCGGGCCGGTCGGCGTGAGCATGATACCGAAGTAGAGAAACCCTCGATAGGGAAGTGACTCACGACGGAGACCTGCGACGGTCGGCTGGACGATTTTCTTTTCAATCACGTCGAGGATTTCCTCTGAGACCAGCTGGCGGCTGGCGACTGCGCCCATGCCCCCAGTGTTAGGACCGATATCGCCATCGCCCGCGCGCTTGTAGTCGCGGGCCGGGGTGAAAATTAAATATTGGTCATCGATGATCGCCGCGAAAACGGAGACCTCGGGGCCCGTTAGGCATTGCTCCACCAAAACGCGACCGGGGCCGAAGCGGCGTTGGGTGAATACCTCGTCTAGAAACTCCAAAGCAGACGTTTCATCCGGGCAAACTGCCACGCCTTTTCCTGCGGCGAGTCCGTCGAATTTCAGGACCGTCGGGAATTCTCCACCGATCGCCGCGACCGCTTCATCCAGCGTATCCGTCGCGGTGGCGCGTGCCGTCGGGATGGAATTCCGCACGAGGAATTCTTTGGCAAACTCCTTGCTCGCCTCCAGTTGGGCCGACTCCTTCGGCGGCCCCCAGCATGGAATCCCGTTTTTCCCGCAAAGATTTGCAAGTCCCTCGCCCTTCACCAAGTAGCTTTCCTCGCCCGCCACGCAGAGTTCGATGGCGTTCGATTTCATCCATTCGATCAGCGATTCCAGACCATCGGCGGCCACGGGTTGCGCGAGTTGGAAAATCGCGTCACTTCCCGGAAAGCAAAACAACTCGGGTTTCCCCGGGGATTCCGCCAATGCCCTTACCAGCGCATGTTCGCGCCCGCCTTTACCTACGACCAAAATTCTCATCCGCCGTGGTTTTCGCGGAAACAGGCCTCCGACTCAACCCTGAATCTCACGTGAGCCCGCCGAAACGCCATTTGCCAGGAATTCCACCCCTTCCCAAATGATCCTTGGCCACTTCGCGTTCTATCAAGTCGGAGCTTCATGCAAGTTTCTTGCAAGTTGGCCCAAGGTGCAATAAGCTCCGCGCGTGCGCGGTTCGCCCCTCATTCGATTTTTCCTTCTCACCCTCGCCCTCGCGGCGACGGGAACCGGGCTCTTGCGCCTAACTGCTGCGAGGGTTGCCGAAAAAATGCCCGAACTCCCGGCGATTTCGCAGGCGATCACCACCCGCTCCGTTCCATTTCGATTGCTGCTCTCCGACCCTGCGGAAGTGGTAACCCTTGATAGCGGTAGAGCAAGCCCTCCGCTTCAGTTGGACATGTCCCCCATCAACGGAAAGCTGGAAATGGATTCACAGAACCCCCATCTCTCCCTGGTGGTCAGGTGGAAAAATCCCCTGACAGCCGGCGAGCATCGCTTCGCCAAACTCACTCTTGAAGCTCCCGGACAGGAAACTTTCGTCCACGTTTTCGACGCCGCTGGAGACATCGACGACTTTCTCGAACTCCCTATTCCCACGATGAAATGAGCGAGTCTCACCACGATTGCTGCGACCATCACGGGCACCATCACGAACTGGTAATCGATAGTCTATCAGTCTGTTATCGTCGGGTGCTGGCTTTAGAAGATGTTTCACTCGCGACTTCCTGTGGCAACCGCGTGGCCCTCATCGGCCCGAACGGAGCGGGAAAAAGCACACTGCTAAAGGCCATCGCCGGACTCGTCCCCCGCGCTTCCGGCACGATCCGTTGGCGCGGCACGACGGTCAAAAAATGGTCGCGAGAGTTTGCCTATTTGCCCCAGCGCGAGGAGGTGGACTGGTCCTTTCCCATCACCGTGCGCGGCTTGGTGGAAATGGGGCGTTACCCGCAAACGGGCTGGTGGAGGAAATTCTCCGAGCAGGATTCAGAGGCCGTTGATAGCGCAATTGAATCCCTGAATCTCAATGATTTGCAGGACCGCCAAATCCGTGAGCTTTCCGGCGGGCAACAACAACGGGCATTCCTTGCCCGTGCCCTAGCGCAGGAGGCCCATGTGCTTTTGCTCGATGAACCTTTCACCGGACTGGATCGCAACGCATCGCAGCTTCTTGGTGATTTGTTAGCAAAACTCGCCCACGAAGGCAGGCTGGTCATCGCCTCCCATCATGATCTCAATACCGTGCCACGGCTGTTCGATGAAGCACTTGTCCTCGCCACCCGCCCCCTCGCCTTCGGGCCGGTTGCCGAAATTCTGACGCCGGAGCTGATTGAAAAAACCTTCCACGAGCCGACGGCCGCCCCTTACTAATATGGATTCCGATCTCCTCACCAATCCATTCTATCAGCGCGCGCTCGCCACGGCGGGCTTCATCGGCTTTGCGAACGGATTTTTCAGCGGCTTCGTCGTCCTGCGGCGGAATGCGCTCTCCGTTTCCGCGCTTTCGCATACGATGCTGCCGGGCATCGCCCTGGGGATTTTCCTAACCGGCGCACTCAGCCAGTGGAATGCGTTTTTCGGAGCCATGTTCGCCGCGCTGCTGGTGGGACTTGGCTCGGTCGCCGTCGCGCGGGGGAACCGGGTGGAACAAGGAACCGCGCTGGCGGTGCTTTATACCGCCGCTTTTGCCGCAGGAATCGCTCTGCTGCCGAAACTCGACACCCGGCAGGAACTCGAGCACTGGTTGTTTGGCGATATCATCGCGGTAGGAAATGCGGATATCTGGATCGCCTTTGGCATCGGGGCTCTCACCCTGCTCATCACCAACCTGCTGATGCGACCGATTCTACTCACACTCTTCGAGCCGAACGTGGCTGCGGCGCAAGGCGTGCCAGTGCGGTTCATTCAGTATCTGATTTTTGCGCTGCTCGTTCTGGCGCTGGTTTCATCACTACAAGCAGTCGGTTGCGTGCTCTCGGTCGGATTACTCGTCACCCCGGCCGCGACCGTTTCACTACTCACCGATCGCACTTCCGCATTGTTCTGGGGCGGAGGATTGATCGGATGTTTTGGTTCGATCGGAGCGGTTTTGCTTTCAGGAAAGCTGGGCATCGCACCCGGACCGGCCATCGTCATCGTGCTTGGGCTGCTATTTATCGCAGCCTATCTCTTCAGCCCGAAATACGGGCTTCTGGCACCGAAGGGTCGATAGCAGCTGATTCGGAAATTGGCAGCGCTTCACTCCGTCCCCTCTATCTGCACGATACTCCGGATCGAGCCCGGCAGGAACCGCAGCCCTCCCATCTCGAATTCCGGTGGCCCATTCCGCTTCTTTTTGGAATCGGAAACCACCCTCAGCAATCCCACCAAAGGCTTTTCAAGGTCCTCTAACACCACTTCCACCCGGCGGCTCAGGATCACTCCCCAACGCCGCTCGAAGGCCAGCCGTGCCGCGTCCAACTCCTCACGCCACTTCCGGTAGCCGTCTTCCGGACCGTCCGCATCGAAATTGAAATTCCCTTGGTCGAAGCTCATGACGCCGGATCATCGAACCCGTTCAAAACGGAGGCCAGCAAAACTTTAACCACACCGGACCATTCCTGGAAATCACCTCGGAACTCCCTTACCAGGACCGCTCAAGGTGCGGCCGAAGCTGGCAGCTGACCGAAAAAGTAGGTGGTGCTGCCTTGGATCAGCGAGATGGACTGACCCGCACTTGGGAAATTGAGCAACAATGCGCCGGACGACCCCGCTAGGTTGAAGACGAGTTCCCCTTGGGTTTCTGGTGCCGTGCCAGCCACATGAAGGGTGCCGCGATTGCCGGCGCCGATGATCACGCTGTAATCTCCGATTGGCACTTTTTCCATCGTGACTTCCAACCGGGTGGGGCCATTGATCCCGAAATACAATTTAACTTCGGCTTCCGACTGATTTGAGATGACGGGGCCGCGAGTGAGGCTGATTTTCTTATAACCTGTGCTACCTGAGCCGATGACCGGCAACGCGGGTGCAGTGTTGCTAAAGAAGATGGTGCCACCTTGGCGAATCTCGATAGTTTGCCCTGCGACGGGGAAATCAAGTAACAGATCACCGCTGCTGGAGTCGGAGGTTTTGAAGGTGATGGTGCCGCGCGTCTGGCTCGATAGCTGCACAACGGCGATGCTGCTGTGTTGCACGCCGCCGACAAACAAGTCGTAACTCCCGACGATCAAATTCCGGGCATCTACGTTGAACTTGGCCGAGCCCGTGCCAAAATGTTGCAGCGTGATCTTTACCGTGCTACCGCTGGGTGCGGCCGGCTGCGCGGCAAGGTAGGCTTCAATCTCTTCCTCACCTTCTTCCGGATAGAGCGACGAGTCGTCGATGTCGCGTGTGCCGTCGTTGTTATCGTCATCGTCATCAACGTCGTCAACACCATCGCCGTCTTCATCCTTTTCGGCAGCGTCGTCATTCCGCAAATGATCAGCGTCGATATCGGTTTCGGCAGCATCACCGTTCAAACGACCGTCGCCATCAATGTCATCATCCACGGAATCGCTTTTCCCATCGCCGTCGATGTCCTGTTCCATGGCGTCGTCGTTGTCGAGACCATCACCATCGATATCATCCTCATTAGCGGCGTCGTCATTGCGACCGTCACCGTCGATGTCGCGCTCGGCGGCGCTGTCATCGGCTTTGCCGTCGCCGTCGATATCATCTTCGCTGGCATCGGTGTTGAGCTTGCCATCGCCGTCAATGTCCTTTTCCGCGAGGGAATCATCCGCGAGTCCATCGTCATCAATGTCTTCCTCCGAAGGGCTGTCGTTGTCCGTGTGGTCACCGATATAGGTGTCCTTGTAGGGGCCGGACCGAGCGATGCCCCCGTCGATATTCCGATCCAGAGCGTTAGGAATACCGTCATTGTCAATATCAGGATCTACGATGTTAGGAATTCCATCACCGTCAAGGTCACCTCCCTGAACATGGGTGTGTGACTGGTTTTTATTCCAATACGCCGCATCCGCATTCACGCACCAGACAGTGACAAGCAGCGTCACCATCAGCGTCAGCCACCGGGGGGGGTGCAGGAGTTGGATTGGTTTCATGATGGGGAGGGGAATGAGTGAAAGGTCAGTCTTTCGTGACTAAGGAGAGCTTTTTGCGAGTTCTTCGCAATTGGGATACGGTAACTATTTGGTAGGTATTCCAGCAGGTTCAGTGGGTGGCACGGATGCGGATGAAGCGGCGAGAGGATGCGGATAAGGCCTGCGTATCGCGGATGATGGCGAGTTTCGCCCCCGGCGATGCGGTGTCACCGGAATAGTAACCGGGCCCGCTGAAAACGCCGCCAGCGATGCTGCTGGCGAGGGCGCTCCATGACAAGGGCAACAATGTTTCGGAAACCTCCACGATCAGGTTGATGTCGGTGCGTGCGGGATCACGAGGCACTGCGATCGCCAGTCGCACCCCATCGGGAAACTGAGTGATGGCGGGGGCGGGCAGCGCGGCAGGATCAGGGATTTGTGGCTGGGTGAGAAGTGCGTATTCCATCAGGTTCGTGCTGCCATCGCGATCAAAATCATCCAGGTCAGGGGCGTTGGGACTCCCCAGATAAAGGGATTTCCATTCACTCATCGGCGGCGGGATGGTGATTCGGTAAACCACGCCACCGCCGTCTGGGCCGCCGCTGGGAGCCACGCCATAGAGCAGGCCATCCGTGCCGAATGACAGGCCTCCGGTGAATACAAGCCCTGCAGCATCGGCTGCTCCAGCGGATCCAGGCGTCGCTCCGACAAGGCCAGAAAATTGCACGAGCGCCTGTAAACCCTTGCCAGTGGCATAGCGGAAAACCACCCCCTCATCCGCAGCGCCGCCCAACACAGCCGTGCCATAAATCGAGCCATCACTTGCGACCATCATTTCTCCGCCAGGCAAGGCACCCGGGGACAAACCCGACGCACCGCTGAATTCCCCGATGACTTCCCAAATTCCCGTCGCTGGCGTAAACCGGATCAAAGTCCCGAAATCGGCTGCACCGCCCGCGCTGGTGGTGGCGTAGAGCAAGCCATCATTCCCGACGACAAATCCCCCCTGTGGCGACCGCGGCCCGGTGGCTGCAAACGCATCGATCACCACGTAGGCGCCTGCCGCGCTCAACTGGAAAATGACACCTGTATTCGCAGCACCACCTTCTTCAGTGAGGCCGTAGAAATTTCCATCCGCCGCAAGCACCAGCGGCCCGCGGGGCTTCGCACCGGTTGCCGCGCCAGCGGTACCCGTGAATGAAACGAGTCGCGTGCGGGTGCCAGTGGTGGTCACTTTAAAAATGGTGCCTTTCAACGAAGCTCCTCCCTCCCGTCCGATTCCGTAATAAAGGCCATCAGCCCCAAGTGCCAGCGGACCTTCAGCCAGCGATCCGGCAGAAGTGCTGTGGGTTGAAACGAGGGCCATTCCGATCCCCGGTGTGTAACGAAACATCGTGCCGCGCGCGGAGGCACCGCCCTTTGACGACACTCCATAAAATACCGGGCCCGCGCTTTTTAAACCGCCATCGGGAGCCGTGCCGAGGGTTGTGTCAAAGGCCGCTGCCACGCTGATGGCTCCGTTAGTCGCGACACTCATGAGATTGCCACATCCGGATGCGCCACCCGCCGCGATCGGAAACAACAATGTCCCCGTGCCCGACGCGACCGGCGCACCACTCGGCAGCCAGCCAGCGGCGGGCGACAGCGGAGCAAGCGATGTGAAGGTGCCGGTGGAAGAGATTTTGAATGCAACTCCGAGATTCCCGGGCCCGCCCGAGCCGGTGACCCCGTAGTAGAAATTCGCGGAGCCCAATACGAGGCCGCCGCGCATCGCCGAGCCGGGTGCGACGCCTGTTTCACCGGTGAAGCTTGCCAGCAGCGTGTGCGCGCCGGCGGTGGTGATTTTATAAACCGTGCCGAGCCCGTTCACACCGCCGTTTACGGTAGCGCCATACAGCAAGCCATCGGTGCCTTTCACCAGCGTTCCGGACGGCTGCGTGCCGGTCAGATCCGCGAAATTCCGCAGAACGGTGTAAACAGGGGTGGTGACCGCGGTCGTTTTGAATGCGACTCCAAAGCTATTGGTGCCGCCCAATTCTGTGGTGCCATACAGCACACCCGCATCGAACAGCAATCCACCCGCAGGATTCGAGCCAGGCCGGACACCGCTTGTGCCAGTGAATTCTCCCAGCGATCGCCAAGTGCCACTGGTGCTCAATTCAAAAATGCATCCCAATCCCACCGCCCCGCCCAGCTTGGTGACGCCATAAAGCAACGAATCGGAAACCGCCAACGGCCCCTGCGGCTGTGAACCCGGGCGGAGTCCTGTGTTTCCCGTAAAATCCAACAAAGTCGTGACCACCCCGGCACTCGTCATTTTAAAAACCGTGCCAAAACCGCCCGTGCCGCCCGCCTGCGTCACGCCGTAAAAATTGGTATCCGCATGCAAAACCAACGCATCCGGCACCGATCCGCGAGCGCTTCCCGAGGTGCCGGTGAAGTCCACCAGCTTGGTGAAAATGCCGGTGGTCGTTACTTTGAAGGCGATGCCGAATCCGTTCGTTCCACCACTCGGCGTGGTCCCATACAGCGCGTGATCCGTGCCCTCGGTCAATTTCGACGCCGGGCCCGAACCATCTATGCCCGAAAACGAATAGAGCGTGGTCAACACTCCGGCAGGTGTGATTTTAAAAACCGTCCCCAGATCGTAAATCCCGCTCGCCGAAGCCACGCCGTAAAAATTTCCATCGGAGTGCGAGAGCAGCGGTGCCACCACCTGGGTGCCCGGTTTTTGAAAACTGCCCAGCACCTCGTAGGAAATGCTTGCGTTTGCGCCCCCCAAGCACCCGGCCATCACCGCGATTCCCCAAACCAAGGCGCGTCCCAAGCCAGCGCAAAGCCAGAATGGGTGCTTGGCATTTCGGGGGAGGGCCACGGTCACGGACGATTCCTAGGCGAGATCCCATGCGGATGCAAAAAGAATGACAGACTGTAACGGTTTGGTTACGAAATCAGAATTGCCGTCACAGTCCGGTGAATGTCTTGTACTTTCAGTGTACTTGTTCCGTAATGGCTCGCTTCAGGCGAATGCCTTGCTGATCGCGATTGGAGCGGCGGCTGGCGTAGGAGTGACCGTACTCGTGAAACCCCTGACGGCGATAGATCGGAGAAATGTAAATGGTTTAGCGCGGAATGAACCAAGCTCCCACAATCAAAGCCTCAATCGAAACACGGGAGGCTCTGCGCAGCAGGGCAAGGCCCCCTCGACGATTTCAAATGCCATTCAGCTAACCGATCCTCAGGAGCGGGCCTTGGCGCTCCATACGGCAGGGGCCGATGCCGCCCGCCAGGATCCGGCTGCCGCACTTTTGTTAGCGGCGGGATTGAATTCGGAACAGGACAAACTCGAATACCTGCGTGGCATCTACTCCGTGTGGGGCTCCACCGATCCAACCGCAGCGCTCGAATATGCCAAAAGCAACATGGCTGCCGGCCTCGCGCGCTCGGAGACCATCGGCATCGCCGTGAACAAGTGGGCAAGTAAAGATCCTCGTGCCGCTTGGTTGTGGTCGCAGGAAAATCTATCCGGTCCGCTGAAGGAGCAGGCATTGACGGACGTCCTGATCGGATGGACCCGCAAGACTCCCGCTGCGGCAGCGCAGTGGATGGCATCCACCGGCCTCACTTCCCAGCCACTCATCAGCGTCTTGGCGAAAACCTGGGCGGAACAGAATCCAAAGGCGGCCTTGGATTGGTCCAAAACCCTTGCCACCAAGGAAGCGATCCAATCGGCCCAGACCGCAGTCGCGTCCGAGTGGGCCGCCCAAAACCCACCGCAAGCTGCGGAAAGCCTCACCCCTGCCGTATCGCTTCCTGATGGAGCCAACCTTGCCACCGCAATCACGGAAATCTGGGGAACCACCGATCCGAAAGCCACTTCCGACTGGTTCAACTCACTTCCCTCAGGACCCGGTAAGGACGAAGCCGCTGCTACACTTGCCACCGTCTGGGCCGCCAGTGATATTCAGGGGGCGATCGCCTGGAGCGCCACACTGGCCGATCCTAACATCCAGCGCCAGGTCATCACCCACATCGGCACGACTTGGGGGGCCATCGAGCCGGATAGCGCACTCGAATGGCTCACCTCACTTCCCGGTCCTATCGCGTCCGAGGGCATCATCGGTGCTTTCAATTCGTGGGCCGCCACCGATCCAATCGGCCTGCGAGAAGCAGTGGACGCCAACCCGACCTTACCCGAAATGGATCAAGCTCGTCTCGCCCTCGCCGATGTGTTAGCCAGCTCGGATATCAGTTCCTCGATGACGCTGGCCTCCCAGATCTCCTCAAGCACCGGCCGAGATGATGCGACGGCACGCTATTTCCGGCAATGGCGGAAGATCGACGATACCTCAGCACAGGAATGGCTCGCACAAAACTGGAACTCCCTCACTCCCTCCGTCCAGCAGCGACTAACACTTGAACAGCGCCGGAACATCGTCGTCCGCTGAATTTCAAACCGCCGATGGATTCGCGGGCAGGGTGAAAACAAATTCGGTCCACTCGCCATCCGAGCGTTCCAGCGCCAGCTCCCCACCGTGGGCACGCGCCAACTCGCGGGCGATATTGAGTCCGAGTCCCTGGCCGCTCGTGCTTTCCCCGACTAACGAGCCACGCCGGAAACGTTCGAAAATCCCCTCACGATCCGCTGCGGGCAGCGCCGCTCCGGTGTTCGCCACGGACAAACGGATGATTTCCCCAACCCTGCTGGCAGTGACCCGCACAGTACCACCCATGGGCGTGTATTTCGCGGCATTTTCGATCAGATTTTGCACCACCATCGCCACATGCGCTGGATCGGCGCACACTTCAAGCGGCCGCTGGATCTGGTGCTCGATACGCAGCCTGTCCTCCGCGAGCGTCTCCAAATCGTCCAGCCCCGAGTCCAGCAGGTCCGCTAGATCAAACGGACGGTTTTCCTGATTCAGCCGCCGTGCGTCCGTGCGGGACAGCAGTAACAGATCCTGAATCAAACATGACAAGCGCCGCACCTGCCTCAACATGCCTTCCATTTCCCCCCTCGCCTCCGACTCGAGTTCCTGCGAATCCCGCAGGTACTCCAGCCCGGCGCGGAGAACCGCCACCGGGGTTTTCAATTGATGCGAGGCATCCGCCGAAAACCTGGCAGTCGAGGCATAAGAAGCCCGCATCCGGTCAAACGTGCTGTTCAACACCACCGTCAGACGTGCGATTTCATCCTCCGCAGGAGGTGTGGGCAGCCGCGCCGAGCCATCATCTAACGAAACCTCCTCCGCCGCTGCGGACAGCGCCGCCATCGGCTCCACCGCTTGTTTTCCTAACCACAAACCGCCGGCGAAAACCATCACTCCGATCAGAGGCATCGTCATCAGCATGCCGAATCTCAAATCCGCGTATAATGCGTCGATCGGCGCAAGGCTCATCCCCACGTGGACCGTGAAGTCCCCCAGCTTGAAGCTGCCGGTCCGGCAACGTTGGCCTGCCACCTTCACCGAGTGGAACCCCGGAGCACCCTCGATGCTTTCCCCTTTCAAGTTCGGGGAATGATACAACACCTGCCCTTCTGGCCCCATCAGCATCAGGAAATGATCCTGCAAATCCACCGGCACGAATTTCGAGCTTAACTGATGCCTGGGGTTGACCGGTGCCCCCCGGAAATTGTGCAGGTCGCGGACCAGCTCATCGGCATTATCCTGCAGCTCGTCATCCAGATCATGCAGTTGCCGATAATAAACAATCGAGGCAAAGGCGGCCACTCCCAGCAGCAGCGTCGCCATCGTCAGCAGAGCCGCATAAACCCCCACTTTGATCTTCAGCGGCCAGCGTCTCATTCGGGTAGCGGCATTTGATAACCGACCCCCCTCACAGTTTGGATCAGGTCGGGCTGGTTTTCAGCCGCCAGTTTCTTGCGCAACCGCATGATGAAAATCTCCACCGTCCGCGTGTCATATTCGTGATCACGGTGCCAGATTCGCTCACAGATGTCCGCGCGGGTGAAGACGCGCCCGGGCTCTTTCATCAGGATCTGAAGCACTTGGAATTCGCGGGGTGAAAACTCGATCGCCTCACCTTTCCGGGTCACCCGCCGTTTGGGAATATTCATCACGACGTCCCCCACCCGCAGCACGTCGGACTCGGCAATCGCGCCGCCGCGACGGCCCAGCACATTCACACGGGCCACCAGTTCGTCCATCGCGAAGGGCTTGGCCAAATAATCATCCGCCCCTGCGTTCAGACCCTTGATCCGGTTTTCCACTTCGCCATGGGCAGTCAAGATCAGCACCCGCGCCGCGCAGTCCGCCTTGCGGATGCGTTCCAAAATGGAGAATCCATCAAGCGATGGAAGGTTCAGATCCATCACCACCAGATGCGGCACGTCTGTGAGAATCTGGTCCAGCGCCGCCAGCCCATCGTGCACGGAAGTCACCGTATGCCCTGCACGGGTCAAGGCACCCACGATGTGCCTGGCCATATCCACCTGATCTTCTACTACGAGGATTCGCATAATTCGGACTTTTTTCTAAACGTCACCGCATTCCGATTCGAAAATTAGACGTTCACCAACGATGGCAAAACTCCTATCCGGTAACTAAACGGTTGTAAATCCTGAAGCCCAAAGCATGTCCCCTGCCTCACTTCGATCGAAATCATAACTCGCAAAACGCAGCCAAAATTCCGAGCGTAATTCAAAAACTAACACGAAAAACGGGAAACCTCCTGTGATTTTTAAAATTTCTTTACAATCAGGGATAAATTAGCTAATTGGCTTCCACTGCTGTCCCGCATGAAAACATACACCTACTTGAAAGTAATCACGGTCGCGTGCGCCGGAGCCTTGGCTTCCTGCGCCACCCAACCACAAACCCGCAAGATGCCTGTTTCGGCATCCCTCCGTCCTGACACCTCGCTTTCCGCGCGGATCTTCCAGGAAGTCAATTCCTACCGCCGCAGCCACGGCGTATCGGATGTCCAACGCCACGCCGGCCTCGACCGCCTTGCCCAAGAACACTGTGAGTATCTCCGCCAGCATCACGGCGAGTTCCAGCTCTACGGGAAAAACGTCAGCCACTTCGGATTCGAAGGGCGGGCGTTGATGGCGCGTGAAGCCTACCAGATGGAAAACGTCAGTGAAAACGTGGCCGCCGCCAATCACCCGGGGTCAAACAGCGCCGCCATCATCGTCGAGCTGTGGGCAGCATCAAAAGACCACGAATACAACATGCGCGGTGCCTGGACCCAGAGTGGCATCGGCGTGGTCGTTGATAGCGATGGCACGGTATATGCCACCCAACTCTTCGCCACGGTCACCAATTCGCAGATGACCATCCGCGAGCGATTCAACCACTTCTGATGGCGGATTCATGCCCGATCTGACCTTCGAAACCGCCTGTCACGCCCGTGGTCTTTTATGGATTGCAGGTGTTGACGAGGCGGGTCGAGGGCCACTCGCTGGCCCGGTAGCTGCGGCGGCGGTGATTCTCCCACGCGGCTTCACCTGCCCCGGGCTGGACGATTCCAAAAAAATCTCTGCCAAACGGCGCGAAATTCTTTTTGAAATAATCACGACGGATCCAGAGGTCACCTGGGCCGTGGCCACGGCAGATCGCGAGGAAATTGACCGCATCAATATTCTCCGTGCCACCCACCTCGCCATGCGCCGTGCGGTGGAGGCCCTCCGGCAGCTGCCGGATTTCTGTTTGATCGACGGACTTCCAGTTAGGGACTTCCCGTTTCCGCATCAGGGGATCGTGAAGGGCGACGGGCTTTCTCTATCTATTGCCGCCGCGAGCATCATCGCCAAGGTCACCCGGGATCGCATCATGCACGGGATTGATCGGGATTTTCCTGAATTCGGCTTTGCGAAACATCAAGGATATGGCACCAAAGCACATCTTGAAGCGCTTCGGATTCACGGCCCTTGTTGCCACCATCGTCAGTCGTTTCAGCCGGTCGCTCAACTCGCCCTGCCGCTTGATAGGACCTGATGGGGAGTTCCGCGATCGAATCTGGTTGGGGAATTATGGAGAGCAGGTGGCGGCGGATTGGCTGCGGGCGAGGGGCTGCAAGGTTCTCGCGAAAAACTTCACCGGCCCCAGACGTGGCGAGGTCGATATTGTGGCGAGGGACGGCAGATTGCTGCTTTTCGTGGAAGTGAAAACCCGCCGGAAGGAAAGCAGGATTCGTGCGCTGGATGCCGTGAACCGCGAAAAGCACAGCCTGATCGAACGCGGGGCAAATGCC
>JBDTNJ010000534.1:0-8499 GCA_039933825.1 Luteolibacter sp.
GTCACCCCTTTCAACGCCGAATTAAGGAATCGCCGCCCAGCGGCTCTGTTCAACCTTTGGCTGCAAACCAACTTCACCACCGAGCAAATCCAAGCTGGCACTCTCACCAGTTTGACCGCCAATCCGTCGGGTGATGGCGTCAAAAACCTCATTAAATACGCCATGGGCTTCAATCCGCTGACTCCTCTAACCGCAACAAACCAAGCCAGCCTACTCCAGATCGCTGGTAGCACCGGCGGCGTTGGCTCCGTCATCTTCGAAATTCCTTCCACTCCCTCCGCAGACGTAACCATCATCGTCCAGGCCAGCAGCAGCTTCGCCACTTGGTCGGAAATCGCCCGTCGTGCCGGTGGTGGCTCGTGGACTGGCACCGCCGACGTCTTTACCGGTAGTCCCACCCTAGATGGAACGCGCTTCCCAATTCTCGTCACCGAACCTGCCACCCCCGTCTATGGCCGCCGCTTCTATCGCCTGAGCTTCCTCTCCACTCCGTAAAAAGCGTCTAATCATCCTTCCGCGGGCGATCTCGTTTCCCCGGGTGTTTCCTATTTTCCGATCCTTCCCAGTGGTGGTCGGACCGGGAAACCCATGGATCTTTAAGGCATACAAAATGCTGTTGCGCTCATGAAGCGAGTTTCCTAGCTTGCTGGCCACGTTCCACTTCGCTGCCGTATGAAATTCAGATTACTCACCCTCCCCGCCATTGCCGCCCTTGCCACCGCCCTGATCGGCTGCAAATCCGGTGGTGGAAATACCATCAAAGTCGGCGAATTCGCCTCACTCACCGGAAAGGAAGCGACCTTTGGGATCTCATCGCATGAGGGCACCTTGCTGGCGATCGAGGAACTCAATGCAAAAGGCGGAGTGCTCGGGAAAAAATTCGAACTGCTCACGGAAGATGATCAAACCAAGGCGGGAGAGCCTGCGAATGCCGTCAACAAGCTGATTTCCAAGGACGGCGTTGTCGCGATCCTTGGTGAAGTTGCCTCCAGCCGCTCGCTTGAAGCCGCGCCGATCTGCCAACAGAGCAAGATCCCGATGATCTCGCCCGCATCGACAAATCCTTCGGTGACCCAGGTGGGTGACTACATTTTCCGCGTTTGTTTCACGGATATTTTTCAAGGCGCGGCACTCGCAAATTTCGCCACCGGAACTCTGAATGCGAATCGTATCGCCGTCCTCACTGATGTGAAGAGCGACTACAGCAAAGGCCTCGCGAAAAACTTCAAGCAAAAGCTCCTGAGCAACGGTGGCAAGGTAGCCGTGGAACTCGACTACAACGGCGGCGAGAAGGATTTCAAAAACCAGCTCACGACCATCAAGGCCGACTCTCCAGATGCGATTTTCCTTCCTGGCTATTATAACGATGTCGCACTCATTTGCATCCAAGCGAAGCAACTCGGCATGAATCTCCCGATCTTCGGCGGCGACGGATGGGAAAGCGATAGTCTGATGACCGTGGGCAAGGATGCAGTGGAGGGAACCTATTTCTCGACTCATTGCTCGCCGGACGAGGGAACACCGGAAATGGTCGCATTCGTGGCATCCTACAAGAAGCGCTTCAATGGCAAGACTCCGGACGCCATGGCCGTGCTCGGTTACGATTCCGCTATGGTACTTGCCGATTCGATCAAGCGCGCAGGCACCACCGAGTCCGTCGCCCTGCGTTCCGCCATCGCCTCCACCAAGGACTTCGTCGGTGCCGGGGGTAAGTTTTCTATCAATGCCAATCGCGATGCCGACAAACCCCTCGTTTTCATTCAAATCAAGGGCGGAAAGTTCACCTACAAGGCCACGGTGAATCCCTGAAGAAGTTGATGGTGCCGGGTTGATAGTTGATAGAAAGAGAGTAATTCCTTTTCGTTTCACTTCAGATCACCGGGCTTATTTTTCTGTTATCCACAAACAAATCTAGACCATCACCCCTCAAGTGGATTGGCTTTTCCAGCAAACTATCAACGGGCTCGGGCTGGGAGCCATCTACGCGCTCATCGCCCTTGGTTACACGATGGTCTATGGGGTGTTGCGGTTTATCAATTTCGCACACAGTGATGTTCTGATGTTAGGCGCGTTCAGTGCGTATTACATCGCCCCGAAGGTCGAGAGGACCTTTGGCAACCAATCGGTGATTGGCTGCATCATGGTCTTTGTGTTGGTGGCGGCGATCTGCGCCTGCATCGGCATGACCATCGAACGCCTGGCTTATCGCCCGTTGCGCAACCGTCCGAAGTTATCAGTACTCATCACAGCCATCGGCGTCTCGCTGTTGATTGAATACACCGCCCAAAATGAAAAGGTAATCGGTGCCACGCAATTGCCATTTCCTCAATTGCTGCCAGAAAAGGCGTTTCAATTCGGAAAAATTGTCATATCCAGCAATGACGTGCTGACCATCTGTGTCACGATCATCCTGTTGGTCGTCATGTGGTTCATTGTTCAGAAAACCCGGGTGGGCACCGCCATGCGCGCGGTTTCCTTCAATCAGCAAGCCGCCTTGCTGATGGGCGTACCCGTCAACCGAATCATCTCGTTCACCTTCGGCCTCGGCTCCGCTCTCGCTGCCATTGCCGGGATTCTTTACGCGATGAAATCCCCGAGCATCGAACCGCTAATGGGCGTGCAGCCCGGGTTGAAAGCCTTCATCGCGGCGGTGCTCGGAGGAATTGGGAATCTACCGGGAGCCGTGCTTGGTGGTGTCTTGTTAGGGATGCTGGATGCCTTCGCCGGCGGTATTCCCGGCCTTTCGAGTTACCGTGATGCCATTGCCTTCGCGATCCTCATCCTGATCCTCCTCTTCAAACCTGCTGGTCTGCTGGGCCGCTCTACCATCGAGAAAGTCTGATGCCGCTGTCTGGAGCAAAACGCTGGTTGATACTTGGAATCGCACTCGCGGTCCTCGTTTCCTATTTTTCCCCGCAATTCAACCGCTACTACCTCGGCGTCGCCATTGACGTCGGCATCGCAATCATTCTTGCCACCAGCCTGAACTTGATCAACGGCCACACCGGCCAGTTCAGTCTCGGTCATGCGGGATTCATGGCGGTGGGTGGATATTTCTCCGCGTGGATCTCACTGCATATCGGGGAAACAGTGAATGCGTTCTGGTATTTCCCTCTCGCGCTCACTGCCGGGGGACTGCTGGCCGCGTTCGTGGGATTGTTAGTCGGCGTGCCATCCCTGCGCCTTCGCGGCGATTACCTCGCGATCGTGACTCTTGGATTCGGTGAAATCATCCGTGTGTTCGCCCAGAACACCGAAGCCATCGGAGCCGCCAGCGGGCTCAAGGGAATCCCGAAGCTCACCAACCTCGGATGGACCTTTGGATTTGCCGCCTTCACGATCTACGCCATATCCGCCCTCGTAAATTCCACTTACGGCCGTGCTTTCATCGCCGTGCACGACGATGAAATTGCAGCGGAATCCAACGGCATCGATACCACCCGGACGAAAGTTATCGCGTTTGTCACTGGTGCCTTCTTTTCCGGAATCGCGGGTGGCCTTTATGCCCATCACAAACAATTTCTATCACCCACCGGCTTCGACTGGGTGAAATCCATCGACATTGTGGTGATGGTCATCCTCGGTGGGATGGGCCGCACCGTGGGCGTGATCGTGGCTGCCATATTGCTCACGTTGATGCCGGAATTCCTGCGCGAGTTTTCAGAGTACCGCATGATCGTTTACTCACTCCTCATCATTCTGCTGATGCTCTGGTGTCCCGCCGGACTATTCTCCCTCATCCCCAAACGCCGCAACGTCCGATGAGCACGCCCTTGCTGCAACTCGACAAGGCCACGATCAAATTCGGTGGGCTTACCGCTGTCTCGGAGTTTTCCTTAAACGTCGACGAAGGAGAGTTGGTCGGTCTCATTGGGCCGAACGGCGCGGGGAAAACCACGGCCTTCAACATGATCACCGGCGTCTATCGGCCGACCAGTGGTCAAATCCGCTTCGCCGGAAGAGATACGCTCGGCATCAAGCCGAACCGCCTCGCGGCTCATGGCATCGCCCGCACGTTTCAAAACATCCGGCTCTTTGCCTCACTAAGCGTTTTAGATAACATCCGCGTCGCCGCCCGTCTGCACAATCGGGAGGGCTACTTTAGCTCGCTCTGGCGCGGTAAAAAGTTTTCCAAGGCCGAAATGGAAACCGAGAAAAACGCCCTCGAACTTCTCGAAATTTTCGACCTCTCCCAGCAGCGCGACGAACTCGCCGTCTCGCTTCCTTACGGCGACCAACGCCGACTCGAAATCGTCCGCGCCCTCGCCACCCGTCCGAAACTCCTGCTGTTGGACGAACCCGCCGCCGGAATGAATCCCTCCGAAAAGGAAGATCTCATGCGCCTCATTCGCTTCGTCAAGGAGCGCTACAATCTATCCGTCCTGCTCGTCGAACATGACATGAAAGTCGTCATGGGCATATGCGAGCGAATCGCCGTGCTCGAATACGGCATCAAAATCGCCGAGGGCACCCCGAAGGAAATCCAATGCCACCCGAAAGTGATCGAGGCCTATCTAGGAGCGGCGGCGGTTTGAAGAGATAGGGCACCGCGAATCTGGCGAATCGAGCGAATCTTTAAGAATTGAAGACATGGAAAAGCTAAAACCTCTTTATCTTCTTAAAAAGATTCGCTCGATTCGCCAGATTCGTGGTGCCTCAATCTTAAATCTTCAAAGTGGGAAACCAAATTTATGGAGCTGATTTACCGGGAGGAAGTTTTCGCTATGATCGGTGCTTGTTTCGAAGTCTATAACGAAATGGGTTCGGGATTTCTCGAAGATGTTTACCACGAAGCTTTAGAAAGAGAACTCTGTGCCCGTGATATACCGTTTGTTTCAAAACCCAAATTAGCGATATTCTACAAGGGCAAACTCCTTACGAAAAAATACGAACCAGACTTTGTTCTTCACTCTAAAATCATTATGGAGATTAAAGCTGTGAGAACCCTGACTGATGAGCACAGGGCGCAAGTCCACAATTATCTTAAAGCATCCTCATTCCAAGCCGGACTCCTCGTAAACTTTGGTAAACCCGGTGCTCTCGAATACGAGAGAATCGTCCGCACCAAGCCCTCTCCAAAAAATTCGCCAGATTCGTAAGATTCGCGGTTCATTTCTCTTCTCCCAATAACCATGCTCTCAGTCGAAAATCTCAGTGTTTCATACGGTGCCATCAAAGCGCTCCACGGGGTCAGCTTGAAAGTTCCGCAAGGAAGTATCGTCACATTGATCGGTGCGAACGGTGCGGGGAAATCGACCACGCTGCGTGCTCTTTCCGGCCTCGTGAAATCGACTGGCACGGTGACCTACAATGGCCTAGATATTTCCAAGCTTGCGCCTAACCAAATCGTTGCCGAAGGACTTTGCCATGTGCCCGAAGGTCGGATGGTTTTCGCGAATCTCACGGTGCACGAGAACCTCAGGATGGGAGCCTATCTCCAGCGCGATAGGCATTGGATCGCCAATCAGACGGAATATGTCTTCGGCCTCTTTCCTCGCCTCAAGGAGCGGGAGAATCAGGCGGCAGGCACGCTCTCCGGTGGTGAACAGCAGATGCTCGCGATTGGTCGTGCGCTCCTGAGCAAGCCGAAATTTCTCATGCTCGATGAGCCCTCGCTCGGCATTGCGCCTTTGTTGGTCAAGTCCATCTTCGAGCGCATTGTAGAGATTAACCGTGAGCAGGGATTGACGATCCTCCTCGTCGAGCAGAACGCCAATCTTGCGCTCGATGTTTCCAGTTATGCCTACGTTCTAGAGACCGGCAAAGTTCTGTTGGAAGGCCCGTCCGCCCAACTCAAGCAAGACCCGCAAGTGCAGGCCTGCTACCTCGGCGCTTGAGCAAGGTTCATTTCTGCAACATCTGAAGCAACGGCGGCAGCGATTCCTTCCACGCATGGGCCATGCCGCACTGGATCACAGCGTCCTCATCGTCGCGGCGGGGGAAACTTTTGTTTTCCCGTAACTTTTGGGCGCTGACCATGATCGCCTGCAATTCGGGGGCAATGGCGAGTAAACCCAATACCGCAGCCATGGCAATGGCTACAATGAATACGACGAGCGCCCCGAAAATTGGAATCTTGGCGACGACTACTGCTAGGACGGCGACGATTCCGCTGAGCGGAGGCACCGCTTGCCCGAATCGCTTGGAACTTTCGCGCACGGCCGAGGCCTTGGGATCCCGCTCCCGCCATTCTGCGAGGGCCTTTTCCCGGAGTTGCTTGCCAAACTCAGCGGCCGATCCTTCCGCCCGGTGGATGACCGCATTATCGTCAGGCGAGGGCATCCAGCGGCTGAGGTCACAGCGGCATTGGCGTTGGCCTTCCGTTTCCAATACACGCAAGCCAAACCACCAACGGACGACGAGCGCGACAGCGATGCCGAGCGCGGAAAAGAAAAATAGAAAACGCCACATGAGTTAGAAATCAAGCTGAGGTTACTTGCCGCTCCATCCGCCGCCGAGGGCCTTGGCGAGTGCAGCGAGGGTGATGCGTTGTTGGGCATCGAGTTGGCTGAGCGTCAGGCGGACCTGAAGAATCGAGCGATCGGCGGCGACCACTTCAATGTAGCTGGTGAGGCCCTTGTCGTAACGTTCCTGGGCAATCCTCCGCGATTCCCGGGCACTGGAGAGCGCGCGATCCAGCGCTGAGCGGGAGCGGGCAAGGCCCTTGAGATCCACGAGTGCATCTTCCACTTCGCGAAGCGCGATGAGCAGCGTCTGGCGATAGGCGGCGAGTGCTTCATCATAGCGGCTGCGGGCGGCCTGGTAGTTCGCCTTGTTGGTGCCTCCATCGAAAATGGGGGCTGCCACGCCAGCCCCTAACGAAAGCACCCGATTTTCCCAGTCGAGGAAACTCTTCACATCGATCGATTCCAATCCACCACCCGCGCTCAGACTGAAATTCGGGTAGAAGGCGGCTTCCGCCACTCCGATCCGCGCATTGGTGCTGCGCAGTTGTTGCAGGGCCGCGCGGACATCCGGACGTCGGTTGAGAACGTCGGCGGGTAACCCAGCCCGGATGACCGGTAGCGTGCCGCTGGTGGTGCGGATTGAAACGGAGAAGTCCGACGGGCGTGCGCCGCAGAGCACGGCGAGCGCATGTTCGGCGGAACCACGCTGGCGTTGGACGGTGGCCAGGTCATTGTTAGCGAGTTCGAGTTCGGTGTCTGCCTGGCTGGTGGAAAGCCCGTCGATGAGCCCGGCGTCCAATTTCGATTTCTGGATATCGAACGCCTCCTTGCGGCTCTTGATCGTTTCCCCGACCACGGATTCCTGGGAATCCAGGCCGCGCAGCAAGAAATACTGTCGGGCGACCTCGGTGGCCACGCCGAGCCGTTGTGAATCGAGCAATGCCTCACTGGCGGCGGCTTGGGCGGATGATGCCTCGATGAGCCGCTGGTTGCGTCCCCAGAGGTCGGGATCATAAGCGAGATCGAAGGTGCTGCGATAGCGCTGGGAATCCAGTTTGACATCAGCTCCCGGTGGAAGATTACCTCGAAGGGTGGATGCGGAACTGCGGGAAACCCCTCCTGAGCCATTCAAGTCCAGTGTGGGGAAAAGTTTTGCCTGATCCACGCCAACCAGCGCCCGCGCGGTGTCGACGCGGGCCTTTGCTGCGGCGATATCGTTGTTGGCGGATAGGGCGCGGTTCACCAGCTTGGTGAGATCACCATCATTGAAAAGCCGCCACCAGTTGTCCGGCAGGTGGTTTCCTGATGTGGCTTGGCCTTCTTTCCATTTCGTGCCGCCGCTCGCGCCGGGACTTTGGAAATCCGGACCCAGTTTGCAGGAGCCTAGCAGCAGCGCGGTCGGTAGTAAAAGCAGGTGAGGTTTCATGGCTTATTGACGGTGGTCCGGAGCTTCGATGAAAACATCCACCTGCTGGCCCACATAGAGCGGTGGCTCTTCCGGTCGTTTCAAGGAGTAAATCACCTGCAGCACGCGGGTGTCAACGCGCTCGGTGCTCGATCCGGTTAGGGAAACCTTCGGAATCACATACGGCTCCACCCGGATGAACTCCAGCGGAAAGGTAACCTTCGGATCGCCTTTGAGATAGCCATACGCCTTCTGCCCCTTGCGGATGCGGGTAGCGTTCTGCTCATCGATATCGGCGCGGACTTGAAGGGTGTCGGTCTGGCCGATGATCATCGCCGGGGTCTTCGGAGAGGTAGCTGCGTATTCACCGGCGCGGATGTTGAGCTGGATGATGTCGCCATCGCGCGGCGAGCGCACGGTCAGACGCTCGATGAGCATGCCGATGCGCTTCAGTGAAATATCAGAAGCCGCTAACTGAGATTTTGCCGCAGTGAGTTGCGCTTGGGAAACGGCCACGTCCTGTTTGTGGTTTTCCAAATCATCGCGGCTCACGGCGCGGCTGTCAGTGACTGCGGCCAGACGGGCTAACTGGGACTCCAGTTTCGTAAGCTGTGCCTCGCTCACCGCGATCTGCGCCTGTGTCACCTCGCGCTGGGCTTGGGTGGTTAGCATCTCGGCGCGGAGGTC
>JBDTNJ010000535.1:0-7283 GCA_039933825.1 Luteolibacter sp.
ATGGGTGGGACATGACCCAGCACGCCGGTCTGTGAGAGGAAACCGGGGAGGTTCGGCAGCACGGCCAAACCGAAAGCCACGAGCGCGGCGATGCTGAAGCCATTCGTGTAGCGATAAATCCCATCGGCCCGGTAAAGGTCCTTCACTTCGAGATGCTTCCCGCGCAGCACGAAATAATCCGCGATCATGATTCCGGCGATCGGCCCCAGTAAGGCGCTGTATCCGACCAGCCAAGTGAAGATGTAGCCGCTCGGATCAGCCACCAGTTTCCACGGCATTAGTAAAACACCGATGATCCCTGTGATGAAACCGCCGGTGCGGAATGAGATCTTTTTCGGCGCGAGATTCGCAAAATCATTCGCCGGGCTAACGACATTAGCCGCGATGTTAGTCGCTAATGTGGCGATGCATAAAGCAAGCATCGCAATCACCAGCACCAGAGGATTTTTGAAACGCGTCAGCACATCGACCGGGTCCCAGATCGTCTTGCCAAAGATCACCGCCGTGGCGGAGGTCACCGCCACGCCGATGAACGAGTAAAGCGCCATCGTCGGCGGCAGACCGATCGCCTGCCCTAACATCTGATCCTTTTGAGAACGGGCGTAGCGCGAGAAATCTGGAATATTCAGCGAGAGCGTGGCCCAGAATCCGACCATGCCGGTAAGCGCGGGCAGGAAGAATGACATGAACTGCCCGGCTTTCGGCTGTCCCGGATCGAAGGCGGAAGGTTTCGCAAACATCGGCCCGAATCCGCCGGCCGCAGTGTAGGCCCAGTAAAGTAACAGCAATCCGAGGACAAGCAGCAGTGGTGCCTTGATGGAAAGTAACACGCGGATTGTGTGAATCCCGCGGTGGATCACCCACATGTTGATACTCCAGAAAAACAGGAAACACACGAGCTGCGAGATGGAGATTCCCAAGCCCGGCAGCGGACTGCCACCGGCGAATGAAGGAACAAAGACTGATAGGATCTTGTGAATCGCCTCACCGCCGATCCATGCCTGAATGCCGAACCACCCGCAAGCGACGAGCGCCCGCAGCAGCGCGGGAACATTCGCCCCGAGCGTGCCGAACGCCGCGCGGCAATAGACGGGAAACGGGATGCCATACTTGGTGCCGGCGTGCGCGTTGAGGATCATCGGGATCAGCACGACCAGATTGCCGAGGAAAATCGTGAGCACCGCCTGCCACCAGTTCATGCCCTTTTCGATGAGCGAGGAGGCGAGCATGTAAGTCGGGATGCATGCCGCCATCGAGATCCACAACGACGCGTAGTTCCAACAGGACCACGTCCGCTTGTCCGTGGGAATCGCTGCCAGATCCTCGTTGGTCAGGCTGTCATCGGAAGTTCGTGGCGCGTGCATGGCTTATGAAATCCGCGGCTTGCGTGCCAGAAAGCTGCCCCACCCGGCTTCACCTACCCATGCGCCGTCGCGCACCATGATTTTTCCGCGAACCGTGACCAGTTCCGCACGGCCGATCACCTCGCGGCCTTCGAAGGCGGAATAGTCGGTGGCCATCGAATGGGTGGTAACCGAAATTTGACCCTTCCACTCCGGATCCCAAATCACCAGATCCGCATCGCTGCCCACCGCGATGGTGCCTTTGCGCGGATAGAGTCCGAAAATCTGTGCGGCGCGGGTGCTGGCGCAACGGACGAGCGTTTGCAGGTCGATGCGGCCACGGCAGACTCCTTCGGTATAAAGAAGTTTCACACGCTCCTCCACGCTAGGGATACCGTTAGGAATGAGCGTGAAGTTTCCGGCTTTGCCTGTCGGCTTGAGGGTTGCGTCCACACATTTTCCGGCATCCGGGTGGCCCATATGTTTCTGCGTGGCGAAGTCGAAGGGCGCGTGGTCGGTTCCCACCGTGTCCACAGTGCCGTCAGCCAGACATTTCCAGAGGAAATCCTGATGTTCCTTGGCACGGATCGGCGGGCTCATCACATATTTTGCACCTTCAAAATCCGGACGCTCCGCGTAACTGCTATCCATCGTGAGATAGGGCGCGACCGTCTCGATCCACGCTTTGACGCCGCGTTTTTTGGCCTCGGTGATCGCTTCCACGGCGGGAATGCAGCTGGTGTGAACGACGTAAACCTCCGCTCCCGTCATTTCCGCGAAGGTCATCAAGTGATGGCAGCCTTCCGCTTCCACCGTGATCGGGCGAGAGGGTTCGTGCCACTCGGGGCCGGTCTTGCCCTCGGCGACGAGCTTCTTCTGCGTCGCCGAAACGAGATCCGCATTCTCGCAATGGGCGGTCACCACCACACCGAGCTCCCTGGCGAGTGATAGTGTTTGATAGAGCTCCGTATCCTCGATGCCAAACGCTCCCTTGTAAGCGAGAAAAACCTTGAACGATGAAATCCCTTCCTCCGCGACAATGGCCCGCAGCGCGTCGGCGGTTCCTTCATCGAAACGCGTCACTCCCATGTGAAAGGTATAGTCGCACGAGGAAATTCCCGCCGCCTTGCTCTTCCAAAGTTGGATCGCCTCACGCGGGTCTTCACTGCGTGAAGGACAGCACATTTCGATCAAGGTCGTCGTCCCGCCCATCAGTGCGGCCTTGCTGCCGCTGGCATAGTCGTCCTTGGAAAACGTACCCATGAACGGCAGATAGATATGCACATGGGGATCGATGAATCCGGGGAACACATATTTGCCGGTTGCATTAATGATCTCGGCATCAGTCGGCGCGGTCAGATCAGAACCGATTTCCACGATCACGCCATCCCGGCAAAGAACATCTCCGTCAAACTGCGCGTCGGCAGTGACGATGGTTCCGTTTTGAATTAACAGGGTCATGCCAATCAGGAATTTAAGAGTTTTTTAACCGCAGATGATATTTTTCTGATTCTTAAATCTGCGTTCATCGGTGTTCATCTGCGGTTCAATTTTCTTCAATCTTCACTTCGCCCAGATTTCTCCATCGCCGAATCCGAACCAACGCGTGGTGGTGGTTTTCCGCTGGGTGTAAAATTCAACGCCTTCCTTGCCCTGAATGTGCAGGTCGCCGAAAAAGGAATCGTTCCAACCACTGAACGGAAAGTATGCGAGCGGCGCGGGAACGCCGACGTTGATGCCGACCATACCGGCACTCACCCGCCTGCGGAATTCGCGGGCCGCCTTGCCGGAGTTAGTGAAAATCGCCGCACCGTTGCCAAACGCCTGGCGGTTAGCCGAGTCAATCGCGTCATCGAGTGTCTTCGCCCGCATCACAGCGAGCACCGGGCCGAAAACCTCGGTTTCCATCAGCGGATTGGTTTCCTCGACGTGATCGATCAGGGTTGGGCCGAGGAAAAACCCTTCAGGCGCTTCGTCCACTTTGGTAGAGCGGCCATCTGCCAGAACTTTCGCGCCACCGCGTTCACCTGCGTCGATCAGGCCGGAAACGCGGGCCTTGTGCTCGGCGGAAATCACCGCGCCCATGTCCGGTTGCGACTCCCTAACATCCGTCGGCCCTACTTTCATGGCTTTCACCAGATCCGCTAGCGCCGGCAGCAAGCGTTCGCCCGCATCGCCCACAGCCACCGCCGTCGATCCCGCCATGCAGCGTTCCCCGGCGCAGCCGAAGGCACCGTCTTTCACGGCTTCCACCGTGCGAGCCACGTCGGCGTCCGGCATGAGGACGATGAAATTTTTCGCCCCGCCGGCGGCTTGCACTCGCTTGCCATGGAGCGTTCCCTTGCGGTGGATTTCACGTGCGACCGGCGTCGATCCCACGAAGCTGATCGCTTTCACATCCGGATGTTCGAGGATGGCATCGACGCATTCGCGGCCGCCATGCACGATGTTCATCACCCCGGGTGGCATTCCGGCTTTTTCTAGCAGAGCCACGATGCGCTGCATGGTGAGCGGGACTTTTTCGCTAGGCTTGAGGAGGAAAGTGTTACCGCAGGCGATGGCGATCGGCCACATCCACATCGGCACGAGTGCGGGGAAATTGAAAGGGCAGATCCCGGCAACCACGCCCAGCGGATGCCGGTCCGTGTGGCAATCAATGCCGCGCGCGATGTTTTCCAGGCTCTCGCCCATCAGCAGGCTAGGGATGCCGCAGGCGTATTCCACCACCTCGATACCCCGGCGGAGATCGCCGCGCGATTCGGATAGAGTTTTCCCATGTTCGGTGGCGATGCCGAGGCAGAGCTCTTCGAATGCATCGTCCAGCAGGATTTTCGCTCGGAAAAGCACCTGCGCCCGCTCGTTAGGTGGCGTATCGCGCCAAGCGGGAAACGCCGCTTTCGCCGAGGCTACAGCGGCATCCACTTCTGCCGCACCGCACATCGGGACGGTGGCGATGACTTTACCGCGCGAGGGATTGAAAACAGGGCTGCCGGTTTTACCGGTGATGTTCAGCCATTTTCCAGAGATGTAGAGCGGGCAAACAGGATTTTCGAGAGCGTTCATGGTTTTAGAAGCGACGGGTTTGTCATGATAAAAACCATATCAGCGTATTCCATGCCACCCCGGCAAGTCCTTAACTTTTTAAATGTAAGCAAGCCAACCCAGCCCGCATCGAAGCTTACTCCAGCACCTTGATTTTCAAATTGCGATAATACACCGGAGCCAGCGCTTTGCCGTGGAGGCCTTGAAGGCCGATCGGGCCCTTGCGGGCATAGTCCTTCAGTGCGATCTTGAATTTATTTGGCGTGCCATCTGGGTTCTTGTGGGCTTCCGGCCACTCATTGAGATCGGCGTGAATGACTTCCTCACCATTGAAAATCACGGTCACCATGCTGTCCTTACACGTGATCGTGAAATGGTTCCATTCGCCGACCGGTTTAGCCATGCTCTTGCTTGGCTTGCACGCATCATAGATCGCGCCAACCATGCCGTGGCCCGATCCATCGGTGGAATCATGGACTTGGATTTCGAGCGCTGCCAGCACGTCCTTTGGGTTGCTTGAGCGGAGGAAAACGCCGCTATTAGATTCCTTTTCCACTTTGAATTCCAGATCGAGGATGAAATTGCTGTAGGAATCCGAGGTCCATAGGGTTTCGTGATCTTTGGCGACGAGCACGCCATTTTCAAAGCTCCACTTGCCGGCATCCGCCGAGTTCTTCAGGTCGTTTGCGAAAAGGTCCTTCCAGCCTTTCGTGTCAGGATGCTCTGCGGCGAGGAGCGGCAGTGAGAAAAAACCAAGGGCGGCGAGTGTGATAAGTCGGGTCATGGGGTTCATACGCAGCGACATTGGCAAACCTACATAGAATCGCAAGCCGTTGAATGAATCGGAAATCACAAACACCGAATCATCGTTTTCCGGTCGTCACACCCATCACGCTTGCCTTGAACCCCGATGCCCTTTGCTCTCCTGCTACGGGCGGCCCGTCGGACTTCATGCATGCAGGCCAAATTCCTAAATACCCCTCGTTTCAATCGAGTCTGTGACAGTGATCCATTGACATTTGACGAATCAGGTTTGAGACCTCACGCTCCGCCGCGATGTCTGATTTGAAGCACGTGCTCTTCGTTTGCACCGGAAATACCTGCCGCAGCCCGATGGCTGAAGGACTGTTTCGCAAGGCGGTGATGGATCGCGCCGACTATGAAGTGAGTTCCGCCGGAGTGGCCGCATCCAAGGGCACCCGACCCAGCGGGGAAACAACCGCGGTTCTTAAAAAACGGGGTTCGACTCTGGAGGATTTCCACAGCAGACCGGTATCAGATGCGATCCTAGCAGAGGCGACACATGTTTTCGCGATGACACAAGGCCACCTGGAAACGCTGGAATCCCGTTTTCCCCAGCACGCGGATAAATTCTATCTCACCTGCGAATTCGCAGATATTCCCAGAAAGGGCAACGGACTGGATGTCCCCGATCCGATAGGCATGGGACGGGAGGCCTATGAGGATGTGGCTAATATCCTTGAAAAGGCGATCCCCACGATCATCGCCTATATCGATCAGACCTCGGGGAAGGACCCTGCTTGATGTTTCAGTAACAGGCCTTAGATCATCCCAAGTTTCATTTTTCCTTCTTCGGAGATCATTTCCTGGTTCCAGGCGGGATCCCACACGAGTTCGACCCGAGCATCGTCGATGCCATCGATGGTCATGATCTTGGCTTGGGCATCGGCGGCGATGACGGGGCCCATGCCGCAGCCGGGAGCGGTCAATGTCATCTTCACGGCGACCGTTTTTTTCCCCTCGGATTCCTCGATGATACAATCGTAAACCAGTCCAAGATTGACGATGTCCACAGGGATTTCCGGGTCGTAAACGCCTTTCAACTGGCTCCAGACCTGTTCTTCGAGAGGCGCATCCTTGAGGCGGACGACTTCTGCCTGCTTCTTTTGCTCCTCCTCGGGATTCACCCCGAGCGCATCGGCGTCTTGAGAAGAAATCCGCGCCAGGCCTTGCGAAGTGGCCACGGTGTAGGTGCCGCCCAAGCGCTGGGTGATGAAAACGGCGGTGCCGGTGGGAAGCAAGAGCGTGTCACCGCTTGGAATCTGGATGGCTGTGACTTCGCGAGTGAGCTTGATTTCTTCGTGCATGCGCGGAGTTAAAACCAGCTCTCCACTCACGGCAAGGGATGAGTTTTTTTGAACTAAATGAAAATGAGCGGGCCAAACCCCGACAAATGACGGATGGTTTGTTGCGTGGCATTTGCAGAACCCTAGGATTTCCATGTCCATTCACCAGCCGATGATCGAACCTGAGTTCTCGCTCAACCGTAATTTCCCCGCAGGCGTGGGAGAAGACCGGACGGGCGATGCGGTGGCGTTGATCGAGCGCATAGCAAAAGGTGAAGGCAACGCCCTCACGGAACTTTATCAAATGTGGAGTCCGGTCCTGCTAGGCTCGGCGTTACGCATGCTCGGGGATCGACACGAGGCCGAGGAAGTCGTGCAGGATTCCTTCGTCCGGATTTGGCATCGGGCAGTCGCTTACGATCCACTGCAATCCGCCCCCTTTGCGTGGGCCTTCGCGGTGATGCGCGGCTATTGCATCGACCGGCTGCGCTACCGCCATCGGGCGAAGCGGGATTCCTCACGGGTGGTTCCGATCCATTTGCATGCGCCCACCGAAAAAAGCGAAGACCCACGGGTGATGGCATTGGACGACTGGCGGCGGGTGCGGGCCGCGTTGGACACCCTCGGCACGGACGAGCGCAAATGCCTCGAACTCGCAGTTTTCCTGGAATACACCCATTCGGAAATTTCCGATCACCTCGGAACCCCGCTGGGAACGGTGAAAAACCGATTGCGCCGCGCCTTGGAAAAGGTGCGCAATGAGGCGGACCCCGAAATTCGGGCCAGGGGCTAAGCTATGATTGTGGTGGCC
>JBDTNJ010000536.1:0-9548 GCA_039933825.1 Luteolibacter sp.
GTGGCGAGAAATGCGGTGAGGCGGATCATGCGGCGAGCATGCCGGTTCCAGTCCGGATCGGCAAGCTTCCACGAAACTCAGTCCGTGCTTTTCTCATCCGGAAAGCCATGCCGCTCCGCCACCAGATAGTTCGGGCGCATTTTCACCTCCGTATAGATGCAGGAAATATACTCGCCGAGAACGCCGATAGAGAGGAGCTGTACACCTCCTAGAAATGTGATTGCCACGGAGAGCGTCGCCCAGCCCGGAACGTCCGTCCCCATGAACAGGGTGCGGGCGATGATGAAAACGGCATACAGGATCGAGAGTCCGGAAACGAACGACCCCACTCCAACCCATACGCGTAGGGGAAATGTTGAGAACGACGTGAGTCCAGTGATCGCCAGATCAAACAGGCCGCCCCACCTGAATTTCGAGGTTCCCTCGCGGCGGAAGCCATAGTCGAAGGGCACCGACGTGTGGGAAAACCCTACCCAGTTATACAGCCCCTTCATGAATTTTCCCCGCTCGGGAAGTTGCCGCAGCGCCTCCACGACTCGGCGGTCCATCAAGCGGAAATCCCCGGCGTCCGGCGGAATATCGATATTGGAGCCGCGGCTGAGGATTTTATAAAACGTGCGGCTCAGGAAACGGCGGAGCAGAGGATCGGTTAGCCGGTCATTGCGCAGACCGTAAACCATGTCGAAGCCCTCCTGCCACTTCGCGACGAAATCTGTGATGAGCGAAATCGGCTGTTGGAAATCCGCGTCGATGATCACGGTCACCTCGCCGTTTGCCGCGTCAAGTCCGGCGCCGATGGCAGCTTCCTTGCCGAAGTTCCGCGAGAAACTGATCAATCGCACCGGCAGTAATTGGGTCATCGCGATCACCTTCACCTTGGTGTCATCCCGGCTGCCATCGTCCACCACGATCACATCGTAGCGGTCGGTTAGTCCGGCGAGATGGGCGCAGAGATCGCGCAGAAAATCCGAGATGCCTTGGCCTTCGTTGAAAGCAGGCACCACGCAGGTGATCCAGGGTCGGGAATTTTCTCTCATGAGGGTCTATAGATGAATCACGTGGGGTGGTGGCGTCAACCGCTTGCCTTCGGGCGTGGCATTCTGCTCCACGTAGAGGGTCGACTCGTCGGAGAATGTTTCGACCGCAGTGAATCTGGCCTGTGTTTCCGAGGGGAACTTGCTGAGGCGCTTGGGATTGGTTTGCAAAAACAAGCGACCGGGAGCATCGAGTTGGCTGCGCAGCTCATCGACGGTCTTGGCGAGCAGCACTTTGCCTTGTGTGTAAAACTCAGCCGAATATTTGCGGCTTCCGTAGTAGGTCAACTGGTCGCCGGGCTGTTTATCGCGAGCGAATCGTTTGACTAAATTGCGCTCGGAGCCTTGGAACGAAGCGCTCGGCATCAACATAACCGCCAGAACCACAAACCCCGTGAGTGCGGCGCTTACACCGAGGATGCCAGGGTGAAGCGGATGAATTCCAGTGTGTGTTCCTGCATTGGAGCGCCGCCACGAGATATCCACCAAGATCAGGGCCAAGGCGGGGAGTGCCGGCAGCGGATAGGGTAAAATGACGTTGCGGGCCGGAGTGAAAAACACCAGAGGGCACAAAGCCCAAAGCAGCCAATATGCCCCTCGCCCTTCACCATCCAGCGCCCAGGAACGCAGGTTTTTCCATTGGCGAAGTGGCACGGCGAACAGACCGACGCACCAAGGCAGCGTGGTGACCAAGGCGAAAAACCAGATTGCTCCCGGCGTGATGGGGTGTCCGCTGCCATACAGATCTCCTTTCCAGCCCTTTACCGTGAAGCGTTTCCAGTGCTCGCCGACGATGAAGTAGTCGAGGAATCCGGGCGTCCTTTTCTCCGCCATCAAATACCACGGCACTGCGATTAACAGCATCAGGAAGCATCCGGAAATCCACGGAAGGTTCGTCCACGCTCGCCGCCACAGACCGGTCAAGACGATCCACGCCACGATCGGCGGCATGGACAAGACCAACGCGAGCGGTCCCTTCGCCAGCAGCCCGATGGCCAGCCCGATGAAAAACCCATAACCCCACCCCTTCGATGGTGATAGCATCGCCTGCCGGAAAGCCACCATCGAGAGCGTCGTGCCGAGCACCAGCGCCAGATCGGTCATCACCGCTGCCGAGCAATAGAAGAACAGCGGCATTCCCATCAGCATCGCCGCCGCTGCCACTCCGGATTTCTTACCATACTCGCGGCGGGCGGCCTTCGCCACCAGCGCCAGCACGATCATAGCTGCTAGAAAAATGAAGATGCGCGATCCGAACTCATTTGCCCCGAATATCTGAATTCCCAACGCCGACATCCACATGCTCAGGGGTGGCTTCGCCCAGAACGGCACGCCGTAGTCGAATTGCGGTGTTAGCCAGTTCCCCGTCTCTACCATCTTGCGGGAAATCTCAGCGTAGCGCGATTCTGATGGATCGTAATGCGGAGCGAAGATCAGTAGCAGAAAGCGGCAGGTAATGAGAAAAACCAGCAGTCTGGGAAGCCACCACTGGGTGTCATGGCGGGAAGTGGCGGAGCGGGAAAGTAGCGGCATGAGTGATGGAGTGGGTGGCGTCAGGTTTATTTCAACCGAGCAGTTAGTGAATGAAGGATGATGATAAATGGGTGTGAGCGCTGGGTTTTAATCATGTTGCCAGGCGAGAACCAGCGCCCCTGCAACGATCAACGCTCCGCCAAAGCCTTGTTGCCAACTCAGTCGCTCTTTCAGGATGATGGCAGAAAAGGCGATGGCGAAAACCACGCTCAGTTTGTCCACCGGCGCGACCCGCGAAACTTCGCCGAGTTGCAGTGCCCGGAAGTAGCACAGCCACGAAAGCCCGGTCGCCACGCCGGATAGAGCGAGGAAAAGCCAGACCCGCTTTGGAAATTCCAGCAGCGCCGAGGGTTTCGTCGTCGCAAAAGCGATACCCCAGGTGAAGAGTAACACCACCGATGTCCGGATCGCCGTCGCGAGGTTCGAGTTCACCCCACTCACGCCGATTTTCGCCAGCACCGCAGTCAGGCCAGCGAAAAATGCGGAGAGTAATGACCATGCGAGCCAGTTCATTCCATCGTGGAAAAAGAGGAGTTCAATACCACGAAAACACCGTGGAAATCATTCCGTGGGATCGAAGGATTCCAATCGCCTCCACCGCGATGAGCGCTGCGAGAAACCAAAGGACTTCGGACAGCGAGCCCATGAAGATTTTCGTATTCACCTGGAGGATTTGTGAGTCCTTGATCGAAAAACCGCGCGGCCAGAAACGCGGAACGTTACGTTCGTAGGCGGGGAAATCATCGGGAAAAAGACCTAGCAACTTTTTTTCCTCGCTACGGATGACTGCCCGATAGAGGAGGAGGAAAAGCAAGCAGGCTAGGAGAGTGAGGGTGAGGTTTTGGGAGGCGAGGCAGATGCCGGTCAGCCCGAGGAATGAGAAAAAATACAGCGGATTCCGGCACATTCCATAAACGCTGCTCTGGCACAACTCCCGGTTTTTCCGCCCGCCAATGTAGAGAGTGCAAAGGATGCGTCCGAGCGCGCCGGCGAAAACGAGGAAAAATCCGGCCAGTTTCAGAATCTCCTTGGGAAGGGTGTGGGCTCCACGAGGCTCCACGAACACCAACAGAAAAATAAGAGTCGCTGCGGCCAGAAACGAAATCGGTTTGCGGAGTTTTTCGATGTTTCCTTTTTCGGTGGCTCGTTTTTGAGGGGCCGTGGCGGCGGTTTCGGAATTCATGAGTCAGTGGGATCGTGGGGATGTCCGGGAGCTTCAGGGCTGTCATGCCTCGGCCAAAGCGGAAAGCTTGGGGATGCGGAGCACGAAATCAATCCAATCCTCACGCGTTTTAAAAGCCTGCAATTTCCAGCCCGGCCCATTCGCAACGTTGTGACGCGGGGAGAGACCCAGCCCCGGTGGACTCCGCGTGATTCATGAAGGGTTTTTTGGAATAACGGGCCGAACGACTGTTCGGGATCCATGGCGGTCCGTCAGTTGATCTCAAATACCATTGAGGCTCCCGAAATACACAAAATATGCGGGGTTTCCGGTAAGGCAGGGAGAGCACGAATAGGGCATTGGTGCTGTGATCGTGTCGTGGTGAATACCAATGCAGTTCAAAAATCCGGCAGTCATCCTGCGATGGCGGACTATGATTTCGATGATCGGCCGTTCCTCGTATTTTGGGAAATCACGCGAGCCTGCGCGCTGGCATGCCGCCATTGTCGGGCGGAAGCGCAATCCCGCAGGCATCCGGAGGAATTGGATGCAGCCGCGTCGAGTAAGCTCATCGCCCAGTTGGCCGCGTGGAAACCGCCGATGCTCATTCTCACCGGCGGCGATCCCCTGATGCGCAAAGACGCGCTCGATCTTGTCCGCCAAGCCGCCGAGTCTGGACTCCACGTCGGCCTCAGCCCGTCCGCCACCGCGCGGTTGCTGCAAACGGATTTTGCGGAAATCAAAGCGTCCGGGGTGAGCCGCATGTCGTTGAGCCTCGATGGCGCGACCCGCGAGACCCACGACGCGTTTCGCGGCGTGAGCGGCACCTACGAGCGCACGATCGAAGCGGTGAAGCGGGCGCACGCCGTGGGACTGGATTTACAAATCAACACCACCCTCACCCGTGGAAATATGGGGGAGTTCGAGGCATTCAAGAACCTGATGTTCGAGCTTAAGCCGGCAATGTGGAGCGTCTTTTTGCTCGTCCCCACCGGTCGGGCGGGTCTCGATGATCTGCCCGAAGCCGGAGATATCGAGAGAGTCTTCGAGGAAATGGCGGATCTCGTTGGCAACGCACCCTTCGCGATCAAAACCACGGAAGGCCATCACTTCCGGCGTGTTTTGATCCAGAAAAAAGGCTCGTCGGGCCGGAGTAGGCCGGGCATGCGCTCGCCGCTCGGCATCCGCGATGGCAGGGGCGTGATGTTCATTTCCCACACCGGCGTGGTCTCGCCTAGCGGCTTTCTGCCGATCGACTGTGGCAATGTGAAAGATCTCCATCCGGCGGAGATCTATCGGAAAAATCCCCTATTCGTCTCGCTCCGGGACAACGACGCCCTCGGTGGCAAGTGCGGTGTTTGCGAGTTCCGCTCCGTGTGCGGTGGGTCACGCGCCCGTGCCTACGGGGTCCATGGCGATCCCTTTGCTGCCGATCCGGCATGCGTCTATCAACCAAAAAATCTCAAACCAATAACAACATGATCAATCTGACAAAACTATGGACCGGCGCGGCACAACCTGCGGATGGACTAAGGTACGGCCACGGTGTCGGAGCAAACGCGGTGGAGGCCCGAGGCCGCAAGCCGATCGTGGTTTGGAACATCACTCGCACTTGCAATCTGCGCTGCGTGCATTGTTATTCGGACTCGAATGCCATGCAATATCCCGGCGAGCTGAATTGGGATCAGATGCAGGACGTGGTGGAGGATCTTGCCGCCTACCAGATTCCCGCGCTGCTGCTCTCCGGTGGCGAGCCGCTCATCCACCCGCGTTTCGCCAATCTGGTGAAGATGGCCTCGGCAGAAGGATTGAAACTCACGATCTCCACCAACGGCACGCTCATCACTCCGGAAAAAGCTGTGATGCTGAAGGAGGCGAATGTCGCCTACGTCGGCATCTCGCTCGATGGCATCGGCAAGATCCACGATGAATTCCGCCGCAAGGAAGGCGCTTTCGATGGCGCGGTGAGGGGGTTTAAAAACTGCCGCGATGTCGGCCAGAAGACCGGTCTCCGTCTCACTCTCACACGTCACAACGTCGAAAATATCGATCGCATCCTCGACTTCATCGAAGACCATGAAATCCAGCGCGTCTGTTTCTATCACCTTGTGCCGGCGGGACGCGGCAGCGAATTACAAGTGCTCGACGCCGGTGCCGCCCGGGGTGCGATTGATACTTTGATCTCGCGGGTGGAGAGCTGGCACAAGCAGGGGATCGACCGTGAGCTGCTCACGGTGACGCAGCCTGCCGATGGGGCCTATTTGCTCGTCCGCATGGAGAACGAGTCGCATCCAAATCTGGATGAGGCCCGCAGGCTTCTCTCATGGAACGGTGGCGGTGCCAACAGCTCTGGACGCGGAATTGCCAATATCGACACCCAAGGCAACGTGCATCCAGACCAATTCTGGCAGGACATGCAACTGGGCAATGTGAAGCAAACACCGTTTTCACAAATCTGGGAGGGCGGCCACGCGCCATCCGCCGGTATGCTCGAGTCCATCCGCTCGATCGGCCTGCTCAGCCAGCAGGAACGCCAGACGCGGATGAGCGGTCCCTGCGCGGACTGCAAATGGTTTTCCATCTGTGGTGGCGGATTCAGAACCCGCGCCGCATTCTGCAATGACGGTGATCTTTGGGGATCCGATCCCGGATGTTATCTCCGCGAGGAGGAGCGGCTCGAAGCGCAAGGCCAGTTAGTCTAGCGCGGTAGTGGCTGCTTATCATGGGCAAGGTCATCTCCGGGGGGCGATGACCTTGCTTCTTCCTGCTCCAACCCGCAGGCCCGAACCTGTGTTTCGTAGCTCTTGTCTTGGCCCGAATCCTTGCCTAAAAACCCGCATGGCAGATGCCTTTGATCGTTTGGGCATACGGCCCTGTTTAGTGCTTTCCGAGGACACGCTGCGCGAGGCTTTTCGCGCGGCGGGAAAACAAGCGCACCCGGATGGAGGAGGTGCGGAAGGGGAGTTCACCGCGCTGAATGAGGCCTTTTCCACTCTGGCCAGCCCGGCGCGGAGGCTGCGGCAATGGCTCGAAACGCTTGGCCTCACGGTGGAGACACGTGGCACGATCGATACTTCGCTGATGGACCTTTTCTCCGAAGTCGGTGCCGTCACTCAACGCGCGGAATTCCTCATCCGCAGGCGAGACGAGGTGAAATCCGCGCTGTTAAGAGCGATGCTCGAGGGTGAGACGCAGATTTGCCGCGAGGAACTGGAAGCCGCGATTGGCACGGTGGAAACCTGGATCACCCGCGAGTGCGGGGTTTTTCCAGAACTAGAGGAATCAGAAAACCCGGATCTGGAAGAAGCTTCGAAGATCGCAAGGAACCTGGTCTTCCTTGAAAAGTGGCGCGCGGGCCTGCGTTCGTGTTTTTCGCGGCTCGTCTAACGAACGGGGATCGCCACGGGCGGTTTGTTGTGCGAGCCCGGCACGGGGCGAACCGGGATCGCCACCGGCGGCGCATTTTTCGCAGGAGCCGCTGCCGGAGCACTCGTGCGGGTGAACGTGGCCGTATCGCTCAAATACCAGATTAAAGCACCGCCACCGATGACGGCGACGAACACAAGCAGAGCGATCAACAGTCCGAGGCAGGATTTCATGGCTTTTTTTAAGGAAGTGCCGGCGTGGTATCCAGCGGGAATTGAGAAGTTAGGACTGGATTCTCGCCGCGAAAGCACCGTCGGTTTTTTCCCGGAATGGCAGCGCCTCGCGGGTGGATTGCAGCGAGAGCTCGGGGTGGTCGGCGATGAAGGCCTCGACTTGACCAAGGTTTTCCTCACGCTCGATGGAGCATGTGGAGTAAACGATGCGGCCGCCGGGCTTCAGGCAGCTAAGGGCGTTTTCGAGGATTTTCCGCTGGGTGATGGCGATTTTCTCAATGTCGGGAGCTTGCAAACGCCAGCGCACGTCCACGCGGCGGCGGATCACGCCGGTATTGGAGCAAGGGACATCGAGCAGGATTCCATCGAAGCTGGCGTGCCATTCTGCGGGGGCGGGCTGGGCCCAATCGTGGACCGAAACTTTCGCGTTGCCCGCGTGCAGGCGTTCGAGGTTTTCCTCCAACCTTGGCAGGCGCTTCTCGTTGGAATCCGTGCAAACCAGGCCATCCGCCGATCCCATGGCGGCGGCGATGAGAAACGCCTTTCCTCCAGGAGCCGCGCAGGCATCAAGAATACGCTCACCGGGTTTCGGGTCGAGCAGTTCGACCGAGTGACGCGTCGCGGGGTCTTGGATGTAAATCGAACCGGAAGCGAGCAGGGCCGTCGGCAAAGAGCCATCGAGTTGATAGAATCCCGGCGCGCCTTTCACGGGTTTGCCGGGCAGGGATTCGGGCGCTGGCACGAGCGGGTTCACGCGGAAATACGTAACCGCCGGCTGATTGTCCCATTCGAGCAAGGTAAGCGCCTGACGTTTTCCGAAAGCGATCTTCCACCTGTTATAGAGCCAGTCCGGATGCGAGTGAATGATTGTGGGTGGCAGCTCGGCCACGTCTTCCAGCAAGCGCTTTTTCGCGACGGTGGCGCGGCGCAGTACCGCATTGATCAGACTGCGGACGTTGGCTTTTCCTGCTTCCACGGTCTCGTTCACTGCGGCGTGATCCGGCAGGCCGAGGATGAGCAATTGGCAAAGTCCGACGCGCAGGATATCGCGGGTTTCCGGGTCCACTTTGCCGTCCCGGAGTTTGCTGATCCAGTGATCTAGCAGGCGTCTGTTGCGCAAGACTCCAAAGAGAATTGCTTGCAGCAGCCCCCGGTCCGAAGAAGAAAGTTTCCGCCGCTGGGAGTGGCGCTCGATCAGGGTTTCTGCATAATCGTGTCCTTTGGCCCAGGCGCGGAGGGCGGAGACGGCGGCTTGGCGAACGTGGAAATTCTTGGCTGGCATGGAGTGGGAAAGAAAATCACCGTGATCACGTAATACCGTGACGCGCGGAAGTGCGGTATCCCTATTTCGCTGGCGTTGCAAATGACAGCAAAATCAAGCTGGTGGGCTCCGGGACCTCCCCCCCCGGAGCCAGCCGCTTGGGTTCTCTAAAGTGTGAGAAACCTCTCTAGGTCGATAAAATCCTGACCATAGATCAAGTGGTCCAGCAGCGGCACGCCGGTCAGATCCTCGATCACCCCTTTGTTGGTGATCATCGCGGTGTCCATTTCGTCTTCCAACTGATTGAGGAAAATGCCTACGCAGACCAAGCCCTTCGCCCGGATTGCATCCACGGTGAGTAGGATGTGATTGAGTGCGCCCAGCTTGTTTCCGGCCACGAGGATCACCGGTAGCCCGAGGTCCGCAGCCAGATCGGACACCCGATAATTTGCCGCAATCGGCACCTCCCAGCCGCCCACTCCCTCTACCAGCACGCTTTCATGGCTTGTGGAAATTTTCGCAAACCCTGCTAACAATTCCGCTTGATCCACCGTGCGGTTCTCCAACATCCCGGCCACGTAGGGTGCCACCGGTGTGTTGAGAAAAACCGGATTCACCAAAGCGGTATCAATCCCGCCCGATGCAGCAGCCAGTAACGTGGCATCCTCACGATCACCACAAGCCACCGGTTTATAGCCCACTGCATCCACCCCGGCATTTCTCAAACCTTCCAGCAGCAGGCAGGTGACGTAGGTTTTCCCGACTCCCGTGTCTGTTCCGGTGATAAAAAAGCGCATGGGCCAGCCTGCCTCCGCTGCCGCCGGGCGGTCAAGAAGCACGAATGACAAATTTCCCTTTTCCGTAGGAATTCCGGGTACATGCTGGCCGCAGATGACAGCAGATTTCCTGGTGATCGGTGCCGGTATTGCCGGGCTTTCTTTTGCGTTGCGCGCCGCCCG
>JBDTNJ010000537.1:0-3857 GCA_039933825.1 Luteolibacter sp.
GCTGCAACATCAAGTGGAAGCCCGGAAACGAGCCTGCCCTGCCTTGACCGGTTCCGCGTGGCGGTCCAAGCTCCGATGTGCGTTCGATTTTAATCACCGGAGGAAATGGCGGGCTCGGCCTTGGGATCGCTCGGTATTTCCTCAGTCACGACCCGGAGGCCAGGGTTTGGTTGGGCGTGCGCCAAAACCGCGCTCAAGCGGAAATCCTGTCGAACGAATCCGCCGGGCGTTGTCCGATGATTGATTTGGAAGTGACATCGCCGGATGCATGGAAATCCGCTGTTGAAAAAATCATCGGGACGGATGGCCGCCTCGACGTGCTGGTGAATAACGCGGGTTTACACCGTGATTGCCTGCTCGCCGCCATGCCGGACGAAACGTGGCATTCGGTCATCGCCGCGAATCTCGATGCGGTTTTCCACGGCTGCAGGGCCGTGGTCACGCCAATGATGCGCCAGCGCTTCGGACGGATCGTGAACATCGCCTCGCTCAGCGCCTTGCTTCCACCGCTCGGGCAGACGAATTACGCGGCGGCGAAAGCGGGCGTTGTGGCGTTTAGCCAAACCATGGCCAAGGAAGTTGCGCGCTCAGGCATCACCGTGAATTCTGTTCTCCCCGGATTCATCGACACCGAAGCCCTTGGTGAAATGGACGAAGAAGCCCGCAAACAAGCCAAGCGTGGCATCCCGATGCGCCGTTTCGGAAAACCTGACGAGGTGGCGGCGGCGGTTTATTTTCTCGCCAGCACCGACGCGGCCTATATCACGGGTGCGGCTTTGAAAATCGACGGTGGTATTCTCTAATTTTTCCAATCCAACAAATCATGCAAGGCGACGAACTCCGGCAGAAAATCAAGGAAGTGATGGTGGAAGAGCTGATGCTCGAGCAGGACCCGTCGGAAATTACGGACACCATTCCCATTTTCGGGGCCGGAGGACTCGGGCTGGACTCGGTGGATGCGCTGCAGTTGGTCGTGGGTTTGGAGAAAAATTTCGGCCTGAAAATCGGCACTTCTGACGCCGCCAAAGGCATTCTCGAGAGCGTGGAAACGATTGCCAGGGAGATCGAGAAATCCGCCTAGACGGAGGGGTTTCCCCGCTTGCATGAAGGCCTTTCTCATTTTCTCGCTCAAGCTGGTTCTGACCGGACTGTGCCTCTGGTGGGCGTTCTCACAAGTGAAATTCGATCACTCGGTTTTCACCAGACCCGGTGCGGTGGACTATCGCTGGCTGGCCGCCGGAGCGGCGTTGGCCGGCACTTCCGTGGTGCTTCATGGCACGCGCTGGTGGTTTTTCCTGCGCGGTCAATCAATACCTGTTAGCTTGGGCCGCGCGGTGGAACTGACCATGATCGACGGGCTTTTCAGCCTCGCGTCCATCAGCGGCCTCGGCGGCGATGCGGCGCGGATCCTCCTGCTGATGCGCGATCATCCCGGGAAAAAACTCGTCATCGCCATGGCCGTGATGGCCGATCATCTGGCAGGCATGGTTTCGCTGGCCTTGGTTTTTTTCGTCATCTCTGCAGCCCGCTTTGAGGCGCTGGCGAACCCGAGCATCCTCGGTCGCGGGGTGATCCATTTCGCATGGTTCTATCTGGGCGGCGGCCTAGCCATGGTCGTGCTCATCTTCATCTGCGCCTCACCCCCGATCCACCGCCGGATTCACGACAACGGGCGCTTTGCCAGATGGCCGATCATGAAACGCATCCCGGAGATTCATGACGTCTATCGGAAAAACTGGAGACACGCACTCGCCGGATTGGGGGTGTCGTTTTTCATGCTGACCGCCTATTTTTCATCCTACTACTGCGGGTTACGGGCGGTTGGCGGGACCTCCGGTTATGGCACGGTCATCTGCGCGATGCCGGTGATCGACTCGATCAGCGGAATGCCGATCTCAGTGGCGGGCGTCGGCGTGCGGGAGAAATTATTCGAGGTTCTGATGAACGATCTGGCCGGAGTCAGGCCGGAGACAGCGGTTGCCGCATCGGTTGCCGGTTTTGCATGCAATGCGCTTTGGGCAGGTCTGGGAGCCTTGTTTTTTCTGAAGAAACGTGACCGGATCAGCGTTGCCGAGTTAGAAGCCGGCAAGGGGGATTGAACCTCCCAGAACCTAGCAGATTTTCAGCACCCCAGCGACGGGTTGGCACTTCTGGAATCCAGACCTGCTAGAATCCCCCTCTCACTTGCCGCCAAAGAGGCTGCCGAGTGTCCCGAGGATCCCACCGAGCTCCGGGGTTTTTCCGGCCATCACGTCGTCGATCATGGAATGGTAGGATGAAGGGACTTTGGATTTCACAAAATCCGCGACTGTGACAATCGCTTTGTCGGCGATTTCCCCGCTGAGGCCGATGGCCATCAATTTATCCTTCAATTCATTCATGAGTCAGATGTGTTGTGTAAGTCCCCGGAACTGGCAGGTGGAGCGCACCTGAATTACCGTGCCAAAAACGGCGGCGGTCAAGATCCGTATTCGTCCGATCACCCGGAGGAGGCACGAGAGGGTCTGGGTTCCCTGCCCCGACCTTACCGTTCAGCTTGGTAACACGGGGTTCGAACAATATTGATTAAGGCTGGAAATCGAATTTGTGGGCGCAATCCATCAGAGGAATGGGTGGCTTTCACCGGGGAAACTTGGGGCTTGGAACGGCGATCCCGGGCCGTAGCATGCGGCGCATGTCACATCTGGGCTTGGATCTGTTTATCATCGGAATTTATTTTGCCATCATCATCGGAATCGGGATGCATTTCAGCCGACTGAATCGGAATGTGTCGGACTTCGCGCTCGGCGGACGCTCAATTCCCTGGTGGGCGGTGCTGGCGTCCATCCTCGCGTCGGAAATCAGCGCGGGCACGTTTTTCGGAACACCGGGAGAGGGGTTCCGCCTGAGAAACTACACTTACGCACAACTGATGGCGGGCTACCTGTTAGCGCGGGTGGTGGTCAGCGCTGTTTTCATCCCGGCGTTTTATAATTACAACGTGGTGAGCATTTACGAATTTCTCGAACTGCGATTCGGGCCGCGCACCCGTCGAATGGCGAGCGTCATTTTCCTGGTAACTCGTTCCTTGGCGAGCGGTTCGCGGCTGTGGGTGCCAACGCTGCTGCTGGTAGTGATTTGGAACCACATGAATCCGGGGAATCCGCTGGGGAATTGGCAGCAGTTCTGGTTCACGGGCGGCGCGTTGGTGCTGATCACGATCCTCACCGCGGCCTACACGGCGGTGGGTGGAATCAAGGCGGTGATCTGGACGGATGTGTTGCAGATCGCGGTGCTTTTCGGGGCACTCGGGTTTTCAGTCTGGTATTTGTTAGGTCACATCCCGGGCGGTTGGGAGGGCGCGAAAAGCCACCTTACCGGAGCGCATGATTTGAAGCTGTGGGAGTGGGCGGGCGATTTCCCGGCGGCCACGCCATGGGGGAAAATCAAGAGTGTGCTGGAAAGTGAATTTACCGTCTGGGCCGGATTCTTCGGCTCGCTCTTCGTGACGCTGGCCACCCACGGCACCGACCAGGACATGGTGCAGCGTATGCTCACGGCAAAAAACAAACGCCAAAGCGCAGTGGCGACCATTCTGTCCGGCCTAGCGGATATTCCAGTGACCTTCGCCGTTCTAACCATCGGGATCCTGCTCTCTGTTTACTACGGCCATGTGGTGAACGATCCGAATCTGCCAATGACACCGAGCGGGCCGGACAACACGCGGATTTTTCCCTACTTCGTGGTGGATGTGATGCCGGGCGGACTGCGTGGGCTGGTGATCGCCGGAGTGTTAGCCACGACAATGGGCTCGCTGGGAACGGCGATGAATTCACTGGCCACCAGTTATTCACGGGATTTCCACTTCCGCTGGTTCA
>JBDTNJ010000538.1:0-10276 GCA_039933825.1 Luteolibacter sp.
CGAGTCATGACTTGAAGACATACTCCGCGGCGCTGTGGGCAGTTGACAAGAGCGGGTGACTTCGACTTTTCGGCCGGAGTGAGGCGTCCCTTGCGAACGAGCTGATTGATGGTCGGCATGATTTCCTACGTGGTTCTAAGATTTTCCCATGGGGGCAAACCGGAGCGCCGACGAGGATACCTCGCAAGAGCTTTTTTCCGGAGCTACACCCGATAATTTTCCCTATTTAGTGGAGATGCTTCGATCAAATCGTCAGCAGTCCTCGCTGTGGGGGGGGCGACTCTAGGAATCGAACCCGACCTGACAAGCCCTATTTTACAAATTTTTCTAATTTTTGATCGAATTCGGCGAATACGGCCAAATCGGAGGTTTTATCTCCGAATACAATGCATTGTCCCCACGCGGATCTCGCAAAACGGCAGCCATTATGGCTTTGGCGGCTCGATGGAAGTCGTGGATTTTTCAAATTTCTTGTCAGTCAGTGTCTTCAGAAACTGCACAAGGGCGGATTTATCGGACGCGCTCAGATTGAGTCCGGCGGCCGGATGCTTGGCGAGATTGGGGTCGAGCGTCGGGCTTTGAGTGATGCGATTGCTGTAGTGCTCGATGACATCCTCCAGCGTGGCGAAGCGCCCGTCGTGCATGTAGGGCCCGGTGAGTGCGACGTTGCGGAGGCTGGGCGTGGCGAATTTCCCTTGGTCCGACGCTAGGCCGGTCACTTTGATCCGGCCCGGGTCATTCGTAAGCGCGATCCCATTGTTGTGAAATTGTTGGTCGCCGAAAAGTGCGCCGCCGTGACAATGAAAACAATCCGCACCGAAATTCCCCGTGCGTGGCTCGTATTCCGTCATGAAAAGCTCGAACCCGCGCTGCTCGTCCGCACTCAAGCTTGCTCGACCTTGGAAGGCGCGATCGAATTTCGAATCGTAGGAAGTGAGCGTCAGAAGGTACTGCTCCAGCGCGAGGCCGATCTTTTCCCCGCTGATCTCGGTTGAGCCAAATGCCGCGTTGAACTGATCCGAATAGCCCCCCTTCCCTGCCAATTTCGCAGTCACTTGCTCCAGTGTTTCATCCATCTCCGTGTGATCCTGAATCGGCATCAGCGCCTGTGCACGGAGCGAAGGCGCACGCCCATCCCAGAAAAAGCGGTTTTTCCACGCCAGATTCAACAATGGCATCGCATTACGGGTTCCGATCTGGCCATGCACGCCGACACTGAAACGCCGGGCATCATTGAAGGCCACATCCGGCGTATGGCACGAGGCACAAGAAAGTGTGCCATCGCGGGACAACGCGGTTTCAGAAAAAAGCTGCTTGCCGAGAGCGACCCGCTCGTTGATCAGCGGATTGTCTCGAGGCAGATCCGGGATTGGAAAACTCCGGCTCATGGTGAATCGATACGGCGTGTATTTCTCAGGCAAATACAGCGGCTTCAATGGCGAAGGCTTGCTGATGGCTGGCTTCGCGGAAAGCACCTGCCGCACCCGGAAGGCGGCTGGCAGATTCGCGAGCAGCCCGGCGAGAATCGGATCGCCCTCGCGCGAGTGGGTCGCCGTGCCGTCTTTTACGAACGACAACGGACGCGGCGCGTTGAGCAACGTGGCGATGTCGAAATCGAGCTGCAACGCGCAGTCGTGCGTCAAATCCAGATCCGCTAACAGACTGATCCGAGTGCGGTTCGGATCACGAGCAAAGTGATAGGCATAGCCGCTCGGTTCCCCGTTGCTGCTTCGGAAACGTCCCTCCAGCGCGAGGAAAATATAGCCGCCCTGCCAACTCCAATGCAGACCGTCCAGATTCGGATTGAGCGCGTGCTCGGCCGGAAACTCCGCCGGATCGGCGGCGTTTGCTTCAGCATCCGGTCCGACATGGAATCGGATGCTGCGATAAACGCCCGCTGGCACTTCATCGAAGCGGATCATGGTCCGCCGCGCCTCGGCATCCACCCACGCGTATTGTTTTGGAAACTCCGCCCATGTCCCATCCGCCCGCTCCAGGGCAAAGCCGCTCAACAAATAACTTAACCTCGTGACGGAGAGCGTTTCACCCACTGCATTCTGATAGCGTAACGAATCTAAAAAAAGCGGATCCCCATTGAATGTCGGATTTACCGAAATCTCGAGTGTGGACCCGAATGCCGCAGTCTCTGCCACAAGCAGTGCGATGATTCCCACAAAATAAGTCCCAAGCCCGCGCATTGTGATGAACTACTGAATCAAAGACTGCCTCAAGATCCAGAGGAATCTCAGACAAACCGGGGGGTCAAGGAACCTTCGTGATTTTCAGTCGGGCGAACTTCCTTGGTTGGCCGCTTGGCAGGGTGAAGGAAATAATCGTTCCGTCGTTCTCTCCGGGAGTCACCACCGACCAACCGTCAAGCGTGGTGCTTTGCTCGATTTCGTAGGTGATATCGCCATTCGCGACGGCCTCGGCATTTTTGGAAAAACTGATAACACCACCGCTGTAGGTTCCGCTTGGCAAATTGGGGATCGTCGGATTCAGGCCTAAGCCATACTCCACCAGATTGGTGATCCCGTCGTGATCAAAGTCACCTGCGGCGGGCTGACCAACAATCCCGTTCGAGTTCGCCCAAGTGGAAAAGTTGGATACCGCCCCCACTTGGATTTTGCCCGTCCCCGTGATTCGCCCGCCAGAATTCCCGGACCCATACGTCCCGTCAGGTAGAGCCAAGCCGCCAAGCGTTAGAGACGCGACTACATCCTTGCCGGCGTAATCGAGATTGAGGAACGCACCCGCTGCCACGGAAACCGTCGAGCTATTTGCCAGATATGCGGACTTCAGCGTCAACGTTCCCTCCGTGACCGTGGTATTGCCCGTATAGGCGTTATCACCTGATAGATCGATGGTTCCAGAGCCCGTTTTGATGATCTGCAATATTCCGACGCCATCCTGAATGGTCCCCTGGAAATCACCCCCGCTGCCGTTGTTTCCGCCGATGGTGAGGGTGGCTGCCGCCAGATTACTGTTGGTGATCACTCCGCCGGTTCCGTTAAGATTGCCAATCGTGGCGTTGTCCCCGCTGGCACCGTTCATATCCAGCACGCCTCCCGTCATAATGACTGCACCAATCTGCCCGGTGCCGTCGAGAATCCCCACGGTTTGGGTGCCGTATTTAACAGTCCCACTCTCGATCGTGATCGTCTTCGCGACGTGACCCAGGGTGAATTTGTTAAGAATCAGAGTACCCCCGGACATGGTGATGCTCATGAACGAATTATCCGCATTTCCCGCCATGATCAGAGTGTTCGAGCCGCTCTTGGCAAGACTCAGACCGACCGCCCCGCTCACGGTTCCCAAGGTGATATCGCCGGAGCCGGTTACCGCTAAGGAGTTTCCACCATTGCTCAGTCCATTCAAGACGCTGGATCCGGAATTGAGGCCGCTGAGATCGACGGCAGCGCCACTGTTGCTTAGAATTCCGGCAAGAGATGTTATTTTGTTAGGTGTTGTGAAACCATTGAGATCGAGCGTGCCACCAGCGAGGCTTACGCTGCCGGTCCCAAGTGCGGCGGGATTGCCGAGTCGCAATGTGCCGCCCACGATCGACGTATTGCCGCTGAATAGGTCGGCGGCGTTCAGGATGAGCATTCCGACGCCGCTCTTCATCAATGACATGGCATTCGTGCCGTTTTGCGCGATCACCCCACTGACGATCGTGGTGCCATTACCGCTGAATGTCAGCGTGGGCGTGCCTGTTCTAGCACTGGTAAACGCCGCTAACGTCAGAGACCCGCCTCCGGAAATGCTGTTTAAAATGGTCTCAGTTCCACTGGTGGCGGCGACATCTGTCACAGCCCCAATGTTGAGACTCGTATTGTTTGAGCCGGTGAAATTCGTCGTCACCGAACCCGCGCTGCTGGTAATCCCGAGATTGCCGACGGTGATCGTCTGGCCCGTCCCCGCTGCGGTCTTTTGGTTCACATTCAAGGTCGCCCCATTTCCCGTGGTGGTGAGGTTGTAGGGTATCGTTCCATTGGTGAAGCTCACTGATGTGTCACTTCGCAGGCTGAGCGCGCCGGATCCTCCAATGCTGATGCCACTCGGATTGGTCCCGAAGGCCCTCACCGGCGCACTAGCGATCAAGGTCCCACCCGTCACAGAAGTAGTCCCGGAATAGCCGCTTGATCCTGTGAGACACCAGGTCCCCGCCTGCATCTTCGCCACCGAGGTAACAGAACCGGCGCTGTCCGAGATACTACCACCCATCGAGTTGTCACCCGCATTGGCTCCCTGCAAAACCAGGGTTTTGTTGCCAACACCCGTTAGTATCGGGCTGGTCGTTAATACAACGGCTCCCGTCCCGTCACTTTGAAGCGTCGCTCCGCCCGTGGTGCCACTGAGGTCGATGACCCTGTCGCTAGTTTCACCCGTACCCATGTAAATAAGAGTCCCTCCTGAACCTGCATTGCCAAGATGAATGGTGCTGTTCTGGCCCAGGTTGCTGGTCAGGGAACCTACGTTTCCAATCAGCGCGACACGAACCGCTCCAGCATTGACTTGGGTTGCCGCCGAATAGGTATTGGCCACATTGCCTAGTATCAGAGTGCCGGAGCCATTCTTGGTCAGCCCTCCTGCGCCGCTGATCACCCCATTCAGGCTCATCGCACCGCCATTGGTGTCAAAAGTTGCGTTCTGCCCACCTGCCACAACCACCGCGTTGATCAGTGCCAGACTCGATCCGGCCGCCTGTTGGATGGTGGATGTACCGCTGGCCGCCAACCAGGAAACTGGCCCTGTGCCCAAGGCCGAGCTATGAGCGAGCCGCAGGGTGCTACCCTCAAACGCTCCAGAGCCCCTCGTGAGCGTAGTGCCCCCGCTGAAGCTATTATTCCCTGAAATGAGAATCGTGGTGTTGGCATTGCCGCTAGGCGTGGTGAGGGCGAGTGACAGGGTGCCGCCATTCAAGCCATCACTGATGATTCCCTCGATGGAATTAATATCGTTCGAAGCAATCAGGCGGATATTGTTATTTCCAATTAATGTGAGGAGCGTGGTATTTCCCATCGAAGCCGACCCGCTGATGGCTCCTGTGAATTTCAGGAAACTTTCCTGTGCCGCCGAGGTGCTGCCGCCACTGAAGTCATAAGTATAACTGCCGCCACCCAATGCGGTCCCCGTGGAATTTCCAATCACCATCGGAGCGGCCACGGTGTAGCTGACCACCTTGGCTGAAGCCGGACTCAGGGAATCATTCCGAATCGCTCCACCGCTGCCAAAAAGCATCGGACTTCCGCCATTGCTACCGATGGTGTAACTCGAATCGGCAGCCGCCGCATTGCCGAAGTCGAGTCCGCCAAGACTGAGCAGGGGGCTGTTGATGACGATTCCCGTTTGTGTGCTGCTCCCTGCGAATGTGCAGGTTTCCCCATTTGACGTCGCTGAGGTGCTCCCCGGAAACACATTGGGGCCGAGCGACCAGTTCATTTGACCCGCGGCAGGAATCCAATTCGCACTGCCCGGTGCAGGGGACCAAGTATCGCTGAGCGCATCGGCGATTTGCGAAACACAGCAAAACACACCGCCGAGGCAAGCGGCAACAGGCAGGTTTCTGCCACGCGGGGGGACGTGTTTTTTCATGCTCGTGCCCCTATTAACCGAATCAGCGTCACAAGTGAAGCTCAAAGACGTGCGACCTTTGCGGGCCGAAAGATGTCCTTGGACCAGCGGGTGCGAATCCCCTCGCTCCGTGCTTGATTTTGATTGGCTGCGGTTCTCAAATCACTCCCCCGTCCCATCGTTCCCATGAAACTCGAAACCCTCTGCCTTCACGCCGGCTACAACACGGACCCCACCACAAACTCGTGCGCCGTACCGATATACCGCACCGCGTCCTACGTGTTCAACAGCACCGAACACGCGGCCAACCTCTTCGCCCTGCGCGAACTCGGCAATATCTACACGCGCTTGATGAACCCTACCAACGACGTTCTCGAGCAACGTGTCGCCGCGCTCGAAGGCGGCGCTGCGGGCCTCGCCATCGCTTCGGGAACCTCCGCGATTTTTTACTCGATCATCAATCTCGCCCAAGCCGGCGATAACATTATTTCCGCTAGAAACCTCTATGGCGGCACTTACACCCAGTTCAAGGACATCCTCCCGGCCCTCGGCATCGAGGTGCGCTTCGTGGATTCCAACAACCCGGAAAATTTCGCCGCAGCCGTGGACGGAAAGACCCGTGCATTTTTCTGTGAGTCCGTCTCCAACCCCGCGTTGGAAATTTCCGATCTCCAGGCCATCGCAGACGTCGCCCACGCCCACGGGCTGCCACTCATCGTGGATTCCACATTCTCCACACCCTATCTGACAAAACCCATCGACTTCGGAGCAGACATCGTCGTCCATTCGTTGACCAAATGGCTCGGCGGCCACGGCACCGGAATCGGCGGTATTGTGATCGACTCCGGAAAATTCAACTGGGCCGGCGGCAAACACCCGCTCTTCGATGCACCGGACGGCTCCTATCACGGACTCCGCTGGGGCCACGATCTACCAGCTCCGCTCGCACCACTCGCCTACATCCTGCGCATGCGCACCGGCCCGCTACGCAACCTCGGTGCCTGCCTCGCTCCGGATAACGCATGGATCGCTCTTCAAGGAATTGAAACGCTGCCGCTTCGCATGGAGCGACATTGCGAAAACTCCCTAGCCGTCGCCAAGCACCTGCAAGCCCACCCCGCTGTCGAGTGGGTCCGCTACCCCGGCCTGCCGGGCGATGCCCAAGCCGCGCTCAATCAGAAATACCTCCACGGCAAGGGTGGCTCGATGGTCGTCTTCGGCATCAAGGGGGGTGCGGCCACCGGATCGAAATTCATCGATTCCCTCAAGCTCTTCAAGCATCTCGCCAACGTCGGTGACGCGAAATCCCTCGCCATCCATCCGGCCACCACCACCCACTCGCAGCTCAACGAAAAACAATTGCTCGATTGCGGAATCCCGCCCGAGCTCATCCGTCTTTCCGTCGGCATCGAGCACATCGACGATATCCTCGCCGATCTGGATCAGGCGATCACTACCGCCATTTCATGAACTAACATGAATTGATTCCCATTACAAAAGCCCCCTTTATTCGATTTCTGTCGCGGCGTTTTTTCCTATCAACGCCGAGGAGTTCTACGACTTCACTTGCTGATCTTACCCGCTCCGCCATGTCCAACCCGGCCTCCTGCGCACCTCATGCCGGCATTCCCCACCTTCGCAGGCGGATCGCAAGTCTCCTCCTCGGCGGCTACACGGCCTCACTCCTAACAATACAATGGCGAGCGATTCAAAATCCTACTACTGGCCTGCCGTGAGAATCCCCATCCTACTCCCGTTCATCGCGCTCTTTGCCCTCTGCTCCGAGGCATTCGCCCAGTCCTACGGCCTAACTTCGCGCCCGAACGTCGCGCCTTACCTCGGTGGCGTGATGCCGCCGCAGCCGCCCGCGATCGGTACGGACTGGTCCGCCGTCGTCGCGTTTCAAGATCTCACCTTCCTGAACGCGATGGGCATTGTGCAGATGCCAGGGCAGAACAAAATGGTCGTTTGGGAGCGTGAGGGACGTGTGTATTTTTTCGAAAAGGCAGCAGACGCGAACTTGAAAACGCTGATGATCGACGTGAGCAACCAGTGCCAAGGCTGGGATGACTCGGGGCTGATGGGGATCGCATTTCATCCGCAGTTTTCGCTCGCCGGGGGCGCGGGGACGAATCGCTACGTCTTCCTCTACTACACATGGCGCGAACCCGGAACCGTGCAGGGAAATGCAAACAGTCGGCCACCGACGAATGTCCCGGTGCGCGACCGACTCTCCCGTTTCACGCTTGATGCGAATGGCGTGGCGATCCCCGGATCGGAAACCGTATTCATCGACCAGAACGGAGGCTCGGTGTGGCACAACGGCGGCGGGATGTTTTTCCATCCGGACAATGGCTTTCTCTATATCACCGACGGCGACGACACGAACGGCGGCAACACGCAGCACATCGACGACGGGCTTTTCTCCGGCGTGTGGCGCATCGATGTGGATCAACGCGGCGGCAACATTTCGCACCCCGCGCCGCGCACGCCGAACGGCGCGACGGTCGGGAACTACTACATCCCGAACGATAATCCATTCGTCGGCGTGGCGAATGCGAACGAGGAGTTCTTCGCTCTCGGCCTGCGCTCGCCGCACCGCATGACCATCGACCCAGTGACGAAGCGCATTTTCATCGGCGATGTGGGCGCGGGATCACGCGAGGAAGTTAGCGTCATCGAGCCGAATGAAGCTGGGCTGAATTTTCAATGGGATCGCATCGAGGGACTCGGCGGCGACCTCACGCCGCCCTATGTCGGCATCAACAAGAGGCCGGTGCTCGACTACGGTCACAACGAAGGCAGCGCGATTATCGGCGGCTACGTGTATCGCGGTGCGGAGTTCGCGGCGGAACTCGGCGGGCGCTACATCTTCGGCGACAACATTACGAATAACATCTACGTGATGGACGAATCGACGGTGCCGGCAGGCAAGACGTTGCTCACCACATTGCCGAAAGGATCGGGGCCGAATTCGGGAAACGATTACGTCGGCCTGTCGTCATTCGGTGTGGATGCGCAGGGCGAACTCTACTTATGCCAGCTTTCGAGCATGGGCGGGCAAATCTACAAGCTCCAGCGCGGTGGAACGGCGAGCCAACCGCTGCCGGCGACGCTGTCCGCAACGGGCGTTTTTTCAAACACGTCGGCGATGACGCCGAGCAGCAAAATCATCCCGTATGCGCTGAACCAGCCGTTCTGGAGCGATGGCGCGATCAAGTCGCGCTGGGCCTCGGTGCCGAATACGGCGAATGTCGGCTTCACCCCGAAAGGCGAGTGGTCTTGGCCCGAAGGCACGGTGATGGTGAAACATTTCGACCTGCCCGTGGACGACACGAATCCTGCGGTGACGAAGCGGCTCGAGACACGACTGCTGGTGAAAAAGGCGGACGGCTCAGTGTATGGCGCGACTTACAAATGGCGCGCGGATAACAACGATGCCGATCTGCTCGACAGCGCGCTCACGGAAAATGTGCCGGTCGCAATCGCACCGCTGGGTGCGCTCGCGGGCGAGGACATCGGGTCGCCCGCGCTAAGTGGATCGACGGTGCGCGTCGGCAACGTGATGACCATCGAGGCGGGCGGCACGGATATCTGGGACGCGACGGATCAATTTCATTTCGCCAACCAGCAGCGCACGGGAGACTTCGATGTCTCGGTGCGCATCGAATCGCTCAGCAGCGCCGATACCTACAGCAAAGCCGGGCTGATGGCGCGCGAGTCACTCGCCGCCGACAGCCGCCACGTTTTCGCGCTCGCCTTTCCGGACAACTCCCCGCGCAACAACAACGACGGCGGTTACGAATTTCAGTTTCGCACGACGACCGGTGGTGCCTCGGCGGCAATCTATCCGCCGGCACCGCAGCCGCGGGTGAACTCCCCGCAAACATGGCTGCGGCTGCGCCGCGAAGGCGACACTTTCATCGCGTATTCAAGCAGCGACGGCGCAGCGTGGGGTGAATTTGCCAGGCAGACGCTGACTATGCCGCAGACGCTTTTCTTTGGCGTCGCCGTCACTTCGCACACCTCGATCGCGAGGACGACGGCCGTCGTCCAATTGCAATCGACGCGGCTGCAACCCTGGTACTACCCGAGTCGGGAGAATTGCATGACGTGCCACACGACGAATGCCGGCGGCGTGCTCGGCCCGAAGACGCGTCAGCTCAATGGCGACCTGCTTTACCCGAACAGCGTCACCGACAATCAGCTCCGGGCGTGGGCACACGTCGGCCTGTTCGACAATCCACCACCCGAGGCGCAGATCCCAAACCTCGACAAACTCGCCGCGCTCAATGACGCTGATGCCACGATTGAGAATCGCGCCCGTTCCTACCTTGATGCCAACTGCGCTTCCTGCCATCGACCCGGCGGCGTGCAGGCGTTCTGGGATGCGCGGTTCGACACACCGCTCGCGCAGCAGGGACTGCTCTACGGCATTCTCGCCAGCAATCTCGGCGACCCGACCGCGCACGTGATCGTCCCGCAGGATCTCACCCGTTCAATGCTCCATCGCCGCGTGAGCAGCCTCGGGGCAATCCAGATGCCGCCGCTTGCCAAGAATCGCGTGGACACGCAGGGTGCTACAGTGCTCGCGCAATGGATCGCCTCGCTCGCGCCGAATGCACCGCCTTTCGTCGCGCTCACGAATCCGGCTGGCGGTGCCGTCATTCTCCAAGGCACACCAATCGCGCTCTCAGCG
>JBDTNJ010000539.1:0-4495 GCA_039933825.1 Luteolibacter sp.
CCCCCAGTTCCATGAAATCGTTCCGAAGGTTCCTTCGTGTACTTTGCTTGCTAGTTTTTGCAAGCCACGGCATCGCAGTATGTGAAGCCCAGAGCCCTCCGGTCCGAATCATGGCCCTGGGTGACTCGCTCACCAGTGGTAACACGATCCAAGGAGCTTACCGCAACAGGCTCTACAGCCTTCTCACGGGCGCAGGCTACAACGTGGACTTTATCGGCACACAAACCGACTCCAACAACCCGACACTCCCGGACCGCGATCATCAGGGCATGGGCGGATACCGGATCGACATGATCCAGACTGGGCTCCCGTTCTGGCTCAATGCGATTGAAGATCCGGATGTGGTCCTGCTGATGATCGGGACCAATGACTTTTCCGCAAATTTCAATGTGGCGTCCGCTCAAACCCGCCTGGCCGAGCTTGTGAGTGATATCGCGACAAAACGCCCATTTGCCAAAATCATCCTCTCCAATCTGCTGCTTCGGACGGATTCACCAAGCTTCGAAGCGCTCCAAACTATTTACAACGCCGCCATCCCCGGGATCGTCAACGACCAGGTGGCGCTGGGACGGCAAGTGACATTTGTGGACATGCACTCCGCCCTGTTGCCGGGCGATTTCGAGGAAGGCGTCCATCCGACACAGGCCGGCTATGACAAAATGGCGGATACTTTGTTTCCAGCGGTCACCAGCGTGATGCCTCCCCAAGGCTCTGCAAACCCGCCAGCCATCGTGCGCACCGAGCCACCGGCTGACCTGCAGCACATCACCATCAAATTTAGCAAACCACTGGCAGATAGCGCGGCCAATCCAGTGAATTTCAGTCTCAGCGGCGGATTGACCGTTTCCCAAGCCGTGCTTGATCCTATCACCAAGCGCACCATCACACTAACCACCAGCACCCAGACACCCGGCGTCGTTTACACACTTGCGGTCACCGGCGTGCGTGACCGCACACCTGCGCAAACCCAGATCGCTCCCGGGGCCGCCGTGACCTACTCCTCTTATTACCTGATCAATGGCAGCTTCGAAGCAGGTGAGACACCTTGGACAATGACCGGCAACTACTTGGTTTACGCCAACAACGCTCCTTACCTTGCCTCGGACGGCACGAAAATGGTGATCATGAACGGCGGGCAATCGACACCCAATGCCGTTTTGTCACAAACGTTCGCAACCATCCCGGGACAATCCTACTTGTTGAATTTTGACATCGGAATCCTTGCCGGTAATTTTTCCGAGCAGGCATTGCGAGTCGAACTCACCGGAGCGAGCCCACTTCTGTCAGTGACCGATTCCGTCTTTGGAAACGGTCTCGCAAATACGGTATGGGCCACCAAAAACCATCAATTCACCGCGAACAGCGCCACCACCACTCTAACGTTCCGAGACCAATCACCCACCTCCAACGCCGTTGACCTCCTGCTCGATAACGTGCAGATCACGGTAACCACAAACCTGCCTAACACCGCGCCGGTGGCCGTGGCTGATTCGTATTCGACCATCCTGGGCACCTCCCTTGTTGTCCCGGCCGCTGGCGTGCTGACGAATGATACCGACGCACAGTCGAATGCGCTATCCGCAGTTCTCAATGTTGGTCCAGGTCATGGCGGCCTCACTCTGAACGCCAATGGCGGCTTCACTTACACACCGGGACCCGGCTACACGGGGACTGACTCGTTCACCTATCATGCCAACGACGGCAGCTTGGATTCAAACATCGTGACCGTGAGCATCGCAGTCAACGCGGTTCCTTCAAACTCACTTGTCAATGGCAGCTTTGAGGCTGGCGAGACCGGCTGGACGATGACAGGCAACTATCTGGTTTACGCGAACAGCGCTCCTTACGCTGCCTTTGACGGCACCACGATGGTCGTTATGAACGGCGGACAAACCCCACCGAATGCCGTGGTGTCCCAAAGTTTCACCACTATCCCGGGACAACCCTACAAACTGGATTTCAATCTCGGAGTCCTCGCGGGCAATTTCGCCGAGCAAAAGTTAGGAGTTGACCTTACCGGAGCGGGCTCGCTGTTGTCACAAACGGAATCCGTCTTTGGAAACGGTCAGGGAAACTCGGTTTGGAGCGCAAAAACCTACTCGTTCATCGCAGATAGCGTGACGACCACCCTCACCTTCACAGACCGGTCCGCCTCATCCAATGGCATCGATCTGCTTCTTGATAACGTGCGGGTCACCTCGACAGGAAGCCCGCCGAACACCGCGCCCGTCGCCTTTGCCGAGTCCTACTCGACGAACCTCAACACCCCGCTCGCGATCCCCAGCGCTGGCGTGCTTGCGAACGATCAGGATGCCGAATCCAATACCCTTTCCGCAGTGCTCGACGCCGGACCGGGTCATGGCGGCGTGATCTTGAATCCTAACGGAAGCTTCACTTACACCCCGACCATCGGCTACGCGGGTTCCGATTCGTTCACCTACCATGCCAACGACGGAATTTTGAACTCCAACATCGTGACGGTGGCCATCACCATCACCGCGCCCATTGCAGACGCACTGGTCAACGGCAGCTTTGAATCGAATTATTCGGGATGGGTGGCTGCTGGCAATCAAACCATCGAGTCCTACGCCGCGACCGATGGCACGAAAGTAGTCGCCTTCAACAGCCGCGATCTTACGCCGAACGCCCTGCTTACCCAGACTTTCTCCACGGTGAACGGACAAACCTACACGCTCACATTTGATGCCGGCGTTCTGGCCTATGTGCAAAAGAACCTTAAAATGGAAGTGAAGGTCACCGGATCCACCAGTCTAGTTTCCCAAACTATCACTCTCGCCGGTGTGGCGGATGGGGTCATCCGCTGGACGGCCAAAAGTTATACTTTTGTAGCCAACAGCACAACGACCACCCTGTCGTTCCGGGATCGATCCACCACCACCATCGGCATTGATCTGTTACTCGACAAGGTCAGGGTCACCGGACCTCCAGCCAGCCTCAACACCGCACCGCTTGCCGTGGCGGACACGTATTCCACCAACAAGGACACCCCACTGGTGGTTTCCGCCGCCGGGGTGCTCACCAACGACTCGGACCCGCAATTCAACTCACTCACCGCCGTGCTTGAGAACGGCCCGAGCTCTGGTAGCCTGATCCTGAATGCCAACGGAAGCTTCTCTTACACGCCGATCGCAGGCTATACCGGGGCGGTTTCTTTCACCTATCATGCCAACGATGGCAGTTTGAACTCCAACACAGTCACCGTGAACATTGATGTCAATGGAGTCAGTGCCGGAATTCTGGTCAATCCCAGCTTTGAATCCGGCTTCAGCGGCTGGACCACCTCCGGAAACAAATCCATTGAATTCTACCCAACGACCGATGGCATCCGGATGGTGGCGTTCAATAGCCAGAACCTCGCTCCTAACGCCGTAATTTCCCAAACCTTCGCCACCACGTCAGGAAATACCTATACGCTCACCTTTGATGCGGGTGTTTTCGCCTACACCACAGACGCGCAGACTCTGCAGGTATCGGTCATCGGCGCAGGCGGTCTTCTTGCAAAGACAGTTACTCTGAACGGCTTGGGCTCCGGTATCATCCGATGGTTTCCACAGACCTTCACCTTCACAGCTGATAGCTCTTCCACGACTCTGACTTTTCGCGATCAATCCACCTCCACAGTTGGTATCGATCTCCTGCTAGACAACGTGCGGGTGTTCAGCGAACTGCCAAAATCCGTCGGATCCTTGGTCCTCGCGCCTCCGGTGGAGACCCTCGGCACCCCATCTCTAACACTCTCTCCCGGAGCTGCCGTCATCCGCATGACCGCACCCCAAGCGGGGGCCTATATCCTCGAGTGCTCGGAAGACCTCAAGACCTGGCTGCCCATCGACAGCATGCAATGTGGCGCACAGGACTTGATCGAGTTCCGTGATACCCAGGACTCGCAAGGCACCGCTCCGCCCAAGGCAAAGATGTTCTATCGCATTGGATGCCAGCCTGCGGTTCCCCAAGCGAACTAAATGGATCTCACAACTGCCCACGCCTAATCTATCTGCGCCGGATTTCAACCCATCCTGTCGAGCAAGACGCAACGGCAAGACTTCCGACCGGGTTATGCCCCCGGATTTGTTCCACGCTTGGACATCATGGTCTTCCGCCTCATCCAAGCAAAGTCTGTGCAGCGTGATGAAAATGCCGAGAGAAGGTACGGCGTCACAATATCCTTCGGCTTATTCCATCCGTATTTCAAACATCGGATCAGCTACCTATGAATGAGTAGGATTAACAATCCCCTACTCAACAAATCCACCCATCGCAGCCGAGTGAACCCAACCCAACGGGTCTCAAATCTCGCCTCCCACCCGAAATTTGAGGTGATAACGCACTCATCATCAAGGATGTATATATTTCATGAAATTTTTCTTGGCAAGCGGGTATTAATCCATACCAATTAGTCCAGATAACCGAATGCACCTATCGAAAAAAGCTGAATACGCGCTGCGCGCCACGATCAACCTCGGCATTGCGACCG
>JBDTNJ010000540.1:0-5394 GCA_039933825.1 Luteolibacter sp.
TGGGGCTTTGATCCTTATCTTTCATCTTCCTCGCCTTTCCATGGAGCAGTCTATGCCGTAACCGAATCCGTCTGCAAATCTGTCGCTGCCGGTGCGTGTCTTTCCGAAATCCGCCTCACGCTGCAGGAGTATTTTCCTCGACTCGGCAACGATCCGAAACGCTGGGGCCTCCCGTTCGCCGCGCTACTAGGAGCTTTCCACGCGCAGCACTCATTGCGCCTCGCCGCCATCGGTGGTAAGGATTCCATGTCAGGCTCGTTCAATGAACTGGACGTCCCACCCACCCTCGTTTCCTTCGCGCTCGCTCCCGGAAAAGCCAGCCTCGCGCTTTCCCCCGAGTTCAAGAAAACCGCATCTAACGTTTCATTGGTAGAAATCCCGCGCGATGCCGACCAGCTCCCGGATTTTGAAAAACTCAAACAAGTCGCCGAACAACTCCACGATCTGAACAAGGCCGGGAAACTCCTCTCACTCCACCACATCGGCCAAGCAGGCCTCGCCGCCGCCCTCGCCAAAATGGCCTTCGGCAACAGCATCGGCTTCAACTGGAGCGCGGAATTCATTCCGCAAGAATGGATTTCAGAACGCTATTTCAGCTTCCTCATCGAACACACGGAAGACCTTCCCTCCACTCTCGGTTCAACCCTCATCGGCCAAACCACCGAGCAACCCACCCTCATTCTCAACGGCGAATCCCATTCGCTATCCGATCTCCAAGCCGCGTGGGAAGACACACTGGAGCCGGTCTATCCGACTAAACCGGAAGAAGCCATCATAAGTCCCATAAGTCCTATAGGACTTATAAATCCCCCGCAATCATCACCTCCGCGACAAAAACTCGCCCTCCCCAAAGTCATCATCCCCTCCTTCCCGGGAACAAATTCTGAATACGACTCCGCCAAAGCCTTCCGCCAAGCCGGGGCCGACGCCGAAATCATCGTCTTCCGCAACCTCACCGCAAAACACATCGACGAGTCGATCAATGCCCTCGCCGAGCAAATTTCGAAAAGCCAGATCCTGATGTTCCCCGGTGGATTCAGCGCCGGTGACGAGCCGGATGGCTCCGCGAAATTCATCGCCACCATTATCCGCAATCCTCGCGTGTCCGATGCCATCATGGACCTACTGAAAAACCGCGATGGACTCATCCTCGGCATCTGCAATGGCTTCCAAGCCCTCATTAAAACCGGCCTCGTCCCTTATGGCGAAATCCGCGAGCCGCAGGCCGAAGCGCCAACGCTCATCCACAATAGCATCGGCCGCCACATTTCCTGTTATGCAAACACCCGCATCGTCAGCACGCTGTCACCTTGGCTGGCAAACAGTAAGTTAGGAGATATCCACAGCGTCCCCGTTTCCCACGGTGAAGGAAAATTCCACGCGAGCGCCGAAGTGATCGCCGCCCTCGCCACCAGCTGCCAGATCGCCACGCAATACGTCGATGCTGCCGGGGCGCCTTCCATGGACATCGCCATCAATCCGAACGGCTCCCTCGCCGCCATCGAAGGCATTACCTCCCCCTGCGGAAAAGTCTTCGGGAAAATGGCGCACACAGAACGCGCTGGAACTTCCGTTGCCAAAAACATCCCCGGGAACAAACACCAGCCGATCTTCGAAGCGGGCGTGGCTTGGTTCGCCTAACGGCCATCACTTCGGATTTCAATATCGGGATTTCGCCGATTAGACCGTTTTTGGCAAACGGTCTATGGCGTGAATTGCTTCAAATTCACATCAATCTCAAAAAAGCCCAAGTCTCAGGCGAATAACTCTCAGGCAACAACGTTCTCGAATTCAGATCCTGCCCAAGCGCCAATTGCCGACGAAGGCTACGTCGCCATTCGGGAAGTGGTCCAACACATCCCATCTGATCTACTATACTCCATACCACTCGCCGATGGCAGGTCCATGTTCAGGCACGGCGCGAGTGTCATCGCTGTCCATTGCCGCCAATCCGGGGCGGGCAGTACTTCGGCGTCTCGATTCCGCCATTCAGCCCGGGAAGAATCCTCTGCGAAAAAACTGTGACCGATCTTGGGTTCGGGGATATTTCCATCGGTAGAAAAAAAGTGGGAGGAGTCCGGAAAACCCATTAACCGGACCCCTCCCTGAATTTGCCCTCCTCCAAGGGCAAAAGTGATTGTGCCCTGACGAGCGTTCAAACGTTGCGGCGGCGACGCAGCAGCCCGGCGGTGATCAACAGTCCGGCCAGCGCGCTGGTCGGCTCCGGTACGGCAGTCCATTTCAAGTCGGTGCCGCTGCCGCCAGTGAAGCTGAAGGCCCCCTGAGCAGTCGTCACTCCGCTGACGGCTCCGGCTGCATTGCTGTATTCAAAACTGCTGAAGATCGCTGAGATATCGGTCGGAGTGCCGCCGCCAACATTCGTGAAGATGTCACTCCAAGTCCGGTCCGTATCCCAGAATGCATCGCTGAAATTTTGAGATCCATTCAGGACCACTCGGAAGATGGCGCTACCACCAGTTACGCTTGCCGTGTTCACGGCATCGTAGTCCGTGCCTCGTGTGCCGTTGGGGGTCGAAACAGTGCCGGTGCCCGTCAGGTTCCATTCGAAGATCGAGCCTGCGTTATAGTTGATGCTGGCAGTGAAGGTTTCCTTGGCGATCGTGCCGGTGCCAGCGGTGTTCGCCACTGTCACCTTGTCGCCCGCAGTGTAGATACCGCCGGAGCTAATCGTCGTCGCACCGCTGATGGAGCCCGTGCCGCCGAGGGCACCGCCGGAGCCAACGGACACCGTGCCGCTGCCTGTGCCGGAACCGCTGGTGTTGTTGACCAGCAAGGTGCCTGCATTGACGGTGGTAATGCCGTTGTAAGTATTAGCGTTTGTGACTGAGAGAGTGCCTGCCCCCGATTTATAGAGACCACCACCAGCCAAGGTAGTGGAGCTAAGCACGCCACTCAATAGGGCATCTACCGCTGCAGTGCCGTTGCCGACGTTGACTTCGCGTTGGACGCCGTTGAAGTCGATGGCGTTGCGGAAATCCACAGTGCTATCGGAAGTGGAGGCACTGAGGATGAGTTTGTTGCCGTTAAGCAGGAAGCTACCTGTGGATGCCCAGGTGAGTGCCGTGGGGGAACCCGTGCCGTTGAAAGCCACTACGCGGGTGCCGCCGGAGGCACTAAAGCCGCCGTCGCTCAGGAATTGGATATTCGCTCCAGAACTGCCAAGTGTCCGGGTGAAATCGGCCCTCAATTCGAGAACGCCGCTGGTGCCCAGGCTGATAAGTCCCGAGCTGAGTGCACCGGCGGTGCCTGCGCGGTAAACCCCGCCGAAGATATTAAGTGCGTTCGGATTGGTGCTGGTTGAGTTGTTGACCAGCAGTCCGGAGCCATACTTGGCAAAAGCCTGTGCCGCCAGACCCACGTTGCTGCCGATTGTCACAGTGCCCGTGCTCCATTGATGGATAAACGTTCCTGCGTTTCCGCTGAAAGTGCCGGGACCAGCGATGTCAAAATTGCCCGTTCCATCAAACACATAGGAGTTTTTTCCGGCAATTAAGCTCTGGCCAGCATTGATCGTAATGTTGCCTCCGCTGGCTGCCGTTGTGTCCACACGGATGGTGCCACCATTGGTGGTTGCGGTGATGATCTTGCTGCTTGTGACCCGATAGTTGTTGGTGTTCGCACCGCCCGATGTGACCAACTCGGTGGTGGAGCTTAGAGCAGTGATCGATGCGCCGTTGGCCGCAGACGAACCGGTGGCGAAATCGTAAGTATTGGTTCCCGAGCGCACGAAGCCAACCACTGACGAAGTGGAACCCGAGCCAGCAACCAAGGCACTATCAACAAGATTTACAGGGCTACCGCCGGGAATGTTCGCCGTGACGGTGCCACCTGAGCTCAAGTCAAACAGCAGGACGCCGGCCGTGTTGCGTTGCAGGGTTCCCAATGCGAGCGATGTGGCGCCTGCACCGGTTTTTTCCACCACGATGGTATTCTGGCCGGTGTAGAAATTGACGGCGCCGAGCGTCAGGCTGGTGCCAGCTGAGTTACCTTTGATGGTGAGCGTCCCGCCCCCCGTTGAGGTGCCCAAGTTCACAGCGTTGCCCGTTACTACCACACCAGACGCGTTGGTCGTGTGATCGAGAACCACGTTCTGCCCGCGGTTACTGGTGATACCACCAGTGAAGGTGTTTAAGCCTGTAAGCGTGGTAGTGCCGCCACCGACAGCTGTTAACCCGGCAGTGCCATCAATCACCGCATTGATCGTGGTCGCTCCCGCATTTGTGATCGTGGGCGTGGTGCCGTTTAAGGTAATCTTCGATCCACTTGCCCCATTAATGGTATAGCCGGGTGTTGAGAAAATAAGCTGGTTAGCGAGCAAGTTGGTGCTGCTGGCCAATGTGACGGTGCCTGCGGTGCCACCGAAATTGGCAATGTTCGTCGTGCCAGTGGATGGATAGGCAACAAGCGTTCCAGTGTTAGTATTGTTGCGCCAGAACAAGGAGGAAGTGTTCCAAGAGCCCGAGCCGCCGGCAGCGGGCGAGGACACGCCATCGGGATTCCAAAAATAATCGTTAGCGGCCGCCGAGGCGAATGGAGCAGAGAGGACAATGGCTGCGGCAGTGATCAGCCACGGAGCCTGTGAACGGGAGGCTGGCGCTGAAATAAGTTGGATTTGTTGGGTTTTTTTCATATTTGGATTCTTGATTTTCATATTAGTCGATGGGTTAAGATGGATCATTTATAATGACGCACGATAATGCATGGGCAGATGAAGCGACCTTCATAGCTAAATGGTCTCTTGAACTTTGAAATTCAACCACATCTTAGGGACGCCATTATGTCGAAAGTGAATCCATCCCATCGAAAGCCGAGAGATCCCAGGTATCATGCCAGCGCACGAATGGCCTGGGTGCCGTGTAACCGATGACGGGGCGGAAAAATACCGGCAGCCAGACATAGCGTGAATCGATCAGATTGTCCGGCCGCCATTGGTCGGCCATGAAGATGAAAGCACCCGGTTTTCCAGCCACGGGCAGCACGAAGGTGCTCTGTGCGCCGTAGGTGAGTTCAGCACCATCGCCGAGGCAGGGATTTCCAAATTCCCTCCACTGGCCCATGATCGAGTGCGCGAACGCGGAGCGTGCTTCGTTAGGGTCCCAAGCGGTGCAATCAGATGCGATGAGGTAGTACACTCCCTCATGTTTGAAAACACAGGGAGCCTCCATGTAGCGGCCGGGAAACACCTTCGTTAAAATGCGGGTGGGCTTCAGGTAGTCCTCACTCAGGCGGCAGATGACGAGGTTCGCATTGTCATCACTCGCGTAGATAAAATAGGCGGAACCATCATCGTCTTGGAACAAAGTGCAATCGCGGGCCATCATCCAGTTCGGTCGGGAAACTTCGATGAATTCAAAGGGGCCCGCCGGGCTGTCG
>JBDTNJ010000541.1:0-3065 GCA_039933825.1 Luteolibacter sp.
GTTTCTTCCCTTTGGCACCACGGACGCCTATTACCTCACCGATCGCACCAATCGAGGCTGGGGCGGTGGACACGTGGCGCTCAATCTCATCCACGGTGCCTATGTTGTTCGCAAGGGCCTCCCGGCTCCCTACACGGATCGGCAACGCCAGCAGATGCCGGTAGGTGACAGCTTCATGTTCCTCAAGGAGATCGACCGCTCCGTGGCCACGCCGGTGCTGCCGCCGCCGATCCCCGCCACCGCATCGATCACCTCGGGCTTCGCCAACGTCGAAATTGGGGCCGCCACTCCCACGGGCGGGGCGTCCTATTCCGGCGGCGTCTGGTCGGTGCAGGGTGGGGGATTTGACATGTGGAAGTCGAGCGACAGTTGCCACTTCACCTACAAGGCGATCGTCGGCGACTGCGCCATCATCGCGAAAGTCAAGTCGGTCCAGAACACCAAGCCCAACTCAAGAGCCGGCGTGATGATGCGCACGAGCCTTAGCCAGGGCGCTCCGCGCGCCTGGATGGCCGTCACCGGCGAGGGTAATCTCGAGCAAAACATGCCGAACCTCGCACTGTATGGCGGCTCCAACTACGGCAACAAAACGCTCGCCAAATCCTTGTCCAGCTATTGGGTGAAACTCGAGCGCATCGGGAACATCATCACGGGCTATGTTTCTCCCGATGGCACCAATTGGGCGGCCACCGATGTCGGCCGCATCAATGCTCCCGTCCCGGCCACGATCTACATCGGTCTGGTGGTCTGCTCGGCCGCCAATGGCACGCTGAATACCTCCACTTTCAGCAACGTCCAGATCACCGGCGGCGATGGTCGCGCGCCGGTTGTTACCCCCGCCGCGCCAGCCGCCTTCTTGGCCTCGCCGGGCAATGGTGCCGTCCCGCTGCGTTGGCAGCCGTCCTTCGGGGCGACTAGCTACACGGTCAAGCGCGCCACCACCAGCGGCGGCCCTTACTCGCGCGTCGCCTCGGGCGTCACGGGCAGCAGCTACATGGATAGGACGGTGACTAACGGCACGACCTATTCCTACGTCGTGAGCGCGGTGAACTCCGCCGGCGAAAGTCCGAATTGCCCGGAGGACGTCGCCACGCCCAGAGCCCCAATGTGGAATGTCACCTTCGGGGGAACGGTTACGGACACCAAGGCGACCGAGGGCGTGGAAAAGGCATTCGATAGCAACTCGGCCACGACGTGGTTTGCCGGCGGCGGCGTGGGCGCCCTTCAATACGGCTTTGGTGCCGGCCGCGCGCCTGCGATCAAGCATTACTCGATCACTAGCGCCCGGGACAAACCGGAGCGCGATCCCAAGGATTGGCAACTCCAGGGCTCGAACGATGGCACGAGCTGGACCACGCTCGACACGCAGAGCGGCCAGACATTCCCCCTCCGCTGTTACGAGATGGAGTATGCCTTGGCCAGACCGGCCGGCTACCGCTATTTCCGCCTCAATATCACCGCGAACAACGGGGACAAAGACCTCCACATCGCGGATCTCAAATTGCTCTCCGACACACCGCTGCCGAATGCCCCGGGTTCGTCGCTCCTCCATTGGAAAGCCAACGACGCGACCGATCGCGCGCGCGCCAGTGCGCGCCAAAATGCCGCAGAATCCCGGGAATGAATCACTTTCGGCTTTTGAATTTATATAACTAAAAATCTATCCTCTCCACGAATAACACGACCAGCAGACTCAAAGGCGTTTCAGAACAGAGCGCCTGTCCCTTGGAAGTCTCTCTTCGAAGTCTCTCGTCCTCACCTTCACCCAAAACACATTCCATGAAAAAACACCTCCTGCTCTATCTCCTCTTCCCGCTGGCTCTCGCGCTTCCTGGACATGGTGGAAACGTCGAAAATGTGACGCCACAAATCCTGCCGCCCCCGCTGACTCCGCCGCCTCCTTCGACGCCACGGATCAATGGACCGTCCGTCTTCGGAGTTCGTCCGGGATCGCCGGTTGTTTATAACGTCCCTGCGACGGGTGATCGGCCGATGACGTTTGCTGCGGACGGCCTGCCCCCCACGCTTTCCATCGATGCCAATACCGGATTCATCTCCGGAGTCTTGAAGGAAAAGGGGACCTACCCCATTACTCTACGCGCCACCAACAAGCTGGGGGCGGCCGAGAAGAAGTTCCAGGTCATCGTGGGAGATCGGATTGCCCTCACCCCCGCGATGGGGTGGAGCAGTTGGAACTGTTTTGCGGAAACTGTCACTCAAGACAAGATTCTCCGCATGGCGAAAGCCATGGTCTCCAGTGGACTGAGTCAGCACGGATGGACCTACATCAACGTGGACGACTGCTGGCAGGGAAAGAGGCCCGGCCCCAATCATGCCCTGGTGGGAAATGAGAAATTTCCCGATGTGCCGGGCCTGGTGAAAGAGATTCATCAACTCGGGTTGAAGTCTGGGCTTTATTCGTCTCCGTGGGCCACCTCCTATGACGGATTTCCAGGAGGGAGCGCGGAAGACACCAATGGCACATGGAACAAGAAAGTGAAGGGCATGGGGGAGAAGGGCATGGGCAAGGTTTCTTTTGCAGAAATCGATGCACGCGAATGGTCGAAATGGGGAATCGATTACCTCAAATACGATTGGTGGCCGATGGATCTGCCCCACGCCACCGTGATGAGCAATGCCATCCGCTCGACGGGCAGAGATATTGTCTACAGCATCTCCAACAATGGCACCGTGGAGAATGCGGAGGCCTACTCCCGGATCGCCGAAAGCTGGCGCACGACTGGAGATATTTATGATGTCTGGAGCGGCGGCGACCGGGAATGGCATTACTCCCTCAGCGAAATTGCTTTCAGCCAGGATCAATGGGCGCCCTATGCCGGCCCAGGTCATTGGAACGATCCCGACATGCTGGTGGTCGGAGAGGTGGGCGTGGGAAATGGCGGGAATGGCTGGACGAAGACGCATCCCACGCGCCTAACGCCCGACCAGCAATACACCCATATCAGTATGTGGTGCCTCCTCTCGTCTCCTTTGATGATCGGGTGCGATCTGGAGAAGCTGGATGCCTTCACCAAAGGGCTTCTCACCAACGACGAGGTGCTGGC
>JBDTNJ010000542.1:0-2728 GCA_039933825.1 Luteolibacter sp.
GGTTGAGAAACTACAATCCTGATAGACCACTGCCCTCCAGCCCTAACTTGGGGGCGGGCATGATGCGGAAAACCGTTAAAGGAAAGCCGCCGCTCGATTGCGGCGGCTTTCTATTTGATAGAACGGCGTGCCCTACTCGGCCGGTCACCAACGCGTGACATCGCGGAAGGCTTGGAGACGGGTTTCGATGTCCGCTTCCGTTAGTCCTTCAAGTTTCCGGGTCGAGAACGCTTCGCAGGTGAACGAAGCAAGGATGGAGCCTTTGATAATGGCTTCGCGAAGAATCGCATCGGAGTAGGGCGGATGTCCCTGGGATGCGAGGAAGCCGGCCATGCCGCCGAGGAATGTGTCCCCCGCGCCCGTGGGATCGGCGACATGTTCGAGCGGATACGCGCTTGCGCGGAAAATCCCGCCATCTGGGGAAAACAACATGGCACCGAATTCGCCGAGTTTCACGACGACGTGGCCAGGGCCTTTTTCCAGAAGGATTCTCCCAGCCTTCACGAGATTGCTGGTGCCTGCCAGATCGCGGGCTTCGCCTTCGTTGAGGACGAAGAGATCAAGATGTGGCAGCACTTCATGGAGACGATCGTTGGCGATTTCAATCCACAGGTCCATGGTGTCCGCGATGATAAAACGCTTCGAGGCATTTGCGTCCGTCCCTTTCAAAGCACCACACTGGGTTAGCATTTCCAGTTGGTTGTCGGGTGACATGTTAGCCAGCACGACAATCTCGGAGCTGGAGGATTCCGCCGGCACTTTGACCTGCCAACTTTCCAGCACGTTCAGCCCGACACGGTGCGTGGTGCGGTCGTTCATGTTCGAGTGATATTCGCCGGACCAGGTGAAGGATTCGTTTTCCGAGCGCTCCACGCCCCCTAGCGAAACGCCTTGGGCCTCCAACATTTCCAAATGGGCATCAGGAAAATCATGGCCGATGATACCAATGAGGTTGACCGGGCGGCTGAAAAACGAGGAAGCCAGCGCCGCATAAGCGGCTGACCCACCGAGCAGATTCTGCGCCTCCGCTTCGGGAGTTTTCACATGATCGATGGCGATCGTGCCGCCGATGACTATACTTGGATTAGGAATCGCGGTGGACATGGTTGGGCGGGGAAATTGAACCAGCCACCCACTTCTGAAAAGGCAAAACCATCAAAAGAGGCTCCCTGAAACCTGATCGGCTTGAGATTACCGGAAGATGGTCGAATTCCACAGCCAAAATAGCAAAACCAGTGGACGGAGAAACCAAATTTCCGAACCCATAAAAATGGGAATGAAAGTGGTCGGGGCGGCCAGATTCGAACTGACGACATCCGCGTCCCAAACGCGGCGCTCTACCAGGCTGAGCTACGCCCCGTGCACGGGCGGACCCTTGGGGAATCAGCGATGCGAATCAAGAAATTCTTTAATGAAAATTCAATTTCACCCATCCACGCCGCTCAAACCCTATAAATCCTTTGAAAAACAGTGGGTTGTGATAACGGAATGGAACGTCTGAGGTCGAACATGGGGGCAATCGCGGCATGATACTCGGATTTTTCAAATCCTGTCTCAGCAAACTTCGCTCTTGGCACTTCTCCCATCCCCCGCCACATTCCTCCCACACGACAGGGGAGCTTCACGATCATGGAGCCGAGATTTTCCGACGCGCGGAATACACCCTCCGAACCTGACGCGGGTCATGCCGCCGTAGGAAGTCGAAACCCCACGAAGTTTCCCTTTCCCCGGCCGTGCCTCACCCGCACGGCTTTTTTCATTCCCATCATCCACCTCTTCCCTGCTCACTGATCACTCGGCACTTCTTTCTCTTCCCAACTATCAACCATCCACTCTCAATCATCAACCTCTTCAAATGATCTCCACCGACGAAACCACCGGCGCGCTCGCTCCTGAAACCCACGACGCCTCCCTCGCGCCGCTCCCCGCCTCCACCCGCGTTTACGTCGAGGGCCAGATCCACCCGTCCATCCGCGTGCCGATGCGCGAGATCACCCTCTCCGACACTAAAGCCTACAACGGCCGCATCGAGAAAAACGCCCCGGTCCGCGTCTATGACTGCTCCGGCCCGTGGGGCGATCCGGATTTCACCGGCACCTCCGACCAAGGCCTCCCCGCCCTCCGCCGCGATTGGATCCTCGCCCGTGGCGATGTCGAAGCCTACGACGGCCGCCCGGTCCAACCGCAGGACAACGGCTACCTCACCGAGAAACACGCCGAATACGCGTCGCAATCCGAGCGCGCTAACAAATTCATCGAGTTCCCCGGACTCACTGCCGAGCGCCGCCAGCCTTTACGTGCCACAGGAAAACCCGTCACCCAGAAATACTACGCTGACCAAGGCATCATCACCGCCGAGATGGAATTCATCGCCATCCGCGAAAACATGCGCCGCGCGCAGATCGCCGATCAAAAGGAGGACATCGTCCGCAACAATCTGGACAAGCAGCACGCCGGTTCCACCCAGCTCTCTAGCAGCCCCTACACGCCTAACATCTTCCAGCGTTTCCCGCAGCGCATCCCCGCCGAGATCACGCCCGAGTTCGTCCGCAGCGAAGTCGCCGCCGGCCGCGCCATCATCCCGCTCAACGTGAACCACCCGGAATGCGAACCGATGATCATCGGTCGCAATTTCCTCGTAAAGATCAACGCCAACATCGGCAACTCCGCCGTCGCCTCGTCCATCGAGGAAGAAGTCGAGAAAATGCGTTGGGCCACCAAGTGGGGT
>JBDTNJ010000543.1:0-18387 GCA_039933825.1 Luteolibacter sp.
GTAGGGACGATCGAAAGTACCTCCTACTCCGCCGGCCTCAATGCGTCATGGGAAGTCGATCTCTTCGGGAAACGCCGCAGTGCTGTGGAAGCCGCTTCTGCCAATTTGGGAGCTACTGAGGAAAATTTTCACTCGGTGGAAGCCGCGCTCGCATCGGAAATCGCCATCGCCTACACCAATCTTCGAGCGAACGAGGCGGCGATGGTAGTCCTCCTGCGCAATGTGAAAACCCGCGAGGAAACCTCACAGCTCGCCAGTTGGCGCACTCAGGCAGGAGAGGCAGACGCGCTTGAATCCAGCCAGGCACTTGGCAGTCTCGAACAAGCTCGTGCGGGTATTCCCTCGCTGGAGCAGAATATTTCCCAGTCCCGCAACCTGCTCTCGTTTCTATCAGGTAAAAGTCCCGGCAGCCTCGATGGCGTTCTCAATGCCGGAAACAAGGGTATCCCGAATCCTCCACGCAGCCTCGCCATCGGCATCCCCGCTGATACCATCCGACAGCGTCCCGACGTGCGGGTCGCCGGCTATCAGCTATTGGCCGCTGCCGCGAACACTCGTGCGGTCGATGCCGAGCGCTACCCCTCCCTGAATCTATCGGGAACGCTTGGTCTCAATTCCCTGACCACCGGCAAATTGTTCAATCCGCAATCGTCTAGCGCCGGGCTCGCCGCCGGAATCACCAGTCCGATCTTCGATGCAGGCCGCATTCGTGCGAACATCGCCGCTCAAAGCGCCGTCGAGGAACAGTCCTTCCAAGGCTACCGCTCCACGGTGCTTGCCGCCCTATCGGAAACAGAAAACGCGCTCATTGCCTGCCGCCGTACCGCCGAGCGACTTGAGACACTGGAGAAAGCCGCCGCCGCGGCCCGTGAGGCGGACCTGATCGCCAGACAACGGTATCAGGCCGGTGAAATCGATTTCCTAACTGTGCTTGATGCGCAGCGCTCGCTGTTAAGTCTCGAATCAAGCCTCTTCTCAACACGCGCGGACCGCACCAACGCCTATATCCAGCTCTACAAGGCCCTCGGCGGCGGATGGTCGGCTGGCTCTTGAAATCGTTTCACCTATCGTTTAATTTTCATGACACCTATCAATCCAACCGAAGATCTCGCCACCATCGTGAGCCGGGGAGCTTCCCGCCCGGTGAGAAAATGGATCTTCATCAGTCTTGCCATCGCACTCATCGCCGCAGCCGCTTGGTATTTTCTATCTAAAAATCAGGATGGACCGAGGCCCTCCGAATATCTTACGGAAAACGCCAGGGTTGGCCGCATCTCGCTGATTGTCACGGCCGCCGGAAATCTGGCCCCGACCAACCAGGTCATTATTGGCAGCGAGCTTTCCGGCACCGCTCAGGAAGTCATGGTGGATACCAATGACCAGGTCAAAAAAGGCCAAGCGTTGACAAAACTGGATACCTCGAAGCTCAGCCAACAGACTGAACGCAGCCGCGCTTCCCTGCTCGCCGCCAAGGCGCGGGTCAGCCAGGCCGAAGCCACTCTCTCAGAAGGCAAGGCTGCGCTCGCCCGCCAGGACGAACTCCTCGAACTCAGCGGAGGAAAAACCCCGTCGCGGGCCACCATGGAAACTTCCCGTGCCACCGTTTCGCGGGCTGACGCGGATCTGGAAAGTGCGCACGCCACTGTTGCTGGTGCTGAGGCCGAGGTCCGTTCTTTTGAGCGCGACCTTGAAAAAGCGATCATCCGCTCGCCGGTCGATGGCGTCGTGCTCGCCCGTTCCATCGAGGTCGGCCAGACCGTCGCCGCCTCGTTCACGGCTCCCACGCTTTTCACCATCGCCGAGGATCTCAAGAAAATGGAACTGCTGGTGAATGTCTCCGAGGCAGACATCGGACAAGTGGAAGTCGGTCAGACCGCCACTTTCAGTGTCGATGCTTGGCCCGCGCGGACCTATACCGCGAAGGTGAAGAAGGTGGCCTTCGGGGCTGTCGGCACTGGCACTTCAGCCAAAGAGGGCAGCAATAATGGAGGACAATCTACCGGAGTCGTGACCTACAGCACCGAGTTGGAGGTTACGAACGAGGATCTTTCCCTTCGTCCCGGCATGACCGCCACCGTGGACATCGCGATCGTGGATAAGCAGGACATCTTGGTGGTTCCAAATTCGGCACTGCGCTTTGATCCAACCGTCGCCGCCTCGATTGGCAAACCGGACGAAACCAAGCGGACCCTTGTCCAGAGCCTTTCCATGGGGGGGGGCAGGCGCTGGCGCGGAGCGCCACCGCCTAAACCGGGATCCTCGGACTCCGAGCCTAAAGTCTGGACGCTGAAGGATGGGGAGCCTTTTGAGATTCATGTGACACCCGGCATCACCGATGGTCGTTTCACGGAAATTACGGGCAATTCGCTATCTCCAGACACGCCGCTAATCATCAGCATCAAGCCAGCCAAAACCGAATGACCGCTGAAAAGCTCATCGAACTCCGCGGGCTCACCAAACAATACGGTAACGGTGAGGCCGCATTCTTGGCGCTTCGCGGGGTGGATCTCTTGATTCACCGGGGGGAATTTGTCGCCGTCATGGGTCCCAGCGGGTCCGGTAAATCGACGCTCATGAATCTGCTGGGTTGCCTCGATACTCCCACTTCCGGATCCTATCAGTTCAAAGGTATCGAGGTGGAAAACCTCAATAAGGACCAGCGATCCCTGCTCCGACGGCACGCTCTAGGTTTCATCTTCCAAGGTTTCAATCTGCTCGCCCGCACCTCCGCCCTCGAGAATGTGGAACTTCCGCTGCTCTATCGGGGTTACTCCAGGAAGGTGCGCCACGAGATGGCTCGGGACGCGCTGGCCAGCGTCGGACTGCCTGACAAGGAGCGCAACTCCCCGTCGGAACTTTCCGGCGGCCAACAACAGCGGGTCGCCATCGCCCGCGCCATCGTTACTAATCCTGATACCCTTTTCGCGGATGAACCCACGGGAAATCTGGATTCGAAAACGACCATTGAGATCATGGACCTGCTCCAAAACCTTAACTCCGACCGTGGCATCTCTATCATCATGGTCACCCATGAGGACGAGGTTGCATCCCGCGCCCGCCGAATCATCCACGTCAGGGATGGATTGATTTCCGACGATATCATCACCCGTTAGGAACACGGCCACACAAATCCACGAGCGACCATGATCTTCAACGCCCTCCGGGAAATCCGGCGGAATCTGACCCGCTCTTTTCTAACGGTGATTGGTATCGTCATCGGTGTGGCGGCGGTGGTCACCATGGTCACCCTCGGTCGCGGAGCCACCGAAACGGTCAAACAACAGATTTCCAAAATGGGTAGTAACCTGCTTGTACTCCGCCCGGGCCAAGGCTGGGGCGGCGGCGGGGCCCCCCAGTTCAGCCTTGCGGATGTCCATGCGATCCGTGATCAAATCCCCGGAATCGCGTCGGTGGCACCGTTCATTTCCAGCAATGCGCCCTTGGTCTATCAGGAAAACACCCACAACTTCGATGTCCAAGGCAGCACAGCGAATTATTTCGTCATCGCCAACTGGAGCATCGCGTATGGCCGCTTCTTTACGGACGCCGAAGTCGCGCAGGCAGCGCCGGTCTGCGTCATCGGGGAAACCATCAGGAAGCAACTTTTCGGCGAGAGTGTCGATCCGACGGGTTGCAAGATCCGGGTGAAGAACATGTCGCTCGAAGTCGTGGGTGTCACTGCGGTGAAGGGGCAGGGAGGTTTTGGCGATGATCTGGACGACAATCTAATCACTCCCTACACCACCATTCTTCGTCGTCTCACCGGACGACAGAATGGAAGGAACTTCAATCAGGTGATGATTTCAGGAGAGAAGGGCTATCCGGGTGCCAACATTGTGGCCGACGTTAGTTCGCTCATGCGCGAGCGCCGCAACATCACCGCGAATAAGGATGATAATTTCAATGTCTTCGATTCCCTGCAACTCGCTGATGTGATCAGTTCCAGCACCAAGGTGATGACTTCGCTGCTAGGCGCGGTGGCGGGAGTGAGCCTTTTGGTTGGAGGAATCGGAATCATGAATATCATGTTGGTTTCGGTGACCGAGCGGACGCGGGAGATCGGCATTCGCCTGGCGATCGGAGCACGTGCCCGTGAGGTCCTTCTGCAGTTCCTTGTGGAGGCAGTAACACTTTCCTGCGTAGGCGGTGTGGCCGGCATCGCCCTAGCCTATGGCTTGTGCACGTCGTTAGCGAAGGTCGTAGGGGCACCCTTTCTATTTGATCCGAAGATCAACATCATCGCGTTCGTCTTCTCCGCGGCGATCGGCATCCTCTTCGGTTTCATGCCCGCCCGCCGGGCAGCCGGGCTCGACCCGATCGACGCGCTGAGGCATGAATGAGTTGAGGGTTGAAAAGTTGAGGGTTGATAGGCAGAATCCGACCTGCCAATCCCGCTCTTTCCATCAACCGTCGACACCCAACCATCAACTTCTACTCGCGTGAGCCCGATTACCATTGCCGCCGTCAAAGAACAATCCGGTGAACTCCCCGTTCACGCCGCGATTCACGCCCAGTTCCAATCCCGCGCCACCCGCACGACCAAAGGCGGCAAACCTTACTTTGAAATGGTTTTCGCCGATTCCACCGGGAATTTTTCACTGAAAATCTGGTCGGACTCGCCGATGCACGAAGCCGCCGAGAAGCTGGCTGATGGAGCGATCGTCCGCCTCGAAGCTGAGTGGACGCAGAACCAATACGGCGTGAACCCGAACAACCTCACCTGGTTTCACATCGATGAAACAGCCGTTGCGGATTTTCTGGCAGGTGACCCGGAAACGCGGGAAAAGCAGGACCGGGACTTTGCCGAGATCCGGCTGCTTTGTGATTCCATCGAGGATCCGCGGCTGCACGATCTTTGTGAACATTTTCTAACCCAGTTGGGAGATCGTTTCCGCCGCACCGCCGCTGCCAGAAAAAATCACCACGCGCGCCGGGGTGGTCTGGTTGAACATGTCGCCCAGATGATGCGCTCCGCCAACGCGCTCTGCCCGGTCTATCCGGAGCTAAACCGCGATCTCCTGCTCGCCGGTGTCCTTTTTCACGACTGCGGCAAACTTTGGGAAAATTCCTATCCTGAAGACGGCTTCGCTCAAATCCACAGCATTCATGGGGAAATGTTAGGGCACATCCCGCTCGGTATCGAACTGGTGAACAAGCTCTGGAACGACCTGTTGGAGGCACCGGAATCCGAGGAGTGGAAAATGCTCAAGCCCTCCACGGAGATGACCCGCCTTCATCTCTTGCACCTAATCGGCAGCCACCACGGCCAGTTTGAATTCGGCTCCCCCGTGCTTCCCCGCACTCCGGAGGCCTTTGCGCTTCATTATATCGACAACCTAGATGCGAAGATGGAAATGGTCCGTGAGGCCTATTCCCAGTCCACTGAAATCGTCCCCGGCATTTACGACCGGGTTTTCCCTCTGCCCACCAACCTCGTCCGTCCACTCGCAACATTCGTCTCTGCCGCGCTCCCGCCTGACGAATCGTAAAACGGCGGCGGGCTTCACCCAGTGGCCCGATTGGATACCCGCATCATCTCCCCAAAAAAAATGGCCGCCAGGGAGTCCCTTCCCTGGCGGCCTTGATTGTCTTCCTCACCCACACCCGTGGAATTGTCAGACAACTGTGCTGTTACACCCTTACATTGAAAGTGCGATTGCTCGCTGCTTTCATAGGGATAAGACCTTCAATCATTCCATACGTTCAAAGAATTTTAAAAACTTTTCAAACTTTCTCATTCCTCGCACTTGGCACTTGGAATACCCCCATCATTTCAAGACGCTCCGACCATGTCGCACAGCCACATCGATGTCCGCTACGTCGCCAATCTCGCCCGCCTCGAACTCTCTGATGCGGAGGTCGCGGAATTCCAGCCCCAGCTCGAAGCGATCCTCGGCTACGTGGAAACCCTCTCAAAGCTTGACGTTTCCGCCATCGACGCCACCGCCCATTCCACCAACGTCTTCGGCCGTATGCGCGAAGATACGCCGCACACCAGCCTGACACTGGAAGCCGTCCTCCAAAACGCCCCGGACCAAGCCCAAGGGCAGATCCGCGTCCCCAAAGTCGTCACCGACGCCTGATTTTTCAGCATTTCAGTTTTCAAATTTTCAGCATTTACCTCGCAATGACCATTTCCCAACTCCGCCAGCAACTCATCGCCGGAGAAACCACCCCTGCTGCCATCTTGGAAAAACTCGCTGGAGAAATTTCCGCCCGCGATGGAGCCACCGGTGCCTACCTTTCTCACAACCTCGAAGCCGCCCTTGCCGAAGCCGCGAACGCCGATCTATCACTTCCTCTCGGCGGCATCCCGATTGCCATCAAGGACAACATGAACGTCCTCGGCCAGCCTTGCACCTGCGGCTCGAAGTTTCTCGAAAACTACATCGCCCCCTACGATGCAACGGTGATCAAGAAACTCCGCGCCGCTGGGGCTATTCCCTTCGGCCGGATGAATCAGGACGAATTCGCGATGGGCTCCTCCACTGAAAATTCAGCCCTTGGAAAAACCAGCAACCCCCACGATCATTCCCGCATCGCCGGTGGTTCGTCCGGTGGTTCCGCCGCCGCCGTCGCTGACAAGACTGCCATCGCCGCACTCGGCTCCGACACTGGCGGCTCCATCCGCCAGCCCGCCTCGCATTGCGGGGTCGTCGGGCTGAAGCCTTCCTACGGCCGCGTTTCCCGATATGGACTTGTCGCCTTCGCCTCATCGCTCGACCAAATCGGCCCGCTCACGCAGTCCGTGGAAGATGCCGCGCTCATCCTCCAAGCCATCGCCGGTTTTGACCCCGCGGATTCCACCAGCCTCGATGTTCCGGTGCCCGATTATCTCGCCACCCTCAACGACGGCGTGAAAGGCATGAAACTCGGCATCCCGAAAGAATACTTCGGCGACGGCATCGACCCCGGCGTCCGCGCCCAAGTCGAAAGAGCCATCCAATCCCTCGCTTCCCAAGGAGCCGAGCTGGTAGAAATTTCCCTCCCTCACACCGAATACGCCGTTGCCACCTATTACGTCATCGCCCCGGCCGAGGCCTCGTCTAACCTCTCCCGCTTCGATGGTATCCGCTACGGCCACCGCGCCGCCAGCCCGGCCGACATCCTCGATCTTTACAAAAAGTCCCGCGAGCAAGGCTTCGGTCCCGAAGTGAAACGCCGCATCATCCTCGGCACCTACGTCCTCTCCTCCGGCTACTACGACGCTTACTACAGCCGCGCCCAAAAAGTCCGCACCCTCATCCGCCGCGACTTCGAGAACGCCTTCCAACAAGTGGACGCCATCCTCTCCCCCGTTGTCCCCAGCCCCGCCCGGAAAATCGGTGCCGCCGGAGCCGATCCCCTCCAGGAATACCTCTCCGACATCTTCACCATCGCCGCCAACCTCGCCGGCATCCCCGGCATCTCCGTCCCCTGCGGCATCGTTCTATCCGACGATGGAAAAAACCTCCCCGTCGGCCTCCAGATCCTCGGCCCGCATTTAGGAGAGGCGAAGCTCCTGCAGATCGCCAAGGCAGCGGAAGCGTGACACAGGCATTCCTGCCTGTTCTTCGGTAGGTCCAAGAACCATCGAACCATGAAATCATCTGACCCATATCACAAATGGGTGGAATGGAGCGAGCAGGACCAAACCTCTACCCAAATCGCCGCCTCACCGCCACCAAGCCTGACAGCGCAATGGAAACCAGCAACGGAGTACCCGGTTCCGGAATGGCGGTAACTGACGTTTGAAAACCCAAATCAGTGCCAGCCGTCCGGGTGAACGTCAGTCCAGAACTGTGAATGAGTGATCCTCCCGCATAAGGATCACTCCTGCTATCTCCTAAGATGACGTATCCTGTGGCTCCCGACCCAGGTTGGCTGACCGTAAATGCCAAAGGGACATTTGCAGTCTGCGGAACTGCTACGGCCAAATCGAAATAAACCGATTCGCCGGCAGCCGGAATGAGATTGGCCGCGACCGAGGCCGAGCCAACGGCACTATTGAATGCGGTGGACGGGCACACGGAGGGAGCGTTGTGTGGACGCAGGTTGAGCGCCCAATAGCGGATTCGTGCAAGAAATTGTCGCAGACGTGCAAGATTCTGGTGTTGGAATGCGCATAGGATTTCCGTAGGTTGCTTCTTCTGCTTTCGGAAACCCCGATTCCCAAACCCATGTCCCGATTCCTTCCGTCACTCGCCACGCTCTGCCTCGCAGGCACCACCGCTGTTTTCTCCCAAGACGCCAAACCGTTTCCCGTGAACATCCGCGTGGACGCGGCGAAGCCGCTCGGCCCTCTCACGCCGATCTGGCGTTACTTCGGTGCGGACGAGCCGAACTACGCTTACATGAAGGACGGGAAAAAACTCATCGCCGAGCTGGGCGAGATGAAACCCAAAGGCGTCTATTTCCGCGCGCACAATATGCTGACCACCGGCGATGGCACGCCCGCCCTGAAATGGGGCAGCACCAACGCCTACACCGAGGACGCCGATGGGAAACCGATCTACGACTGGACGATCACGGACCGCATCTTCGACACCTATCTAGAGCGCGGCGTGCGGCCGTATGTGCAGCTCGGATTCATGCCTCAGGCCCTGTCCGTGCACCCGGATCCCTATCAGCACCATTGGACGCCCGAGGCGAAATACGACACGATCTATCTGGGCTGGGCCTATCCGCCGAAGGACTACGTGAAATGGAGCGAGCTCTGCTATCAGTGGACGAAACACTGCGTGGAGAAATACGGCCGCGAGGAGGTGGAGACCTGGTGGTGGGAGCTTTGGAACGAGCCGAACATCGGCTACTGGCACGGCACGCAGGAGGAATTTTACAAGCTCTACGACTATTCCGTGGAAGGCGTGCGCCGCGCCCTGCCGACGGCGCGCATCGGCGGCCCGGAAATCGCGGGCGGTCCGGGAGGAGGCAAACTGGAGAATTTCCTCAAACACTGCGTCTCGGGAACGAACGCGGTGACCGGGAAACAAGGCACGCCGATCGACCTTCTATCATTCCACGCCAAAGGCAGCCCGAAGTTCGTGGACGGCCACGTGCGCATGGGGATTTCCAGCCAGTTGAAGGACATCGACGGCGCGTTTTCCGTGATCGCGAAATTTCCCGAATTGAAGAACAAGCCCATCGTTATCGGCGAGTCCGATCCGGAAGGATGCGCCGCCTGCCAGGGGCCGCAAAACGGCTATCGGAACGGCACCATGTATTCGAGCTACACCGCTGCTAGTTTTGCTAGGAAATACGAACTCGCTGACAAACACGGCGTGAATCTGGAAGGCGCGCTGACCTGGGCGTTCGAGTTCGAGGATCAGCCGTATTTCGCGGGCTTCCGTGTGCTCGCCAGCAACGGCATCGATCACCCGGTCCTCAACGTCTTCCGCATGATGAGTAAAATGTCCGGCGACCGACTGACCACCACCAGCGACGCCGCCATCCCGCTCGATGACATCGTGAAAAATGGAGTCCGCCAGCAGGCCGATGTTTCCGCCCTCGCCAGCCGCGATGGAAAAAAAGTGAGCGTGCTGGTCTGGCATTATCACGATGACGACGTCGCCGGCCCAGATGCCGCCGTCACGCTGACGATCCCCGGCCTGCCAGCCAGCAGTGGTCAAGCGAAGGTGAACCAGTTCCGCATCGACGAGACGCACAGCAACGCCTTCACGATGTGGAAAGCCCTCGGTGAGCCGCAGAAACCCACCGATTCCCAATACAAGGAACTCGAACAAGCCGGCAAACTCGCCTCTCTCGAGCCCGAGAAAAAAGTCACGCTCAAGGACGGCACCGCGACAGTGAATTTCACCCTCCCGCGCCAGGGCGTCTCGCTGTTGGTTATCGAGTGCGAGTGATTTTCAACTCCGTCGGAAATCATCTCCCCTTCCCTATTGGGGTGGGTGTGCGACTAACATTGTCCATGATCGCTTTCGTCAACGTGTGCGGTCTTGTCACCAGAAAGAACTGGCGGCACTTGAAATAAGCGATACTTTCCCGCGTGTGAATTTATTCCAGCTTCAACTTCCCCACTTGGGAGCCTTACACCGGCGGGGATTTCTCGCTGGGCTATTGGCGATCTTGCTGGGAAATACCCTGAGCCTGGCGGTGACGGCCCTTCCCGATGAAATCACGATGCACCGTGGGCAAAAGGCCAGCATCGCAGTGCTTGCGAATGACACCGGAGCGACATCGGCCGTTGTCGTGACCCCACCTCTCGCCGGAACTGCCGTGGCCACCAGTGACGGTCGGATTCTGTATTCGCAGACCATCGGTTCGCCTGCGGCGGATTCTTTCACTTATCGGGCTGTAAGTGGCGGAGTCCAATCGGCGGCGGTCACGGTCAGCGTGAATTTCTCATCCAGTCTGCGCTTGCCCGGCCCCGGCTTTAATGTGCCCTCCGCCCCGCCCGCCACGGACTATCAGATAGTCGATGCTTTCGGTACCTTGGCGTTCACCGATCCCGTCTGCCTCGCCTCGCCGCCGGGAGAGTCGCAACGTTTGTTCGTCTGTCAGAAAGGCGGGTTGCTGCGCGTGATCCCGAATGTGACGGCGGTGACACCCACGGCGGCGACGTTTTTGGATCTGGCTGCCTTGTTGACTTCGCGTTCCGAATTGATCAGCACCAGCAGCGAGCAAGGTTTGTTAGGTGTGGTGTTTCACCCGAACTACGCCAGCAACGGCTACTTCTTTGTCTTTTACTCAGTGACCAAGAGTTTGAAAACGTATGAGCGGGTATCGCGATTCAAGGTGCAGGCTGGGAATGCGAATGCGGCTGATACAACCTCGGAACTCATCCTGATCGAACAAGTGGATGATTATGGCAACCACAACGGCGGCGACATTCACTTTGGGCCCGATGGCTATCTTTACGTCTCACTTGGCGACGAGGGCGACCAGAACGACACGGGAGCGAATAGCCAAAAAATCACCAAGGATTTTTTCTCCGGAATTTTGCGGATCGATGTTGATAAGAAGTCAGGAAATCTGGAACCGAATACCCACCCGAATCCCGGGGAATCCACCCCGGCAACCAATGCCGTGAAGCGCTACGAAACCTCGCCCGGTTCGGGAGTTTTTAAGGCGGCTTACAGCATCCCGATTGATAATCCGTGGGTCCATACCGGTAACGGAGGCGCATGGACTGGAAGTTTTAATGGAACCGCGATCGCTGCTGGTAGCCTGCCATACGTGCGTTCGGAATTCTGGACCGTAGGCATGCGCAACCCGTGGCGCATGAGCTTCGATCCACCGACTGGCGAGCTCTGGGTTGGCGATGTCGGCAGCAACACGCGCGAGGAAGTGGATGTCGTCACGAAAGGGAAAAACTATGGCTGGGCCTATCGTGAGGGCACGATCGCAGGCCCGAAATCAGGAGCTCCTACCAATTTTGCCACGCTCTACGGCACCGAGCCCATCTACGATTACGCTCACGGCAGTGGCACCACTCAAGGGAACTCTATCACCGGTGGCCTTGTCTATCAAGGCACGCGTTTCAACGATCTCATCGGGGCCTATGTCTTCGCCGACTATGTCTCAGGAAACGTCTGGACGCTCCGCCGCAATGGCACCACCGCAGCAACGGTGGTGCGCATCGCAGGCGAAGGTGGTATTGTGGCATTCGGCAAGGATCCCTCGAATGGTGATGTGCTTATGGCGAATCTCAGCAGTGATAAAATCCGCCGCCTCGTCACCGGCACACCATCCAGCACCTTTCCCACCACCCTCGGTGCGACCGGACTTTTTGCGGATCTAGCGGATCTCTCGCCGAATCCCGGGCTGCTGCCCTACACCGTGAATCTACCCTTCTGGAGTGACCACGCGGTCAAACGCCGCTGGTTTTCCATTCCAGATACCCTTGGAAAAATCACTTGGTCACGCGATGGTCTCTGGACATTTCCCAACGGACAAATCTGGGTGAAACATTTCGACATGCCGCTATCCCGCAGCAATCCACCGTTGCCGGGCGATTCGCCCACGCCATCGAAGCGTATTGAGACACGATTGTTAGTTAAAACGACCTCCGGTTCATACGGCGTGAGCTACCGTTGGAACGATGCTGGCACCGATGCCATCCTCGCTCCGGATGAAGGCGCGGATTTCGACATCAACGTAACCCGCGGTGGCTCGCCCTATACCCAGCGTTGGCACATCCCGAGTCGGGCGGAATGCAGTATCTGTCATACTCCACAGGCCGGGCATTCCCTTTCGATGAATACCCGCCAAATCAACCTGCCTAACACGATCAACGGTTTCAGCGGGAATCAAATCGATCTTCTGAAAACGGGGGGTTACTTTTCAAACACCCCTGAGGTGCCCAACGTGTTGCCGCGACATCTGCGACCCACCGAATCGGGCTATCCTTCCGAAGCGCGTGTTCGGTCCTATCTGGCGGCGAATTGCGCCTACTGCCACAAATCCGGAGGCACGGCCGCCCCTGCCGCATGGGATGGTCGCAGCGAACTAACACTGGACCAGACGGCCCTCATCAACGGCATTGCCTCCAATAATGGCGGGAGCGTGCTGAACAAGCTCGTCGTCTCCGGTGACATCGCACACTCCATCGTTTACAACCGTGTGGCCGTTACCAACGGCTTCACCCGGATGCCGCCCTTGGGCAGCAATGAGCTGGATCAAGCGGGCATCGCATTGCTCACCGAGTGGATCCAGCAGGGGCTGCCCGCGCGCAAGACCTACGACACATGGCGGTTGGAAAAGCTTGGCTCCGCGACGTCTCCCGCGAGCCAGCCCTCGGCTGACCCCGATGGCGATGGCAGGACGAACCAAGAGGAATTCCTCGCGGCGACGGATCCGCTCAAGAGCACGAGTTTTCCAGCGGCATCCCTATCGGTCAGCGGCGGTCAGTTCAGCTTGGGTTTTTATGCCCCCGTGAACCGATCCGTGCGGATTGAGACATCGTCCAATCTCACGGATTGGAGTCTGTGGAATGTCCCCGGAAACGAAGGGCTTCCCCAGCCAGGCGGCACCGTCTCCCTGTCTGGTGCCACCTCGGATACCAAATGCTTTTTCAAGCTCAGATTCCTGGAAAACTAATTTGATAGAAGGGCGACTCGCGACCGGCCTCTCAGTGAAAGGGGCAACTTGGGATTGATCACAGGCGCGTTCCGATGCATGGATGCGCATGCCCATCGTGCTCGCCTCCTCATCTCCCCGTCGCAGTGAATTGTTAGCACGGGCTGGGGTTGTTTTCGAAATCGTCGTTTCTCCGGCGGAGGAGATCCATGATACGTCACTCAAGCCGGATGTCCTGTGCGAGTTGAATGCCGGCTTGAAAGCGGAAGCGGTAGCGCTGGTGAGGCCGGATGCGACGGTGATCGGAGCGGATACGTTGGTTTTCATCGATGATCTACCGCTGGGGAAACCCTTGGATCTGGCAGAGGCCCGCGGCATGTTGCGGCGCTTGTCCGGCCGCACCCATCAGGTTTGCACCGGGGTTTGTGTGATACATCCAGGAGGTGGGCGGAACTCCTTTCATGACCTCACGGAAGTGCTTTTCCGCGAGCTAGATGAGCTGGCGATCGACGAGTATTTCGCCCGTGTCAATCCGTTGGATAAGGCGGGGGCCTATGGCATTCAGGAGCATGGCGAGCGGATCATTTCCGAAATCCGCGGGAGTTTTGAAAATGTGATGGGTCTGCCGGTGGACATGTTGATCGAGGTTTTGGGGTGAAATCGAGTTGCGAAGAGGGCGGGGATGGGTGAAGAATCGGGCATGGAGAAACCGCACCGGTACCCGCTGATTTTCAACCCCAAGGCGCGTAGCCAGAAGGGTGGGCGGATGCTGCGCTTTCTGATGGATCATGCGAACCGCTTCGCCATGTATGCCACGAACCATGCGGGTGAGGCCCGTGATCTTGCGGCGCGCTTTGCCAAAGAGGGTGAACCCGTGGTGATTGCTGCCGGTGGCGATGGCACGCTGAATGAAGTGGTCAGCGGATTGGCGGGCTCGAAAACAATCCTAGGCGTGTTGCCAGCGGGGACGATGAACGTGTTCGCGCGGGAGATGGGGATTCCATTCGATTCACTTGAACGGGCGTTCCTCGTCATCGAGCGAGGATTTGTGAAGGATGTGGATTTGTTCGAGGCGAACGGCTCGCCCTTCGTGCAGATGGCGGGTGTGGGATTTGATGCACGGGTGATCGAAGAGACAACTTGGGAATCAAAAAAAATGTTGGGTCCGCTCGCCTATCTTTTGGCTGGAATGAAGGTGCTGAGCGCCAAGCCCCCCAAGATCGAAGTGATCTGTGCGGACGGGCGACGCGAGGAAGGTGTGGCAGTACTCGCCGGAAACGGTGCGCTCTACGGCGGGCCATTCAAGTTCTTCCGGAATGCGAACAACCATGATTCGAAACTCGATGTGCTGGTTTATAAGGAGGCGGGTTACAAGCTGGTGTTGGATTCGCTGCGCGGGCTGGCCACGGGCGGCATCGATCTGATGGACTCGACCACTTGTTTTCAGGCTGAGGAATTCACTGTCCGAGCCGATTGCGAACTGCCGGTGCAAGTGGATGGCGAGTTGATAGGACGTTTTTCCGAGGTGCGTTTTGTGGAGTCAGCGAATCGCTTGCGGGTCCTTGCCCCGGAGGATGCCCTCATCGGTGGATTTGCGGATACGATGAAATCCCTGCTGCATTGGCCGCGACGCACGGTGGAAGTTCCAACGGCAAAAAGCGTATGAAGCAGTCGTTAGCCTCGCGTTTAACGAACTGGCTCCGGCGGTTCGTGCGGGCCCTGTTTCTGCTGGGTATTCTGCTCTGCGCGGTGGTGGCCTATGCGAACGTCACTGCGATTTGGGCATCCCGCGGGCGTTTGTTTGATGATGTCTCGGCGGTTCCGCAGACGAAAGTAGGACTGGTCTTCGGCACGACTGACCGCGTGAATGGCAATGAGAACCCGTATTTCCGCTATCGGATCGATGCAGCTGTCAGGGTTTGGAAAGAGGGTAAACTCAAAACATTGATCGTATCCGGTGACAATCGAAGCCGTTACTATAACGAGCCCGAAAAAATGAAGCAGGATCTGGTAGAAAGGGGGATCCCGGCGAACCGGATCGTCTGCGACTACGCCGGGCTGCGGACTTTTGATTCAGTGGTGCGGGCGAAGGAAATTTTCGGTGTGAACTCGATCCTGTTTATCAGCCAACGGTTTCAAAACGAACGGGCCATTTACCTCGCTAAGGCAAATGGTATGCAGGCCTGCGGATTCAACGCCCAGGATGTGGAAAACTATGTGGGCATGAAAACGAAACTCCGGGAGATTGGGGCTCGTGTGAAAATGTGGCTCGATGTAAATTTCCTCGCGACCCGGCCGGCCCACATGGGTGAGAAAATCGCACTGCCCGATTAGACGGCGCGTCCGCGCAGAATTGTCCAGCCTTGGCGGATGTAAGCTATGCCGGACCAAATCGTGAAGATGGCGGCGACGATGCACGGATAGACCGGTGACAGATCGAACACTTTCAGCATGACCCAGCCGATTGCAAACATTTGTGAGACGGTACACACTTTTCCCGTCCAGTGCGGGTTGATTTTCACCTGGCGATGGTTGCAATAGAGGACCTTGATGCCGCCGAGGATGATGCAGTCTCGCAGCACTACAATGGCTGCAAACCATAGCGGAAGTCCCCAGCCGTCTTTTCCCCAATCGGTGACGGAAAGCGTGATCACACCCGTTAGGAGAAGGGCCTTATCTGCGATCGGATCGATGAAAGCGCCGAAGTCCGACTGCTGATTGAAGCGGCGGGCGATCCAACCGTCCACTCCATCGCTCGCAGCCGCAGTCACATAAATGCCCAAGGCCCACCACCGTAGGGACTCGACGGGATTACTGTTTTTAACGGAATTTCCGTAGAGCAACGCCAATACCGCATACACCGGAACCAGGCAAATCCGGCCGATGGTGATTTTACTGGCAAAAGTCACGCCTCCACCCAAGCAGAAGCGCAGGCTTTGCGAAACCCGAATCTTTGACAATCACTGTAGGCCGACCCGGAATCAGTAAACCGGCGCTCCGCTGGAATCCTGCGAGCCGCCACCTGTGCCTTGGATTTTACCTTTGGTCCACTCATAACCTTGCTTGGTGTCGCGACCCATGCCGATGAGCGTGTTGCAGGAGTTCAGAGCGAGCAGCACTCGTTCAAGGTGACAGATTCGTCACAAACGAAATTATTTTCGATAAAATTGAGTCCCAAAACCGGCCATAAGAAAAATGAATCCGTTATGGCAGTAAGATTTCCTCTAATTCTACCCAAAACACTTCTGATTTGGTACATTGACACTTTTTGAGCTTTTGATCCAGGGTTCACTTGTTATTGAATTTTGAGCCGTCGCTAACATTTATTAGCGATGGTTTGAGATGTGATTTAACAACGAAAAGTTCTTAAAAATCATGAATATTTCAAAAATTTTACTACATGGCGCGGTGCGGATTGTATTCCCGCTGTGTTGGATTCTGCCGTGTCTCATGCCATTGGCAGTAGCGCAGACGGTGGCCACTCCGACGTTTCTGCCAGTTTCCGGCACGGCCCTCACAAAATTTTCTGTTACAGTCACCTGTTCGACCTCTGGAGCTACGATCCGCTATACCGTAACAGGTGTCGATCCAACGGTTTACGATCCATCGGTTGTTTCCGGCGGGGCCGTGGCGGTCACCCAGAATATGACATTGAAGGCTAAGGCTTTTAATGGAGTCGACTCAAGTGCCGTCGCCTCGACGACGTTCGACCTCACAGGAGATGTAGCGGCTGGTTCCTCATCTCTCCTTACTCTCGTAACGAATGGACAGGTTTATGGTTGGGGAAATCAAGCGTCAGGCAGATTGTCCAATGGCTTGACGGCAACAGGGAATGTGTTAGCTCCCGGGTTGGAGAAATATTCATCAACCAGCTCGATCACGAATGTGACCCGCATCAGCTCGGGCGCGAACCACGGATTGGTGCTGGATGTCTCAGGGAATGTATGGGGTTTTGGCGCGAATTCCTTCGGTGAATCTGGAAACTCCAGTACCGCGACCACGATTCCGTATGCTTTGAAAGTAGTGAAGAGCGCCTCGCTCACGGACTATCTAACAGGTTGCACGAAAGTGGCAGCAGGATTGGATTTTTCCGCCGCTGTGGATTCTGGAGGCTTCGTCCAAACTTGGGGCAATCAACTTTCTGGGCGTCTCGGCAATGGGCTGGCCACTGCTGGCAGTCGCAAATTCGCGGGGCGCGTGAAAACTTCCTCCTCGGTGGACTTAAGCGGAATCCGCGACATCGCTCTTGGCAAGGACTTTGCTTTTGCGCGCGAGGCTTGCGCGCTCGAAACAGCAGGAGCCTTGGGAAAGGTCTGGGGCTGGGGAAACAATGCGAGTGGGAATCTTGGCATCGGCAGCAGCACGGCACAATCCTACGCCATCAAAGTGAAACTCAATTCCAGCACGGAACTAGGCGACGCGTGGGATGTGGATACCGGGGATGATTTTGCGGCTATCGTGCGCTGGAAAACCGGCGATTCTAATCTCCAAGGTTCAGTCTGGACATTTGGAAATCGCGTCGGGGGTCGCCTTGGGGACAATGGGGCCATCACTGGAACAACCACCTATCCCGTCCAAGTGCAAAAGCTGATTGGCTCGGTTTACAGCCAATTGACGGGAATCACCCACGTCTCAGTGGGTGCGGCCCATACCTTGGCTCTGGACAACGCCGGAAACGTCTGGGCATGGGGCAGCAATGCGACAGGAGCGCTCGGAGATAACACCACAGTTGACAAAAAATACGCCGTGAAGGTTCGCAATCCCGGCAATACCGCAGACCTAACAAATATCACTCAGGTCTCTGCTGGTGGTATCAACGGGTCTCCAGCATTCAGCACGGCCATTGCCAAAGATGGGACCATTTATGTTTGGGGGAGTAACGCCACCGGGCAGATAGCAAATGGTACAACCTCTACTTCAGCTTTCAAAAAACTCCCCGTGATTGTCACCCAATTGAAAACGATTCCAGGCTTCCCCACGGTTTCCCTAGCAGCATCATTGGCCACTTCAGGCGTGTCACAAACCGCCACGCTCACCGCTACGGTCAGTGATCCGCAAGGAATCGCGACTCTACAGAAGACCGAATTTTATGTGCAGGGTGTGCTGCAATCCACGCGCACCGCCTCACCATGGACGGCTACGCTTACGGGCCTCTCGCTGGGCGTTTACAGCGCCTATGCCAAGACCACTGATATCGACGGTAATGAAACCACTTCTCTGCCTGCGAGCTTCACTATCGCAAACCTTGATATGGATAATGATGGTCTTTTAGACTCATGGGAAATCACCAATTTTGGAAACTTAAATCAAACCGGTCTGGGCGATTTTGATGGCGATGGGCTCACGAATGCGACGGAGTTTGCAAATGGC